>JAUNRC010000001.1 GCA_030535875.1 Akkermansia sp. | reverse complement strand
TCGGATACCTGAATCTCGAGGATGTATGACACAACTCAAATGCGTTTGCCCTGTTGGAGAAAATTGCAACACGATGAGAGGGAGGGGTCGTTTTTTCCCGTGGTATACATATTTCGCGCTTGCTTTCTGTGTGTCGGGTGGTTATGCTGGGGGCGTGAATGTCTTTTCCACATGCTGGAACAGCTCTCGTCATACGGACGGCGGGGCGATGTGCGACGAAATCCGGGAACTGGGCTTTGAGAATATCGAGGCCTCTCATGGGCTTTCTCTCTCGCTGATGCCCGGTCTGATGAAGGCTGTGGACGAAAAGCGCATTCGCGTGACAGGTGTTCATAATTTTTGCCCGGCTCCTATTGATGTACAGGGGGACGCGCCGGATGCTTATCGATTTACCTCCCATCGCCCGGAGGAACGGGAACGAGCTATGCGATTGAGTCTGGAAACTCTGCTGGTTGCTGCTCGACTGGAGGCGCGTTATGTGGTCTTACACATGGGAGAAGTTGAGTTGTTCCGTGGGCATGAATGCACGCGGAAATTGCAGCGACTTGTGAGGCATGGCTACGGCGGGTCGGTGGAATATGCCCGATTAAAGGGAGAATATGTGCGGCGGCGTATGAAATTGGCTCCTATCTATTACGAACGTGCGCGTGAGGCTCTTTATCGATTGGCTGATAAGGCAAAGGAGCTTAATCTGGTGCTGGGCGTCGAGGGTAGAAGTCATTTTGAACAGGTTCCCGGAGAGTTGGAAATGCCTTGTCTGTTGGCTGAGTTTGCCGACAATCCTCATGTGCGCTACTGGCATGACTTCGGGCATATTCAGCGTAAGCATAATTTGCTCCTGCTTAATCATAATCAGTACTTGAAAGGGCTCAAACCCTATCTGTACGGAGCCCATGTCAATGATGTGCAGTGGCCGCAAAGAGATCATCGGGCTCCTTTTCAGGGAGGTGACGTGGATTTCTGCACATTGCTGCCACGTTATTTCACTCAGGCCATGCCGCTGACCTGGGAACTGTCGCCATCTGTTCGTCGTGAGGTTATTTCGGAGATGAAGAGTCGATGGGAGGCCTTGCATGCCTCTTTACCACAGGAATGAGAGACCTTATCACTCAGTCTGTTCAGGAGCTCTGTGCAGAGCATGGAGCTACCCCTTTGCTGATTTGTCTGGCCGGCTCACGAGCTTATGGCTGCCATGGTCCGCAGAGCGATTACGACGTGCGCTTTGTTTACGCATATCCTGCTGCCCGTTATTTTTCTCTTACCCCTCCGCCGGATGAATTACATTTGCCGGGTGAAGATGTTCTGGGGTATGAGTTGGGGAAGTTCCTGAGAATTATTCGTAAGAATGGGTGGAATGCCTACGAACTGCTGCATGCCCCGGTTTGGGAGGCTCATTGCTGTGCGGATGAATTGCGTGCTGTGTGCGCACCGTCGCTGAGAGTCGGAGCTATGGTGCATGGTTTGATGAGCGCTGCGCATGTGTACTTGCGTCGCTTGCTCAACCTGCCGCCGGGGGATGTCGGAACTATGCGCGAGTGCAAGCTGAGCCTTGGTACGCTGCGTACGCTGCTCTCGGCCCGCTATGTTATGCAGAATAAGGCTTTTTATCCCCTGCCGGTAACGGAACTTGTGCAGCAAATCGGCACTCCCGAGCAGCAGGTGTTGATGGCTCATCTGGTGCGTTGTCGTGCTCTGGAAAAATTGCCAGACCCTCAGGTTCTCGTTGAAGTCTGCCGTCACTGCGAGCAGATGCAAGCGCAATTGCTCGCTACGCCGTTACCGCAGGAGGTTCTGTCGGATGAAGGTTTGTTGAACGATTTTTATATGCGAGTTGTTAATTCTTTACCATGATAATTTCGATGAAAAGTACATTTGTTTTCGCTCTGATGCTGGTTGCCGGCGGGGTACTCAGCGCGGCGGATATTCCGTCGCCCGCCCCGGCTTGTGTCGAAACGCTTCTCTGTGATGAAGTGAAGCCGGAGGATGCCGCGCTGTTTGATAAGTTCTTCGGTAAGGAGATGTTGCCGGTGGAAAAGGGCTGGGATGCCGATACCCTTACAGAATATTCTTCTTCATGGGGGCGTAATGAGGCGCATAAGCGTGTGTTGCGTGAGAATATTGTGCAATTTTCCGCGGATGGCAGCACGCGGCGGAGATTGTCCTGTGTGCGTTTTGATGGTGGCGACGGTAGCCGAGTGAACTTTAAGGAGCGCGAGCAAAGAGCAGTGGTGCCTTTTGTGTTTGTGAGCAACTTGACGGATATCGTGGATTTCAATGATGAGCGGATTTATTTCGATGTCGTGACCTTCAATCCTCATACTCGTTGCATAGAGGGAACGGTGCAAAAAAGTTGGTCGCGCCGTGAGCTCAGTCCTGTAAGAGAGACTCTTACGGAGCAGGAGACGGCGCTTTTTGCCGAGTTGTTCCCGGCGGATAAGTTGCGCCGCACCCCGCTGCAATGGGATGCCGAAAGGCGGGTCGCCTATTCCGCTAAGGGGTGGGGTAGAGGAAATTGTTATGAATTGAAGGGGGAGATTATGACTGTCGCTCCCGATGGTTCGCGTTGTCGTATAGCCCGCAAGCCCTTGGAGCGCCGAGGGCATTTTAAGAGTGAGTGGAGAAGTTCGGCTTATTCTCCGCACATGGTTGTGCCTTTCGTTTTTGCGAGAGCCGAGGGGCAATATCTGATTGTGAGTGTGGAACGAGTACACCCGCAGAGCGGAGATTATTTGGGTAGTCGTGAGCTCTATTACGATTTTCGTACGCTTACTCCCATGATGGAGAAAGAAATCAGTCTGCAATCGACCTCTGAATGAAGAGGGCAGCGCACTCGCAGTATTTGATAGAAAAAAGCCGCAGCATGTACGCTGCGGCTTTTGAAATTGCGGGTTGATAAATAGATTTATCAGAACAACTTGGTGTCATCACCGAAGGAGATGCCGATTTCCTTGGCAGCCTCCACAAGCTGGCTCTGGCTGTCTACTAAGTGCAGGGTGCGAACGGCCTCTTCGATGGGCATGGAAACCATGTCTACGCCGTGCAGGGCAACGGTCTCGCCGAACTTGCCCTCCTCGATGAGGTCGATGGCCTTGGCACCGCAACGTACGCCGAGCACACGGTCGTAGGGGATGGGGCTGCCGCCGCGCTGAATGTGACCCAGTACGCAGTAACGGGTTTCGATGCCGGTGATGGTCTCGAGCTTCGTGGAGAGGAAGGAGGCAATGCCGCCCAGTCGTACCTCGCCCTTGGTTTCTTCATCCAGTGTGAGCAATTTGCCGCCAATCTTAGCGCCCTCGCTCACCACAATGATGATTTCACGCTGCCCCAGTGCCTTCATCAGCTCGACCTTACGCACGATTTCTTCGAGCTTGAACTCAATCTCGGGCATAAGAATGACATCGGCACCACCGGCAATGCCACCATAGAGGGCAATCCAACCGGCGTGACGGCCCATCACCTCTACTACCATCATGCGCTTGTGCGAGTCGGCAGTCGTGCGAAGTCGGTCCAGATTTTCGCTCACGACGGAGACTGCCGTCCAGAAGCCGAAGGTGTAGTCCGTAGCACCGAGGTCGTTGTCGATGGTTTTGGGCACGCCGACAATGGGCAGTCCGATGGCGCGAAGTTCATTGCCAATGGTCTGGGAGCCGTCGCCGCCCACAACGATGAGGGCCTTGAGTCCCAGACGATCCACGGTGGCCTTGCTGCGAGCCAGCACGTCTTCTGCAATCTGCATGCGGCCGCCTACACCGCTCTTCACGGTGAAGTTACCTTTGTTTACAGTACCCAGAATGGTGCCGCCGCAGGAACGAACGTTGTGGCAATTCTCAGGAGTGAGAATTTTCCAGCGCTCGTTTTCAGGGGTTGAGAGCAGGCCCTCGAACCCGTCGTAGAAGCCGTAGACTTTCCAGCCGCGTGCGGTTGCTGCACCTACGGCACCCTCAATCACGGCATTGAGACCGGGGCAGTCGCCACCGGCGTTGAGAATTCCGATATTCATGATTGTAAGATTTTAGTGAGGAAGAATAATGAATTTGGAGTGGTCGGCGAAATCATTGGCCTTTTGCCATTCCTCCCACGGCTTCCAACTGTCGCGGAGCAGACCGGTGGCGGTCTTGTAGCGGCTGTCGGAGTCGGGCATGCCGGCAACAACAACAAGCAGTCTCTGTGCGTAGGTGGCGGGTTGGCCTGTACGCGGATCTGTCATTTTTACGGAGTTGCGTGTGCTGGTGGCAATCAGGCAGCAGCCTGCGCTCTTGGAGCGAGCCGCGCGCACACCGTCTACGTTGTCGTAGGCAAGGAGGCGGTTGGAGTTGATGATTTGAACCTGTCGGAGCTGGCCGTAGCCGGAACGGACGGTTGCCGTATGATTTCTTTTGGAGCTGATTGCCTTAAATGCCGGTTTTTCAATGGCGTACATGCCCATGAGTGCGAGGTCGCGCGTGGAGGCCATCGAGATGACGGCTCCGTTGCTGCCCTTAAATCGAGTGGCATTCATGCCGATGGTGGCTGCCATTTGGTTCATTTGAGCAACAAAGGCACCCTCGGGGTCGATGGAACTCAGCGTCGAGCCGCAGGCATAGGCCAGGGTGGTGGCACAGGCGCTGTCATCCCACATGATGGCGGAGTGCAGGGCATCGCGCAGGGAAATGCGGTCGCCCGGGCGCAGGTGCAGCAGGTTAGTGTCCGGCCACTGGCAGGCTTGCGCCGGTACAGTGAGCTCGGTTTCCATGCTGACATTGCGGGCATTGGCCCAGTCGAGTGCCACAAGTGCCGTGGCGATGTTGGTCAACATGCCGATGGGGCGCCGTTCATTCGGGTTCTGCGAGAAGAGGATGCGCCCGGAGTTCGTCTCCATGGCCAGATAGCTGGGCTTCATCTGAGCTGCTGTCGGACCGCTGAACATCTGGGTGCAGGAGCTCAGCATGGCTGCGCTCACACACATTAAACCGGCAAATCTGGTAATCAGTTTTTTCATTCCTTTGTTTTGGTATTCTTTCGGGGCTTCGCTGTGGTTTTTTCCTCAGCCATATCTGCAGCTTTGCTGCCGAAAATCTCTTCCGGTCGGCGGTCGCCGAAGATGATGCCTAAATCGCGTGCGGTACGAACAATCTGGCTGTCGGCCGAAACCATGCGAGGTTTGGCGATAGCCTGCGAAATCGGTACGCTGTCAACATTCAGACCATTGAGCACAACGGTGCGGCCGAAGTTACTCTGCTCGATGAGTTTAACGGCCTCTACGCCGAAGCGGATGCCCAGAATGCGGTCGAACGGGCAGGGGCTGCCGCCGCGCTGAGTGTGACCGAGCACGCAGTAGCGGGTCTCGATGCCGGTCATCTCTTCGAGCATCTTGGAGAGTCTGTTACCGATGCCGCCCAGACGCTCATCGCCATTGTCTTTGTTGCGGACGGTTACGAGCTGACCATTGAGTTTGGCACCTTCGGCCACAACTACGATAATCTCGCGCTGTCCCTTGGCCTTGCGGGCTTTAACACAGTCTACCACATTTTGCAGGTCGAAGGGAATCTCGGGAATGAGTACCACATCGGCTGCGGAGGAGATGGCCGAGTGCAGGGCAATCCAGCCGGACTGGTCGCCCATGACTTCAACCACCATCATGCGCTGGTGGGCATTGGCCGTGGTGCGAATGCGGTCGATGGATTCGCTCACCACCGACACGGCACTCTGGAAACCGAAGGTGTAGTCGGAGTCGGGGCAGAGGTCGTTGTTAATGGTCTTGGGGATGGAGATAACGGGCAGCCCTTCCTCGGAAAGCAGGTTAGCTGTGCGAGCCGAGCCGTTGCCGCCGATAACGGCAAGTGCCTGCAAACCGAGAGCGGAAATGGTCTTGGTCGCCTTGGCCATGATTTCCGGCTCGACGCGGGGAATGCCCAGTTTGTTGATGACAACCTGGAAGTTACCCGTGTTGGTGGTACCGAGAATGGTGCCGCCGTGCGAGCGGATTTTATGCGTCTTCATGGGGGTGAGCATTTCGTAACGGCGCCCGCCTTCAACGGGGAGCAGACCTTCAAAGCCATCGTGGAAACCGATGACTCGCCAGCCGCGGCTGTATGCCGCCGATACGTAGCCCTCAATAACAGCGTTGATGCCGGGGCAGTCACCGCCTGAGTTGAGAATTCCTATAATCATATATTAGTTTTCTTATTTTATTGGAGAGTTACTTAGACGGAACGGCGTTCGGAATGGCACCGAAGTAGTGACCGCAGCACCACAGCGCTCTGGGGTGATGGAAGAACGACTTCCACATGGAGCCTTTGAGGCCGTTGGTGGTGGTGCCGTCCTGATTGCAGTAGCCGAACCATTCGCCGTGTTCTTTGTCCTGAAGGTGCTCGAAGGCCCAATCGTGGATGCGCCGGTGCCATTCGGCGTATTTCTCATCGCCGGTCATGACGTAGGCGAGAGCCGTGCCGATGAGAGCCTCGTCATGGGGCCACCAGAACTTCATGTTGTGCCAGTATTCCTGCACGGGTTTGTTGTACACATCCGTGTAGTAGAGCAGGCCGCCGTGCTTCTTGTCCCAGCCTCTTTCCAGAGCCCAGTCAATCATCTTGCAGCCGGTTTCAATCAGACTCTTGTCGCCGCCGCGATAGCGGGCTTCTTCCAGCACGAACCAGCCGCCTTCGATGTCGTGGCCGGGGTTGAGGGTGCGCTCGTCGAAGTGGTCGATGATGGAGCCGTCGGGAGCAACATTTTCCAGCACAGCCTTGACATCTTCGTGCATGAAGAGGGTGCGCAGGTCGTTGATGCAGCGGTCAATCCATGCTGTAAGGCTTCCGTCGGCATCGCCCAAGTATCGGCGCAGTTCCTGTGCCGTGACAATCATAATCATGCGGCAGCCGAGGTTCTCACCGGGACGATTGCCGGTGCTCTTGGGTGCCATTTTGCCGGGGGTGAAGAAGATGTCGGCGTAGATGTCGAACCAATGGCGGGCGCGCTCGGCGCTCTTGGGGTCGCCTGTGGCACCGTAGTGAGCCGCCCATGCAATGGCTGCAAAGCATTCGCTGTATGCGTAGCGGCGCTTGCGGATGGGGGTACCCTCCGCCGTCATGTGGAAGTACATGCGCCCGTCTGTGGGGTCGACGCATTTCTCTTCGAGGAATTTCAGTGCGCTTTCGGCATATTCCTTCCATTCGGGGCGCTTTTCAATGCTGTTGTAGCAGGTGAGGAGCATCCAGGCCATGCGGCCCTGTGCCCAGACGTTCTTGTCGGTGTCTACCAAAGTGCCGTCTGCGGCGTAGCAATGGTAGAGCCCCCCGTTCACCTTGTCGAGGGAACGGGGGAACCAGAACGGTACTACCTCACTGAGCAGCTTGTCTTTGTAGAATTCGCCAAGTGCTTTCGTATCCATAATGAGGCAGAGGGTCAGAGGTTATTTGTAGATGGCCCAATCGTAGAAGCCGATGGCCTTCAGCTCGCTCTTAAGAGCGTCGAGAGTGGCTTTGTCCTGCTTGCCCATGGGCAGACGAGCCGGGCCGAAGTCCACGCCGGTCCACTCGCTCATGAGGTACTTGCAGCAGCCCATGTAGCCCTTGCCGGCGATGATGTTAATCATGGTGACGGAGAGCTGCTGCAGACGGCGGGCCTCAGCCATGTCGCCGGCATCCACAGCCTTCATGATGTCATTGTAGAGCTTGGGAGCATAGTTGAAGGAGGAGCCTACGCCGCCCTTGGCACCGGTGGCGTAAGCACCGAGGAACCACTCGTCCACACCCCACGGAATGTCGTACTTGCCGCCGTCATAGTTGAGGGCATCCATATAGAGAGCAAGGTCGGGGTTGGTGAACTTCACACCCACGAAGTTGGGAATGCTTGCTGCGCAGGCGGCAATCATCTTGCAGGGATTGAAGCCAACGTGAGTGAGAGCGGGGATGTCGTAGAAGTAGAAGGGAAGCTCAGGTGCACCGGAGGCGGCTACTGCCAAGCTCTGGGTGAGCAGTTCCACGCTGCCGGGCTTGAAGTAGCAGGGCGCATTGCAGGCGGTGGCGGTGGCACCACATTCCACGGCGTAGGCGGCGAGCTCGCGGCCGTCGTACACGCAGTTACCGCCGGTGTGTACGATAACGTCGATGCCGTATTTCTTGCCGGCTTCACCCCAAGCGGCCATGTTTTCCTTACGCTCGGTAAGCTGCATGTGGGCGGACTCACCGGTGGAGCCGGTGATGAAGACCGACTTGATGCCCTGAGAGGCCAGGAACTTGGCCTGAGGATCAACTGCATTCGGGTTGCAGGAGCCGTCGGCGTTCATGGGGGTGTGCGTAGCTGCACAGAGGCCGTGGATTTTGAATGAGGTTTCCATAGATGAGATGTCGGGGTAGATATTATCCCTGCCACCTTTTTACCTTATTTTTCGGGAAGTTTCAAGATAAAACTGATTGCCTCTGTATTTTGGAGGAGGATTTTGGAGCCGCGAGGCGATTTTTTGCGGGAGAAATCGGCTTTTTTGTTGCGGGGTGGGGGTGAGTATGGTAGAATGAGGGGCGATAAGTAATTTACACACTATATATTACCATGACAACTGATCACACCATTCGCGGTAAAAAGGTTTTTGAAGACGAGATTGCAGCCTTGCAGGCTATTGCTGCTCGCCTTGATGATTCATTCGTGCAGGCCGTTAACGCCATGCGTAAGGCTATCGAGACCGGCCACAAAATCATTGTGGTAGGTGTGGGTAAGAGCGGCCTTATCGGCAACAAGATTGCCGCCACATTGACCTCCACCGGTGCTCCTTCCGTGGTGCTCGATTCGATGAACGCCATGCATGGTGACCTTGGTATTGTGCAGGATGGTGATGCTTGTATCGCTATGTCTTTTTCGGGTGAGACTTCGGAGCTGCTTACGCTCATGCCCTTCCTCAAGCGCTTCGATATGACCATCATCAGCATGACAGGTAAGTGCAGCTCCACCCTTGCTGAGCTTTCTGATGTTGTGCTCGATACTGCCGTTGAGCGCGAGGCCGACCCGCTGAACTTGGCTCCCACTTCATCTTCGACTGCTATGTTGGTGATGGGCGATGCTCTCGCTATGGCTCTTCTGGAGGCTCGCAACTTCACCAAGGAGGACTTCGCCCGCAGTCACCCCGGTGGTTCTCTCGGTCGCGCTCTGCTGATGCGCATCTCTGATATCATGCGCAAGGAGTTTGCTACGCAGCCCGAGAACGCTACGGTTGCCGACTGCATTATCGCTATGACGAGCGCTCGTGCAGGCGCCTGCGTGCTCACGCACGAGGATGGTACTCTTGCCGGTGTGTTCACTCATGGTGACTTTGCTCGCGCTTATCAGGCGGATGCCGCTTGCGGTGCTCAGCCCGTAGCTGCGCTCATGACGAAGAATCCCGTATTCGTGGAGGCCGATAAGCTCGCCATTACCGCGGTGAAGACCCTGCGTGACCGTCGTATCGATGATTTGGTTGTGCTGGATGCCGATCACAAGCCCGTTGGACTTATCGATACGCAGGATTTGGTGCGTCTGAAGCTCATTTAAGCCCTTAAAAGCAAAAAAAATCAGGTAAAACGCACTTTAGGCTTGCATTTTGTCTTGAAAAGGTGCATTCTTTGCCGACGCTTTTTGCGAAAGCAAGACATCTTACTAAAATACAAGTTATGAGAAAGTACGAAGCACTGATCGTTCTTAACATGAAGGGCTCCGCCACCCTCGATGAGCTGACCGCCGCTATGAAGGCTCAGCTCGAGGCCGCCGGCGCCAAGGTTACGGAGGTTACCAACGTGGGTCGCCGCGAGTTCGCTTATGAGTCTCAGCACCTGACTCATGGTCAGTACATGCTCTTCGCCTTCGAGGCTGAGCCGACCGTTATCCGCACCGTTCGCGAGGCTCTGGCCATTGACGAGCGCGTACATTATCAGTACTATCGCGCCAAGTAAGCTCATTGCTCACTTGCACGCATTAAGCTGAACATTTTTGACAAAAGACCCGCCGAAAGGCGGGTCTTTTGTCGTGTGTTGAAACGCGTGTTAAGTTAAGGCTTGCTGAACAAAGTCATTGCGTGCTCCCTCAGTTCACCAGGGGGAAGCGTTGAGAGAGCGGGTAGTCCGGCACATGAATGAGCTCCACTCCATACATGGCTGCAATTTCGGGAGCGCGGGACTCTGCATAGTCTTCTCCGTAATAAATGGTTTTCACCCCATGTGCGCAGAGAGCCTGCATGCATGAAGTGCAGGGCATGGTGGTGCAGGCTACAATTTTTGCTTCGCCTCGCTTAAAGAGACTGCAAAGATTGATTTCGGCATGCAACATGAACTTCTGACGTTCCTGACGTGAGGCCCAGAACCCCTCGGGGGCAGTAAATCCCGGGAAAAGCCCGTTGTAGGCGGTACCGATGACTCGGTTATCCTTATCCAGTGCTGCTGCACCTACCTTGCGGTAGGGGTCTTCGGAGCGAAGTGCGGCGACATGTGCCAGAGCCATGACGTATTGAGGGATGGAGAGCCTGCTCATGACTATGATAATAGCGCATATTGAGTGTATTGCAAGCGCAATTCTGATGTTGGTGTGCATTTGCTTGTTTTTTTTCGGGGATACGTATTGCCTCAAAAAAAACAGTCACCGAAAAGTGGATGCCTCAAAATTGCGGTCACCGAAATTTTAGCGGATAATTGACTAAAAAACAAGGCAAATCCACCATTTTTCTGCCCCAAAATGACAGCGAGCGTAGCGAGTCGGCATTTTGGGGCAGAAAAATTCGCCGGATGGGGGGGATAACTTCATAAGATGCTCTCGGGTTTCATGAGGTGGAAGAGCCTTTTTAGTGATTTTTGGATATTTTCCTGCAATTCGATGGGATCGAGGGCTTCCCTCAGGGCTGCAAGTTTTCTTTTCCTTGCCCCGTCTTTCATTTGTTCCATGACTCTTTCATATGGGGTCCGGGCTCTGTCGTATTTCTTTCTCGTTTTGCCGGTGGCCGGATTGCGTTGCTTTGATACTAATCTTGTGCTGGCTATGAAAAAATTAGTGAGCAGATTATGATATCGATATACCTGGTTAAGCAGAAACACGCATTGTTCATTGTCTATTCTCTCATAGCCTATTAATTCTCTAACTTTGTGACGATTACGTTCTTCTGCACGGGCGTTGTCATTCTTTTTGTATGGGCGGGAACGAGTCAGTTTACACCTCTTGTACTTTTCTTTGAGCATTCTTTGCAAATGGTAGTTGATAAACTCTGACCCATTATCTGTATTGATGCTACGAACCATGAACGGCATCTCGCGTAGCAGATATAGAAAGGCCGTGCATGTGGCTTCCTGACCTTTATTCCATATTGCGCGGTTGAGTGTCCATAAGGTCAAATCATCCGTAACCGTTAACGTCCAAACGAAATTGCCGCGGATACTATCTCCGCAATGAGCTACTGTATCGGCGTATAGATGCCCGGCTACATCAATCTTTCGTGTTGTGTCTATAATGGGTATGGATTGCTTTAATGCGCTGATAGTTTGCTTATTGGCTTTATGGAGGTCATCTACTTTGCAATTACGCAACACCCTGTCCAGAGTGGCAGGTGATACACTCAGGATACGTCTTTTAGACGCCTCGTCAATTTCTTGTCGTTTTGAGTAGGCATGCAGCCACGTTGGCAGCATGGGATGGAGCCGTTTACCGCATGGTTGGTCAGATTTCAACCAAATTGACTTTATGAGCGCGATGTCGCAGGGGTGCAATTTGGGCAGACGCCCTCTCTTCTCCACCCGCTTGCGTCTTCGTGTGCGCGAAAAGTATCGAATAATGCTTTTAGGTGACTTGTAACCAGTGAGTTCCATTAGTTGTTTTAGGAGTTCCCCCTTAGCTTTGCGGGAGTGTGTCTTTCGATACTTTGCTGCGTTGGAATTCAGTAACTCTATTATTGCTTGTTTACTCATTTTGAGTGACATGTGTATATGTTAGTGCCTGATTTATGAGGCATCCAGCTTTTCACGTGTCAGCCAAACTCATGAGAAGTGTCAGTTCGGTGACTGGATTTTTGAGGCAATGCGGATAAGGCGTGGCGGTGCTGTATGGCTTTACCATGACTTGCTAATGATTATCATGTGTGCTAGACTGGCCGGACAATAATATGAAGACAGGATTGGTACTGGAAGGCGGTGCAATGCGCGGAATGTTCACAGCGGGTATTCTTGATGTGTTCATGGAGGAAGGGGTGCAATTTGACGGCGCCATCGGAGTGTCGGCCGGGGCGGCTTTCGGGGTTAATTTCAAATCCGGCCAGATAGGGAGAGCCATTCGTTACAACGCTCGCTTTTGTAATGATGCCCGGTACTGCGGTTGGCGCTGTCTGTTGCGCGATGGCAATATCTTCAGCCGTGATTTTGCCTACGGAGAAGTGCCGCTGGTTCATGACCCCTTTGATTTCGAGGCTTATGCCCGTCATCCCATGCCTTTTTATCTCGTTTGTACCGATGTAACTACGGGAGAGCCCGTGTACCATCTGTACGGCGGGAAGGATGACCACGGTTTTGAGTGGATTCGTGCCTCGGCCTCCATGCCTCTGGTGTCGCAGATGGTGGAAATTGAGGGGCGCCGATTGCTCGATGGCGGCATATCGGATTCCATACCGCTGCGTTACTTCGAGAGCCAAGGTTACCGGAGGAATGTGGTCATTCTGACCCAACCTCCCATGTATGAGAAGAAGGAGAACGGCTTGTTGTTCATGGTGCGGTTGATGTATCGCAAGTATCCGCATTTGGTTCGTGCCATGAAGCAGCGCCACCTCGTTTATAATGAGACTTTGCGTTATGTGGAAGAAAAGGAACGCGCAGGGGAAATCTTAGTCATGCGTCCCCTCGCACCGCTGCCGGTCAGCAGGGTCGAGAAAAATCCCGATAGACTTTTACAGACCTACGAAATCGGGCGCGCGGCCGCCAAGGAACGTCTGGCGGAAGTGCGGGATTTCCTTGCCCGCTGAGGGAGCTGCCGGGTGGATTTTTCTATTTTTTCTCTCTGTCGAGATGATAGAGTATAGAGTTTGGCAATGAGGCAGACCTGCAATTTTGAAGATAGCCCCGCCTTGCGGGGCGTCATTTTTAAAAGCGAGGGTGTATTTTTTCTGAGGTTCGGCGTGGAGTAGTGAAATCAGGGCCGGAGCAAGGCAGGGGAGAAGGGCGATTTTTCATGGAGTGAGGCGGGGGAATGTTAAGGGCGGGCATGCTCTCTGTCGGGAGCATGCCCGCCCGTGGGGGGAGATATGGTTGTAAAATCAGGCCATGCGGGCGCGGGCATCGGCCTCGACGGCCGCCCACAGGGAATCGATGCCGGCTTGAACTGCGGCCTTGGCTGCGGTCAGTTCTGCACCCTTCTCGCCATGGGCAAAGAGGTAGTACTTAATCTTGGGTTCTGTGCCGCTGGGACGTACGGCAAAGCTGCGACCGTCCGCCAGGTCGATGAAGAGCATCTTCTCTGCCGGGATGGGGTCGCCCTCGGCATCGGTCAGGGTACCGCCGGAGAAGTCGCGTACAGCCGTTACGGCCGAGCCGTCCATTTCGGCGGGCGGGTTCTGCATGTAGCTTGCGGTAAGGGCTGCAATCTTGGCGGCACCGTCGGCACCTTCCATGACTATGCTCTTGCCCAGTTCCATGTAGTACCCCAGTTCGGTGTAGATGTTGTTGAGGCACTCCAGCAGGCCTATGCCTTTGGAGGCGAGGTAGGCGTTCATTTCTGCCAGGCAGAGGGCGGCGGCGTTGGCATCTTTGTCGCGAACAAAGTCTTGTGCCAGGTAGCCGTAGCTCTCCTCACCGCCGAAAATGAAGTACTTGCTGTACTTCAGGCGCAGCTCGCGGGTTTGAGCTTCGGTCATGGAGCGGTAGTCCTTGCGCTCGGCTGCGGGGATAGCCTGTTCATACTTGCCGAGCTTAGCGGCGATATACTTGAAGCCGGTGAGTACGTTGACGGTGGCTATGCCGAAAGAGGCGGCGATGGCATCTTGCAGGGGACTGGTCACGAAGGTCTTGACCATGACGGCGTGCTCGATGTTCTCCGGGGTGATGATGCCCAGTTCAATGGCACTCATGCAGCGGTACCAGGCCATCAGACAGCCGGTCTGGTTGCCGGTGAGGAGCTGCATCTTGCCGGTAGCGGTGTCGCGCACGGCTATGCCCATGCGATCGCTGTCGGGGTCGGTGGCAATCACCAAGTCGGCATTTTCGGCATCGGCCTGTGCGATGGCCATGTCGAGGGCAGGGGCATTCTCAGGATTGGGACTGGCTACGGTCGGGAATCGTCCGTCGAGCACATCCTGTGCGGCAACGGTGCTTACGTTGCAGCCAATCTGCTTGAGGATGGGGACGATGCAGCGACCGCCGGTGCCGTGAAGATTGGTGTAGACAACTTTGGTCGCGGCTTTTTCAAAGACATCCGGGCGGAGAATGATGCCCTTGAGCTTGTTGATGTAAATGCTATCGAACTCCGGCCCGAGAATGCTCAGGCTGCCCTGTTGCTCGGTCGGCAGGGGCTCGTAGGTGTCGCCGGTGAGGGCATTGACCTCGGCGATAACGGCTTTGTCGTGAGGGGCGATGAGCTGGGCTCCGTCATTGAAGTAGGCCTTAAAGCCGTTGTCGTGAGCCGGGTTGTGCGAGGCCGTGAGAACTACGCCGGTGTCGGCGTTCAGCTCGCGGATGGCGAAAGATACTTCGGGCGTGGAGCAGGGCCCGTCGAACAAGGCACAATCACAGCCCAAATCCGTGGCAATTTTGGCGCAGTACTCAGCAAAGTCGCGGGAGAAGTGGCGGGTGTCGTGACCGACGACGATGCGCGGCTTGCGGCCGCTGCCTTCAGCCTGAACAAAGCGGCTGATGTAGGTGATGAGACCACGCATGGCGCGACCCACGTTGAAGTAGTTCATGCAGGCTGTGCCGACGCAGGGGAACTCGGGGCGACCGTTCACGCCGCCTTTGCCTTGCTCGGAGGGGGCTACAATCATGCCGATGGTGCGACCGCGCAGACCGCCTGTGCCGAAGGCAAGCGTCTTGTAGAAGCGGTTGTTCAGCTCAGCCCATTCTCCGGCGGCTGTCAGTTCGGCAATCGCTGTCGGGGCCACAGGGTCTTGCGTGCCGGCCAGCAGCAGTTGAATGTTCGTGAGGCTATCTGCCAGCAGTTTTCCCTCGGCAACTGCCTGTTCAAGTGTGGAAAGAAGTGTGCTATCCATCATACGTGCACGCATTATACTCTTCGTCGGGGCTCATGGCAAGTCTTTTCGCCGTTTGTTTGTTGCGGTATATCAGTCTTTTCGGGTAAAAGAAGCAGGCCCCGGCGGATTGAAGCGCCGGGGCCTGAAGAGGGGGAATAATGAGAGGTTATTTGTTCCTGCGGCGTGCGCGCACGCCCTCAGCCAGCGTGTCGAGAATGGCGAGGGTACCATCCCAGTCGACGCAGGAGTCGGTTATGCTTACACCGTATTGAAGCGGAGCTTTACCGTCGCACTTCTGATTGCCGCTGTTGATGTTACTCTCTATCATCACGGCTCCGATGTGGTCATCGCCGGCAGCAAGCTGAGCTGCGACGGATTCGGCCACGAGGTGCTGGTCCTGCCATTTCTTGCGGCTGTTGCCGTGGGAGCAGTCAATCATAATGCGGTTGTTGATGCCGGCTTTTTGCTGAATGGCCCAGGCGGCGGCAACATTCTCCGCAGAATAATTGGGGCCTTCCGTTGAGCCTCGCAGGATGATATGGCAACTGTCATTGCCGCTGGTGGAGACGATGGCACTCACGCCCTGTTTGGTAACGGAGAGGAAGCAGTGAGGGTGTGCGGAGGAGACGATGCCGTCCACCGCAATCTGCACGCAGCCGGTCGTGCCGTTCTTAAAGCCGATGGGCATGGACAGACCGCTGGCCAGTTCGCGATGAACCTGACTTTCGGTCGTGCGGGCACCGATGGCACCCCAGGCAATGAGGTCACTGATGTACTGAGGGGTAATGACATCCAAAAACTCCGTAGCAGCCGGCACTCCCATTTCTGCCAATCTCAGCAGCAGGCCGCGCGACATGCGCAGACCGCTGTTGATGTTGTAGCTCTCATCCATGAAGGGGTCGTTGATGAGCCCTTTCCACCCGACGGTGGTGCGGGGCTTCTCAAAATAGACTCTCATGATGAGCAGCAAATCCTTGCTGTACTTTTTTCTCGCTTCGGCAAGTCTGCCGGCGTAGTCGATGGCCGCTACGGTGTCGTGAATGGAGCAGGGCCCCACCATGACGGCCAGTCGGTCATCTTCTTTTTTGAGAATGTGGCGGAACTCCTCACGAGCATCGTATACCACTTTGCTGGCTTCGTGGCTCGCAGGAAAATCCTGCATGAGAATGGCGGGAGATATCAGCGGACGAATGTCCGTTATGCGTACGTCGTCTGTTACGAATGGATTCATTATCAGTTGCTGACTTTTTTCCAGGAGTAGA
This sequence comes from Akkermansia sp., assembly GCA_030535875.1. GTDB lineage: Bacteria > Verrucomicrobiota > Verrucomicrobiia > Verrucomicrobiales > Akkermansiaceae > Akkermansia. The sequence continues at coordinate 80,355 of JAUNRC010000001.1, read as the reverse complement.
TATTGTCGGCAATGGCTTCTGCCGCTTCTTCCTCCTCGATGGCCGCAGCTTCGGCCTGCTTATCTTTCTTGCTCTTCTTTCTCTTTTTCTTGATTACGCGCTCAGGAGCTGCGCCCTGACCATCGGAGCCGAGGGAGTATGCGATGCAGTTCTTGCCGCGCAGAGACTTGCCGGTGAAGGGGTCGGTGCAGCCGTCGTTCTCTTCGCACATGAGCACGTAGTAGGGCTTGCCCCAGGGGTCGTAAAGACCGAGTGTGCCGCTGGCGGGGTCGACATAGAGGCCGTCGACTTTCTTCTCTTGCTCGTCGGAGCGGATGTAGTAATCTTTGTTGATGTTCATGCGCTCGTCATCATCGACTTCTTCGCGATTGGTAAGGATGGCGAGCATGTCGGCATCCTTATCATCGGCGGTGATGAGCGATACCTGGAAATTGTTATCTTCGGACGGCTCCGCGGTCTTGCTTGCGCGGTAGGGGAGCATGCCGTAATCGGTACGGAAGCGGGTGGCACCTTCCACGATGTCCATGCAGGTCTTGCGGGCGGCGGATTCCTTAGCGGCATCCATCTGTCCCATGATGACGGGAGTGGAGATGCCGGCGAGTGTTGCCAGAATGGCAATCACTACCAAGAGCTCAATGAGAGTAAAGCCCTTCTTGAGTTGAGTGGTAAAAGTTGTTTTCATACGCAATGATTCTAGCATATCGTGGGTGGGCGCTGCAAGCAAAATCAACGTCTGCGCCGCAACAATCCGTATTTCGGCGAGAAAATGTAGGCCATCAGAAATATAATTCCCAGAACGACGATAATGGTGGCACCAAGGTGCCATCCCAGCGGGTAGGACAGGAAAAATGCCAGCACGGAGCCGAGGGCTCCGATGAGCCCGCCGCCCCAGAATATGTAGGCTGCCCTGTCGGTGAGCAGGTACATGGTGGCTGCCGGAGCAACCAACAGGCCGAGTGTGAGGAAAGCTCCCACTGCTTGCAGGGAGGAGACGAGCACAAGGATGATGAGGGCAAAGATGCCGTAGCTGAGCGTCCTGGTCGGTATGCCCATGGCAGCGGCGGCTCTCGGGTCGAAGAGGTAAATGAGCAGGGGCCGACGCAGGATGGTGATGCTCATTACGGCCAGTGCTCCGATGAGCCAGGCAATTTGCAGGTCGGAGTTGCTCATGCTCATGATATTGCCGAAGAGCCAGTCATCAACCTTTTGTTGCAGTCCCAGTCGTATGAGGATGATGTAACCGAGGGCAAAAGCGGTGGTGTGGAGGATGGAGAGCGCTGTGTCGTGGTCAATTTTGCTGGTGCGCGAAACGAAGAGAGAACCCAGCCCGACCATGAGGCCGGCAATGACGGCCCCGATGAGAATGCTCATCGGCATGAGCCCGAAGAGGAGAATGGCCAGAGCTATGCCCGGCAGCAGAGCGCAGGATATAGTGCCGATTTGCAGGGAGGAGCGGCGCAGGATGACCAGCGCACTGACAAAACCGTTGGTAAACCCGATGACGGCGCAGGCCCACAGGCTGCGTTGAGCCAGCGGTTCTCCGAGAAATTGTACGAACTCGTTCATGGGGTGGTGGTGATGGTGCGCTGCCCGAAGGCGGTGTGGAGGTTTTCTGCTGTCAGAACGCTTGTCGTCGGGCCGTAGGCGATGGCGGAGCGGTTAAGCAGAAGGGTGAAGTCGAAGATTTGTGCGGCGGTGTTCAGGTCGTGGTGCGAGGCAATGACCAGTCGCCCTTCAGCAGCAAGGGTGCGCAGCAGGCTAGCCAGAGACTCCGTGCCGGGGACATCCAGTCCGGTAAAGGGCTCATCGAGTAGAAGAATGTGAGCCTCTTGCGCCAGTGCTCGGGCCAGAAAAGCGCGCTGTTGCTGACCGCCGGAGAGTGCGCCGATTTGGCGGTTCTGCAAGTCTTGAAGGTCGAGTGCGGTAAGAGCCTTGTCGACGATGTCGCGGTCGTGACGGCGCATGGGTTTCCAGAGCCCGGTGGAGGGGTAACGCCCCATTTCGACCAGTTCTCGCACGGTGATGGGGAAGTTGCGGTCTACTTCGCTGCGCTGGGGCATGAAGGCGATTTCGTGGCGGGTTTCGTGCAGGGGGGCGCCATTCCAGAGGATTTGCCCGGAAACGGGGCGCATGAGGCCGGCCAGAAGGTTGATGAGGGTGGATTTTCCGGCTCCGTTCGGGCCGATAAGTGCCAGAGTTTGTCCGCAATGGGCGCTGAGTTGAATGTTGTCGAGGGCCTTGTGAGCGCCGTAGTGAGCGCTGAGCTGCTCGATGGTGAGAGTGTGGCCGCCATGGTGGTGGTGGCCGCCGCCCCAGCAGATGTGGTCATGTTGTTCTTCTACCATCGGAAATAAAAAACGTCGTACAGTTGATTGTCCTCCGGGAGCAGCCACATGGTTTCGCTGCGAGTTTCGCGTCCTTCGGGTTCGAGGTGGATGGTACAACCTTTCATGCCTGCTGTCTGTTCGGGCCAAAGTGCCTCGCATTCGATTTCAATGGTATTCTCAATCGGAAGTTGCACGGTGAAGTGTTGCGGCCCTTTCGGGGCGGTGAAGGCGGCGATGTTTTCGCCTTGGTGCGCGAGAACGATTTTGCTTGGTTCTCCATTGAAGTACAGGCTGACGTGTACCGGCGTTGTCTGCGTAGCTGAGGTCGGCAATTCCTGCTGTACCGGCGCGGGGGGCGGTGCTGTGAGCCACAGCAGGGGCAGTCCGGCGAGCAGTACGCCGGCGGCTGTCAGGCTGACTGTCAGAGCCGGGCTCACGGGCAGAGATGGGTGCAGATGGTGTTGATGTTGTGCAGGAACATGGCCTCATAGCCCGGGGCTGCCGGGTAGATGCCGTCCATGACCAAGGGTGCCGTCGGTATGCCCAGTTGGTCGGCTATGACTTGCAGCATGCGGGGGCTGGCATTGACCTCGGTGAAGATGCAGCGCGTGTCGCGGCGGCGGAGTTCTGCGAGCAGGGCTGCCAGTGTGGCCGGGTCGCCCTCGCTCTGGCGGGCTATCCCCTGAATAGCCATCGGGGTCAGATTGAAGGCGGCACAGAAGTGGCACATGGCGGCATGACCGGTGACGAGGTGACGGGCATCTTTCGGTACTCGGCTCAGCTTGAGGCGTGCTGTGCGGGTGAGCTTATCCATGGCGGCGGCGTAGGCGTTTCTCCCGGCGGTGAAGCTCTGTTCGTGCTCGGGGGCTGCCTGAATCATGGCCGAAAGCAGGGTGCGCGAGGCGCGCTTCATGTTCTCGGGGGTGTTCCACCAGTGAGGATCGGAAAAGCGTGTGCCGGGAACTTTGACATCGGGGATGTCTTTACCGGTTTCGACGATGACGGTTCCGGCGGAGAGGGAATCTCTCAGGTCGGAGAGGTAGGGCTCCACTCCTTTGCCACAGACCAGTACCAAACGGGCACCTGTGGCTGCCGCCAGGTCTTTGGCTGTGGGAGAGAAGCCGTGCAGGTCGCCGTTTTCGGGGAAGAGGTTGACTACTGTTACCTGTTCTCCGCCGATACGGGCTGCCATTTCACTAAGCAGGGGGTGCAGGCTGGCTATCTTCAGCGGAGAGGTTTGGGCAAGGGCCATTCCCATGAACATCAGCAGCATGCAGAGCATCTTCTTCATGCGGAAATTATAGTCACAGCTACCGCAATCGTCAATCCCCTGTTAAGTCAGTAGGGAAATTAACTGTGTCTTAATTCCGACGTTGGGCAGCCGGAAGGATTTTGAGCTGCTCGCGGTACTTTGCTACCGTTCTGCGGGCAAGCTGTATGCCTTCGTCAGCAAGCCTTCTCACGATGGCGGCATCGCTGAGGGGGCTTTGAGAACTCTCCTCCGCAATCAGGGTGCGGATGCGGGCCTGTACTGCTGCGGCTGAGATGGTGGTCTCGTTCGCGCTTCCGATGGCGGAACTGAAGAAGCGCCGCAGTTCAAAAACGCCGTGTTCGCATTTGAGGAATTTGCCGCGGACGGCTCGGGATATGGTGGAGGTGCTCACGCCGATGGCGGTGGCAAGTTCCTCCATTTTCAGCGGGGTAAGGTGCTCGGGGCCTTTGATGAAAAATGCTTTCTGTTGTTCGACAATGACTTGAGCGATATTGAGGATGGTCTGCTGCCTGTCGGCAATGGCGCGGATGAGTTCGCGACCGTCGCGGAAACATTTTGAGAGGTAACGGCGCAGTTCGGGATTGTCGGCACGCTCCGCCATCATTTCGCGATATTCGGAAGATAGCGCCAGTCGTGGTATGTTTTCCCCGGTCAGGGTGACGGTGAGTTCATTGCCGTCGCGACTGACCAGAATGTCGGGTGTGATGACATGGAGCTCCGCCTTGGCAAAGCCGCTGCCCGGGTCCGGGTTCAGGCGGGCTATGCGGCGGGCGGCGATGGCTACGGCTTCCTCCTCGACATCTAGCGCTTTTGCGGCCTCGGCATAACGGTGACGTACCAATTCATCCCAGAAACGCAGCAGGAGCTGCATGGGCAGTCCGCCGTGCTCGCCTTTGCGCCGCAGTTGCAGGATGAGGCTTTCGCGTAAATTTTCCGCTCCCACTCCGGCCGGCTCCAAGTCCTGTATGGCTTGTAAGGCTCGCTTAAATTGAGTCTCGGTCAGTTGCAGTTCTCGGGCGATGGCGGCAGGCGGCTCAGTGAAGAAGCCGTGCTCGTTCAGGTAGGGGATGAGTGCCAGTGCTGCGGCTTCGGTTCTCGGGGGGAGGGCACTGCTGCGGATTTGTTCTTCGAGGTGGGCACTGAGGGTGGGAGATTCCGTCAGGTGCTCCAGCATGATGTCATGGCGGCGGGTCGCCTCGTGGTTGAGGGGAGGCGAGGGCAAATCGTCCGAGGGGGGCGCAGGCAGTTCTTCCAGCGCCGGGTTGGAGGTGAGCGCCTGCGTAGCAATCTCATTCAGTTCTGCATTGGTTGCCTGAAGAGCGCGCATGAAGAGCTGCATGGTGGCTCCGGCCGCCATGTTTTGCCGTGTTCCCTGAATCATTCCGGCGCTGCTCACAAGTTCATTCTTAGCAGATTTGTGTTCGCTTGACAAGAGTAAAGACTGTGCGCTGCGGCTGTGAACTTCGTCTGCCTTATGACAACTCATCCCCTGTGCCTTGCGACACAGGGGATGAAACCACACTTTGTTTGTTGAAAGACGTGTTTAGAGTAGTTGTGACAGGGGGTATCCCTGCCGATTCTATTCGTTACACGCAGTTATGTTACTGCATTCTGAATGCAGTTATAATGAAAATGCTGAAAAATTAGTAGGTAAAACAACTGTTGTATTTTTTTAGAAGTATGTTATTGTACCTGATACATTTTCATATTAAATTGAAAAAACGTCGGTTGTAAAATAAATGCAATTTAAAGATTGACTCAGCATTCAGAATGCATAAAAGGATGAACAAAGACATGGAAATAAGAATATCGGGGCGCGATGCCAGGCGGCTTATGGATGAGCTGTCGGAGCGGCTAGGCAGCACAATAGAAGGCTTGTCGCATGCAGAGCTGATGTGCCGTCTGCGGCGAGTGCTGTCGCTGGGGGTTGAGGCTTTGCAAGCGTCGGAGGATACGGAGACGTTTTCATCGGTTGCCTGGCAGAGCGTGGCGGCACGGAGCGATCGGCGCGAGGCGACCTTGCGTGACTTGCGCCATTTTGTGCGCCGTATGTTGAGGGTGAAGGGGGTGGCGGAGCGCCCCCTGCGGGCGATGACGGTGAAGGAGTGCCGCGAGTTGTTGCAGCAGGCTTTCGGCCGAAGTGTGCATAGTTACCGTAAGGGAAGAGCTATTCTTCACAGCATTTTTGCATACGGGATGCGCCGGGAGTGGTGCGACTCCAATCCGGTGGACCGAATCGAAAATCCGCCCGTGAAGGAGCCCGTGCTGGAGCCTTTAAGCCCGGCTGAAGCTCAGCGATTGAGAGCGATGACGGAGCGGCCGCAGCACCGCGACATGCGCCTGTCGCTTTATCTGATGATGTATTGTGGTGTGCGCCCGTCTGAGGTTAGCCGAATCAATCCGCAACGTGATATATTGTGGCAGGAGCGCCTGCTCATCATTCGCCCGTCCGCGAGCAAGACCGGTGGCGGAAGAACGGTGCCGTTGCGCAATGTTGCGGATTTGCCGAGAGAGGCATGGGTTATTCCGACGAATTGGGCGCAGCGCTGGCGGGCGTTGCGACGGGCAGCGGGGTTTGATGTATGGCGGCCCGACACGCTGCGCCATACCTTTGCAACGTATCATGCTCAGTATTTTGCCAATCTGCCGCAGTTGCAGCTTGAAATGGGTCATCGTGATTTGTCCTTGCTGCGCTCACGTTATGTGCTGGGGGTGGGGAGGCGGGCTGCTGAGATGTTCTGGAGTGACAGCAAGCGCCCTCGCCGCGAAGTGGTACGGCGAGGGCGCAATAAGGAGTTCAGTCGGAACTGAGGTGGTGCTTTTATCAAAGAGAAAGCGCAAAGGCCTGTTTGGCGGCGATGGCGCGAGCGATGAGGTCAAGCTGTTCGTTATTGATGGGCTTATCCGTTTTGATGACAGCGAGCGAGTCGCCGCTGGCGGCATCGCGGGGAGCAACCATGTTCTCAATGTTGATGTTGGCCTGCGAGATAATCTGACTGACGGTTGCAATCACGCCGGGGCGGTCAGCATAGCGCAGGAAGATGGTGTTGCCGCTCAGACCGGCGTAGAGATGGTTAAAGTTGTTAATGCGCGAGACAACGGGCTCGCCATCCACCACCATGCCGCGCACGCTGGTCTTTTTCTGTTCGCCGTTTTCCTCCATGAAGATGTCGAGGGTGAGGGCATCATCATAGAGTTTATCGTCCATGGGCTCACGGGCTTTGAACACAATGCCGTGTTCGCGCAGACTTTGCTCGGCGGCTGCCGGCATGAGGCCTTGTTCTGCGCCGGGTACGGCTCCCTGCAAAATCCACGGTGTGAACCACTTGCGGTAGGAACGCAGGTTGTTGTAGAAGGTGCATTCAATCTTGCGGATGGGCTTGCCGCCACCGGCCCGGTAGCAGAGCTTGCCGAGCATGGCGGCCAACTGAAGGTGGGCGGCGCTCAGGTCGGTCGGCTTCTCGGCGTTGATGACACAGGAGGTGTCGCCGCTGGTGAAATAGGCTTCCATCTGCGAGGCTGCGCGCATGGCAGCCAGTTTGTTGGCCTCGCGCGTGTTGGCACCGAGGTGGGGCAGCATGACGTCGGCAACATCGGCGCTGGGCTGCATGGCGGCGGTGTCTTTGGGGTGAACGTCGGTGCAGTAGATGATGTTCTTGCCGGCGGCACGTGCGGCGCGGATGGCATCTTCATCGACCACGCCGTAGCGTGAGCAGTTGATAATCATGGCGCCGTCTTTCATCATGTTGATGAGTCGTTCGTTGACCAGATTTTTGGTGGCAGGGCCACCGGGAACATGCAGAGAGATGATGTCAGCGTTGGCGAAAATTTCATTAATTTCGGCCGGAGTGGCGCCGATATTGAGAGCGCGCTGCTTGGAGAGGAAGTGGTCGTAACCGAGCACGGTACACTCGAAGCCCTGCAGGCGCTTGACCAGCAGGCGACCGATGTTGCCCAGACCGAGGATGCCGACCGTTTTGCGCGTGAGTTCGCGACCCATGTATTTTTTCTTGTTCCATTCTCCGGCGCGGGTGGTGACGTCGGCCGGTACCACATAGCGGTAGGCTGCAAGAATCATGGCAATGACCTCTTCGGCTACGGCGTTGGAGTTTGCACCGGGGGTGTTCATGACATCTATCCCCTTGCTGCGGGCATAGACGTAGTCGATGTTGTCGTAACCGGCACCGGCACGGATGATGCACTTGAGAGTAGGCATGCTGTCGATGACGGCCGGTGTGACTTTTTCGGAGCGAACGATGAGGCCGACGGCATCGGGATTCGCCGCAGCCTGTACATCGATGGGGTCGCTGTCGTTCTGTACAACTTCGTAACCGGCCGCTGTAAGGGCTCCGGCTGCTGCTTTGTCGAGTTTGGTGGGAATGAGAATTTTCATGGTGTGGTAATGGTAAAATTGTTATCAGCGCTCAATTTCGTGAAGGAACAGACCGGAGCGTAATTTGGGTTCAAACCAAGTGGATTTAGGCGGCATGATTTCGCCGCTGTCGGCTACGTGGAAGAGGTCGGCCATGCTGACGGGGTAGAGGGAGAAGGCCACACCCTGTCCGGTGCGCTCCTCCAGTTCCTGAAGGCCGCGTATGCCGCCCACGAAGTCGATTCTTTCGCTCGTGCGGGGATCATCAATGCCCAGAACGGGGGCCAGCAGGTTGCTTTGCAGAATGGCACAGTCGAGGCTTTCGATGGGGTGTGCGGCATCGAAAGAGCCGTCCTTTGCCGTGATGCTGTACCAAGTGCCGCGCAGGCACATGCCGAACTCGTGCTTGCCGCGCGGGGCATAGGGGGTGCCGACCGGAGCGGGGACGACGTTGAACTTGTCGGCAATGGCAGAGATGAAGTCCTCGGGGCTCAGGCCGTTGAGGTCGCTTATCACGCGATTGTAGTCCATGATGAAGAGGTCTTCATCGCAGAAGGTGACGGCCATGAGGTAGTTGAATTCCTCATCACCCGTGTAATCGGGGTGCTGTGCTCGGCGCTTGGCGCTGACGGCGGCACTGCTGGCGGTGCGGTGGTGGCCGTCGGCTATGTAGAGAGCCGGTACTTCTTCAAAGCCCCGGCGGATGGCCTCGATGGCGGCGGCATCGGTCACGGGCCAGAGCAGGTGGGTTACACCGTCATCGGAGGTGAACTCATATTCCGGTTTGTGGAACTTTATCCATTCGCGGATGGTGGCGGATATTCCCTCGTGCTTGCGGTAGGCGAGGAACACCGGTTCCGTCTGGCAGGAGCATGCGTCGAAGTGGTTGATGCGATCGAGCTCTTTTTCCTTACGGGTGAGTTCGTGCTTGAGGATGGTGTTGTTGAGGTACTCATCTACGCTTGCACAGCCGACGATTCCGGTCTGTACTCGTCCCCACATCATTTGGCGGTAGATGTAGTAGTAGGGGGCGGCGTCGCGCTGCAAAAATCCCTTGCGGATGAAGTCCTGCAGGTTCTCGCTGCTCTTTTCGTAGGTAATTGCCTCGTGAATGTCGGCCTCGCTCGTGTCGATGTCGGCGCGGCAGATGTGGAGGAATGAAGAGGCGTTGCCGGCGGCCATGGCGCATGCCTCCTGATGGTTCATGACATCATAGGGCAGGCTCGAGACCTGTTCGGCGTATTGTTTGGGAGGGCGCAGAGCAGCAAAGGGACGGATGGTAGCCATGTTGTGAACGTGATGTTATTATCGATAGTTTATTATACTACCTTCGTCCCGCTTATAGTCAAGCGAAAATCGTTATATCTGCCCGATTCGGGCATTGTTTGCCACGTCATCAGGGCTCAGAGAGGCCAGTTCATCGAGAAGTCGGGCTGCAAAGCTGCCGGGTAATGAGGTCGCAGCGGCGGCTTTCTCTCCGGCTATTCCCAGAATGAGGGCTGTCGCAACGGCTGCCTGCAAGGGAGTGTCAGCACATGCCGTACAGGCTGCGGCGAGTGCTCCCATGGCGCAGCCTACTCCTGTCACACGGGTCATGATTTCATCGCCGTTGCGGCAGGCAAAGGTGGTGGTGCCATCGGTGGCGTAATCGGTTTCACCTGTGACCAGCACGGCTGCTCCCGTGTGGCGGGCCAGTGATTGAGCGGCGCTGATGGCGGTAGAGCTGTCGGCTGCGCTTTCGACCCCTCGACAGAGCGCTCCCTGTGCTCCGGCTAAGGCGATGATTTCTGACGCATTGCCGCGAATCATGGTCGGAGGCGTGTTGATCAGTTCTCGGCAGACTTGCGTGCGAAATCCCAGTAGGCCGACGGCAACGGGGTCGAGCACCCACGGAACCTTATGTCGGTGGGCCGAGAGTACAGCCTCTTTCATGGTGAGGGCTTGTTCTTCGGAGAGGGTGCCGACGTTGATGAGCAACCCGTCGGTGCAACTTTGAAGCAGGTCGTTAATTTCTTCGATGTGGGTAAGCATGACCGGCACACCCCCGGTTGCCAGCAATATGTTGGCTGTGATGTTCTGAACGACATTGTTCGTGAGGCTGAGGATGAGCGGTCGCTTCTCTCGGAGAGTTATCAGAACTTCTGCGGCGAGGTTTTGCATGCTTTTCATAATAAGTCTTTGGCGGCTTGTGTGGTATCTTCGGCTCCGCAGATGGCAGAGACGACGGCAACCCCGGCTGCCAGCCCCGTAGCGCGGATGGCTGCGGCTCGTTCGCGGTTGAGGCCACCTATGGCAACGACCGGGAGCGGGCTCAACCGTGCCAGTTCGGCCCAACCCTTCACCCCCATCGGGGGTGGAGCATCGTCCTTGGTGATGGTGGGGAACACGGGGCCGATGCCTACATAGTCAACGAGAGCGGTGTCCACCTCTGCCATTTGTTGAGCAGTTGTGACGGTGAGTCCCAGTATTTTGTCGGGGCCGATGAGAGCTCTTGCCTGAGGTACCGGCATGTCGTCCTGACCGATGTGAATGCCGTCGGCACCGATTTCGACGGCCAGTTGCACATTGTCGTTGATGATGAGCGGCACTCCTACGCTGCTCAGGTAACGTTGCAGGGGGAGTACCTGTTGCCGCTGTTCTTCGTGGCTGAGCCGTTCGCTGCGGTACTGAACGACGGTTACGCCGCCCTCTACCGCACGGCGTACGGTTTCCTCCAGTCCGTAACGGCAGCGCTCAACCTCATCGGTGACGAGGTACAGGTGGTAATTGATTGTTTTCATCATCCGAAGAGCGGGGTGGAGTAGTAGCGGTCCGCACTATCCGGCAGGATGACGACGACGGTCTTGTCCTTCATGTCGATTCGTTGGGCCACGCGGGTGGCAGCGCTGAGGGCTGCTCCGGAGGAAATGCCTACGAGTACTCCGTCTGTTTGTGCCAGTTCGCGGGCGGCGGTGAACGGAGCCTCGTTGTCGATGGGGATAATTTCATCTATCAGCTCCGTCTCCAGTACCGGAGGAATGAAATTGGCTCCTATACCCTGAATGGCGTGCGGACCGGGGCGGCCTCCGCTGAGCAGGGGGGAGGCTGCCGGCTCTACCGCGATGACTTTGATGTCGTGCTTTTTTTCCTTGAGATATTTTCCTGTTCCGGTAAGGGTGCCGCCTGTGCCTACTCCGGCGACGAAAACATCGACCTTACCTGAGGTAGCTTGCCAGATTTCGGGTCCTGTTGTGGTGTAGTGAGCTGCGGAATTTTGCGGGTTTTCGAATTGCCCAGCAATGATGGAGCCCGGGGTGGCGGCCTGAAGTTCTTCAGCCTTGCGGAGAGCTCCGGCCATGCCTTCGTCAGCGGGGGTGAGGACGATTTCGGCACCGTAAGCCTTGAGCAGATTGCGGCGCTCTGCGCTCATGCTTTCGGGCATGGTGAGAATGGCCTTGTAGCCTTTTGCCGCGGCAATGGCAGCGATGCCGATGCCGGTATTGCCGCTGGTCGGCTCGATGATGGTACCGCCGGCAGGCAGACGCCCGGAACGCTCGGCTTCTTCGATGATGGCTCGCGCGGCACGGTCTTTCACGGAGCCCGTGGGATTGAGATATTCGAGCTTAACGAGCAATCGGGCCTGAAGATTGTGACGGCGATTGTAATTGACCGGTTCCAGCAGGGGCGTGTTGCCGATTAATTCGGTGATGGAGGTGTAGGTGCTCATGGTTACTTCACTATTGTAAACGCCCTGTCAAGGTCTTCTAAGAGGTCATCGATGTGCTCTATGCCGATGGAAAGGCGTATGGTGTTGGGTTTTATGCCGGCGTTGGCAAGTTCTAATTCATTGAGTTGACTATGGGTTGTGCCTGCGGGGTGGATGACGAGGCTCTTCGCGTCCGCCACGTTGGCAAGCAGGGAAAACAGTTCGAGATTTTCGCAGAAAAGTCCGGCATCTTTCGACGTTCCCTTGATTTCAAAGGTGAAAACGGAGCCTGCTCCGTTCGGGAAATAGCGTGTGTAGAGCTCGTGGTCGGGATGGGAACCGCCCGCGAATCGGTCGCAGGGTCCGCATTCTCTTGCCCTACGTGTACTTGTAGTGTTTCGAATCGATAATTTTTGTTCATAAGAAATTGTGCTTTTTTGGGGGAGGACGGCAAAATAATACCTCTTATATCCTACAAAGTCAATAGGAGAATAAAGAAAAATTACCTTTGCCTTTTATTATTCACGCTTGACTCAGGGGGTATGCATGGTAGAATGGTTCAATACGGAACGATTGCATACCCTGAAATCCGCAAAATTATGAAAGAAAGCCCTGAAGAATGCTGGAAAGACCTGCAAAAGACAATAAGCGACATACGTGAGGAAGTCGGCCGAGTGATTGTAGGACAGGAGGAGGTCGTGGAGCAGATGTTGGCCGCGTTGCTGTGCCGCGGACATTGTTTGCTCGTGGGAGTGCCCGGCTTGGCCAAAACTTTGCTGGTATCGACACTTGGAGAAGTACTGGGGCTGAAGTTCAGTCGTATACAGTTTACGCCGGATTTGATGCCTGCAGATATCGTGGGCAGCGAAATTTTACAGGGCAGCGCTGAGGGTACGAGGCGGTTTGAGTTTGTTCCGGGGCCGATTTTTGCACATTTGCTGTTGGCAGATGAAATTAACCGCACGCCGCCGAAGACTCAGGCTGCTTTGTTGGAGGCCATGCAGGAGAAGCAGGTGACCGTTGCCGGTACAAGCCGTACCTTGGAATCTCCCTTCGTGGTATACGCCACGCAGAATCCCGTGGAGCACGAGGGCACTTATCCCTTACCTGAGGCTCAGTTGGACCGCTTCTTTTTCCAGATAAACATAGAATATCCCTCTGCGGCCGATGAAGAGGAAATCCTGCGTCGTACGGGAGGCATGGAACAGCCGTCCGCCCGCGCCTTGCTCGACGCACAGAAAGTGCTGGAAATGCAGCGGGTGGTTACGCAGGTCCCCGTGCCGGACGATGTATATAGTCTGATAGTGCGCTTGGTTCAGAACACGCGGCCGGATACGCCCGGTGCTCCGGACATGGTGAAGAAATATGTTGCCTGCGGTGCCGGTCCGCGAGCGGGGCAATGTCTGCTGGCTGCTGCTCGTGCGCTGGCTCTGTTGCGCGGTCGTGTGAGTGTGAGCCCTGCTGAGGTGAAAGCAGCCCTGCACCCGGTGCTGCGCCATCGTCTTATTCCCAATTACACGGCTACCGGTGAGGGGGTAAGCATGGAGAAGGTAATCGACTCATTGATGTAATTTCATTCTCATGGCTCAGGCTCCCGCCATTTTACGCCCCGAGGACATGACCCGCCTGGCGAATTATCGCTTTGCGGTGCAGATGATGGCGGAGGGCTGGTTGAGTGGGCACCACCGCGCTAAAGGGCGTGGCAGCAGTAGCGACTTTTTAGAGTATCGGGCCTATGCTCCCGGGGATGACCCTCGCTTGGTTGACTGGCGAGTGTACGGGCGCACGGATCGCCTGCTGACGCGTACCTTTGAGCACGAAACTCATTTGGAATGTCACCTTTTTGTCGATGCCTCGGCCTCGATGGGATATCGGGAGCAGGGACCGCTGAGTAAGTTGGAGTATGCTTTGCATTTTGCGGCCTGTGTGGCTTGGTTGGTGGTGCGTGGTCACGATAGGGTATCTTTGCAGATTTTTGATGAGCAACTGCGCCATTTTATTCCGCCCGGCTCCACGATGGGCCACCTCAACAGGTGCCTGAGTTTGTTGGAACGGCAGAAGGCCGGCAGTAAGACGGATTTGCCCCGGGCTCTGCTGCGCTCCCGTGCTTTGTTGCAACGTCCCGGAACTCTGGTGATTATATCGGATTTTCTCTGCGATTATGGAGAGCTGTTGAAAGCTCTTCATCCCTACCTGCACCGAGGGTGCAAGGTGGTACTGGTACAGGTGCTCGATAGCGCCGAATGGGAATTGCCGGGGCAGGGTGCCGCCCGCTTCGTTGATATGGAAACCGGACAGCGCGTGACCTGTAATCCCGAGACTCTTCGCCGGGAATATGCCGCTGCCATGCTCGCCCGCCAACAGGGGTTGCATGCGCTGGCTGCTGCTCGCGGTATGATTTACCTGAGCACCACCACACAGCAATCATACTATCCTCTCTTTGATGCTCTTGCCCGATGAACTTCTCCTTTGACAATCCTCTATGGTGGTTGATGACCGCTGCTCTGGTGCCCCTGCTGGTGCACTTGGTAGCGCGTACCCGCCCGAAGGAGCGTCGTTTCAGTTCCGTAGAGCTCCTGCATGTGCTTGTGCGTCGGCAGGCTCGCCATGCGCGACCTAAGGATTGGTTGTTGTTACTGTTGCGAACCTTGTGCTGTGCTTGCTTGGGGGCTGCTTTTTTGTTGCCGTACATGGGCGGTGGTGATGAGGAGGAGGGCGGGCAGGCTCTTATTCTGGTGCTGGACAATACTGCCTCAATGGGGGCGGCAGACGGACAGCAGGTGCGCATGAATCGTGCGCTGGAGCTTGCCGGTGCCGTTGTGCGCTCCTTGGAGTCTCGCACGCGAGTGAACATGGTGACTCTTGCTGCTTATCCGAACTTCCTGTTTGAGCAGCCGGAGGCCGCTCGCCCTGTTCTTTTGCGGGAACTTGCCCGCACGCAGAGTCAAGCTGCGGCTTCTGCCGATGTGGAGGGGGCGCTGAAAGCGGCTTTTCGTCAGTTAAATGAATTGCCCGAGACGGTGCAGGGCAGACTTCTGATTATTTCGGATTTTCAGAGCTCGGTCATGGAAAAGCCCATGGCTCAGTTGGCGGGGGATGCTCGGGTGGATTGCGTGTCGGTCGCGCAGACTTCTACCGTGGAGAATATATCGGTTGATTCCCTGTCGCTCACTCCGGCCCGCCCTCTCCCCGGTCAGAAGGTCAGCCTGCGGGTAGCCTTGCGTCATCGTGAAGGGCCATCACCCCGTGAGGGTCATGTGGCGATGAGTGTCTCGATTGAGGCCGGAAATTTACGCTTGTCACAGCCCTGCGAGTTGAGTCGCGGCGGTCGATGTGAAGTGCAGTTTGAACTATCGGCTCCGACTGAGCCCGGAGATTGGTTGCTGACAGCCCGGACGGAGTCGGATGCTTATCCCGGCGACAATGTGCGCCATCTCGTAGTCTCGGTGGCGGATAAGTTGGATTGCTTGGTTATTGCGAGTGATCGCGCTCATGCGGGATTTATGCTCAGGGCATTGGAGCACATGCCTTTCCTGCGCACATTGTGTTTGCCGTCTGTTCCTGAGCGAGCGGCGGATTTTGTCGTGCGGCATGCTCCGACGGCTGATGACGTGCCGCTTATTCAGGAACGTTTGGCAGCCGGCGAGACGGTGCTGGTTGTGCCGGATATGGTGAAAGATACGGCCTTACATCCTTTGTTGACCGGGCAGAAGAAAATACTTGACGGAGAGGTGTTAACCGATGGTCAGGCTTGGCAGACCCCGGTGGCGGCACAGGATGATGCCTCATTTGCCCTTTTTGGCTCTGAAGCCTTGCGGAGTTGGGAGCAGGAGGGCGTTTATTCCCGTGTGAAAGAAGTTCCGTTGACTACGGGCGCAACCGTACTCATGAAATATCCGGACGGAGTGCCGGCGCTTGTGCGCCGTGCTGTGGGGCAAGGTGTGCTGCTGGTCTGGAACATGCCGGTGACCGCCCGTCATAGTCGGCAGGGCTTTTCTCCGCTCTTTTTGCCCATGCTCGCGGAGCAGCTTCGCCATGCTCGCGGCGCTTCGAGTGATGCGGAACTTGTGGCCGGACAGGATTACCCCGAGTTAAAATTGCCGGTCGGAGTGGCACCGGTGGATGTGCGGCTTATCAATCAGGCCGGACAGGAACTGCCGATTGTAATAGGTGCGGCAACGGTGCGTGGTGAGCAGCCTGTTCTGCCCGGTGTTTACCGGTGGTACGCCGGTGAAGAGTTGTTGGCTACCATAGCGGTTAATTTCCCTCGGGAGGAGTCGGAACTGAGCAGTTTTACCCCGGAGTCAACTCCGTCCGTACTCTCCGTCTCGGAGGCAGCCGAGCAGGTCATCACACCAGCGAGAATTGCCCTCTGGCCCTGGTCGCTGCTTGCTGCTTTGATTTTCTTTATCCTTGAACTTATCATCAGTCGGCCTTCCGGCGGTGCTCGTATGTCAGCGGAATCATGATGTTACAACCCATACTTCCTTTGCCTGTTTTGGTACTGCTTGTTTTGATAGCGGTGGTACTGACGGGGTGGCTCTGTGCGGTCACCTGTCGGTCGCTGGGGCGAGTTCTGCGGGTACTTTGTGTGCTGTTGGCATGCGGGGCTACTTTGGGCGGAGCTGTATTGCTGCTCAATCCGGGACATGTGGTAGAGCGCCCCTCGGGGGCTGCGCCGGTGTGGCTTGTCGGTATGGATGTGTCGGCCTCCATGGCGGCTCCTGTTGCGGATGATGTTGCTGCCGAGTCGCGCGCTGCAGTGGCTGCTCGGGTGCTGGAACAACTGGATGGCGTGCCGAACCGCGAGGTGAGGTGGGTGGCGCTTGCTGATTCCGCAGCGCCGCAGGAGTCGGCGGAGGAGCTGGCTGCTCATCCGTTGAACGGTAAATCTTCGGCGGTGATGAGTGCGCTGGCCGAGAGTATCGAAACGCTGCGTCGAGGGGGGCGTACGGTTGCGGGCGCTGTCTTGATAACGGATGGGCGAGATACCCGCCCCAAGGCTTTCATGCAGCTTGTTGCCCGTGCGGGCGCTGCGGATTGTCCGGTGCATGTTGTGCCCTTGGGGAGTACTTGGCAGGCCCCTGATTTGGTTGTCACGTCGGCTCATCCCTTTGTGGCGGCTTATCCCGGGGTGGAGGTCGTTCTGAGTGCGGAAGTGCGGAATTGCCGTATGGGGAATCGACAGTTGATGGCGGAGCTGACCGGGGCGGATGGCGAAGTTCTGCAACGCAAGACGCTCGATGTTCCGTCGGGAACTACGCGCGAAGTTACTTTTACCTGCGCTGCTCAGTCCGGAGAGTTCTTTATTCGGGTGAGTCCGCAGCAGGGTGAGAGCAGGGACGACAACAATGCCGTTCGCATGACGGTGCGCATGGTCAATTCCCGCATTCGGGTGTTCTTGGCGGAAGGGGCTCCGTATTGGGACAGCAAGTTTCTGGCGCAATATTTACGAGGGCAGGAGGTTTTCGATGTTCGTTCCGTTCATCGTCTGAGCGAGAAGCGTTTTTACCATATCAATACCGGGGATGATGATGCCACGCCGGCCGAAACTCCCAACATGCCGACCAATGCTGAGCAATTATCCGGTTACGATATTGTGGTGCTGGGCAAAGGGATGGAGCGTCTGATGGATGCTGCCGCCGTGCAGGCTCTCTCTTCATGGGTGAGCGAGCAGGGGGGCATTCTGGTTCTGTCGCGCGGTCGTTGCTACGGCGGTAGGTTGGACGGGATGGAGGCGCTGGAGCCCTTTGTATGGGGTGCAGCTCCGAATGCCGCTGAGCATTGTTTGGAGCCGTCATCTGATGGCTTGAGTATGGGGCTGTTCGGTCGTTTGCTGCCCGGTGCCGAGCATGATGTGTGGAAGTCGTTGCCGCCGCTGGAGGACGTGTGGGAGGTGCAGGAGTGCCGCCCGCAGACTCGTGTGCTGGCTGTTGCCGCCGGGCAGAATATCCCGGTGCTGGGTATGATGCGTAGCGGCCTTGGAGCGGTGGCGTGTCTGAATGGTGAGGGACTTTGGAAGTGGGATTTTTATCCGGAAGCCCGTCACCACGGCAATATGTACCGGGAGTTCTGGCGGCGATTTTTGCCGTGGGTACAGACGGCGGCGGAGTTCATGCCCGGTTTTGATTTGTCGTTGCATGCCGACCGCTCCGTGATTCGGGAAGGGGAGTCGTTCACTTGTTTGCTCGGGTGGCGTGGTATGAGTCGTCCGGCGACTGTGGAGGTGCAGGCTGTTAATTTGGCGGATGGCTCTGTGGCGGCACAACAATCGGCGGTGCTGCGACCGTCGGTCGGGATGCCGCGCTGGGAATGTACTTTTGCTCCCTTGCCGCCGGGTGAATATTTGTTGAGGTCTGTTGCGGGTGATACACCTTCACCTGAGTGCCGATTGACGGTGCGTTCGTTACCGACGGAAGAGGATAATCTGAATGCCGATGCCGAATTACCTGCTCGGGTGGCTGAGGCAACGGGCGGTATGGTTTTGCCGACAGAGCTGACGGATGAACAGCTTGCCGCGATTTTCACCATGCCGGAGGGTGCGCGTGCGACGGAGGATGTTTATTGCCCCATGTGGGCTGAATGGCAGGTACTGGCAGTTATTGCCGGTTGCTTGGGGCTGCTTTGGTTCATTCGCAGAAGAAAGGGTTTGTCGTGATGAAATCGTTTCGAACGGAATTGCGCCGGGCGCGTGTGAGTTGTTTTGTTGCTCAGTTGGCTTGCGGACTGGGGTGGTGGGTGGCTGTTCTGGTTCTTGAGGCTTTGTTGTGTGCGCTCTGCGATTGGGCATTTGTGCTGAGCGCAGAGGTGCGAGGGCTGATGCAGCAGGCTGGCATAGGGCTGGCGGTGCTCCTGTTGTTGCCGGTTCTTTACCGGGCTCTGCGGGTTGCTTGGCTCTTGCCGCAGGAGTTGGACAGCCTGAATGAAGATTCCCGCCGCACGGTCGCTTGCGCCCTGAAGCTCCCCGCTGCTGCAACATCTCCTCTCTTCGGCTGGTTGGCTGAGCAGGCTCGCCGGCAGGCCGCTGTCGCCATTCGTCAGGCCCGCCGTCATTATCCTGCCTTGCGTCGTTGGCTTATTGCTCTGCTGGTGCCGGCCTTAACGGGGGCTGCTCTTATCGGTCTGTACGGTGCCGGACCTGCGGCCTTCAACACGCTGAGTGCCCGTATGCTTTATCCGACGGAGGATGTGCCGCCCTATTCCTCATGGCGATTTATTCTGTCCTCAACGGCTCCGCAGGTCCATTATGGTGAGGATTTATCGCTCGGTTGTCGTGTGGAGGGATGGGATGAGCCGGAGGATATATGCCTGTTGTTGCGGGCAGAGGGAGTGCCGGTGCAGGTGCTGCCGACATTCCGTTCCCGCGACGGAAGTTATGTGAGAGTGCTGGAGAAGGTGACGGCTCCCTGCGAGGTGGCTTTTGCCGCTGCTGATGGGCGGGCGCGCAGTCATTTTGTGCCGGTGACGGTGAATTACAGTCCTCGTATTCTTTCCGGTACTGCTATCGTTACTCCTTTGCCATATACCGGTGAGCCGGAACGAAAACTGAGACTGGGCGGCAGTGAAATCCTTGTGCCTGACGGCGGTAGCGTGACGTTTGAATTGACGACGAGTACGGATATTGTGAAGGGTTACGGTATTTTCACCGCAAGCGGTCAGGAGGAGCCGGAACATTTGCAGGCTGAAGTACAGGGACGAACCATGCGATTGAGCTTGCCGGTGCGGCGGCCGGGCAGCCTTGAGCTGCAGGTGGCCGATGCCGACGGTCGCGAGGCCGATGCTCCGGTGCAGGTGCGCTTGGCGGTGCTGCCTGATAGCCCTCCGCAGGTCAGCATTACCCGCCCGGAGAACGGAACATATTTGGTGGCGGGACAACCCTTGGAGCTGGAAGTGCTGGCGGAGGATGATTATGGCCTGAGGCGCTTTGTTTTCAGCAAGGCCTTGGCTCCTTGGCGCCAACATGGTCAGTCGGTGTTGGTGGGTAAGGTGCGTGAGCAGAAATGGCAGCAGCGGTACGATACGGCGGCGCTTGGTCTGCGCCCGGGCGATAAACTGGAACTGCGCGCTGAGGTGGGGGATGATAATCCTTTCCGTTTCAATATCGTTTCCTCCCCGACAACCCATGTTCAGATTATCTCGGAGGAGGAATATGCCGCCATCCTTCGGATGGAACTTAGTTATGAGGAGTTCCTGTCGCGGTATGAGGCCTTGGAGGAGGCTCTGGATACCGTTCGGCAGGCGCTGGAAAGCGGTGAGCCTGAGGCCGTTCGCAGAGCCTTGGAAGAAGCCCGGAAAATAGCGCGAACCTTTGCTCAGGATTTTCCGGCATTTGATATGGATGGGGAGTTGTCTGCTACCGCTGCACAATTGGAGGAGGTGCTGACAACGGCTCTTGGCCGGGTGGAAAAGTTGTCGCCCGGTGCTACTGAGGAGGAGCGCCGAGGGCTCATGAATGAGCTGCTGGAGAGCCTGAATGTCGGGAGAGAGAAGGTGGCCGAACAGGCAAAATCGGCCCGTGAGCTTGCACTGATTGCCCGCGTGAGTGAGGTTCAGGCGGTGTTCATGCAGTTGGTGGAGCAACAGACGATGATGGTGGACTTGTTCCGTCGATTTACCGAGGAGTATGGTGCGGCTTCGACTTCAGAGCCGGGAAAATTGGAGGGCTTGGGGAGTGAGCAGGCTGTGATTCTGCGTGATTACGTTGCTTGGGAGGAAGGATTGAGCGGACTTCTGGAAGAACTGGCTCAGTATGAAAATCTTGCTCCTTTTCATGCAATGATTGTGAATATGCGCTACGCTTGTGAGAGTGCCGGGGTGGAGGGGTTGATGGACCGGGCTGTGGTCGAAGCCGCTGCTCATCAGCCGGCCGAGGCGCATGCGCAGGCTCGCGATGCTTTGGCGGCTCTTCGAAAGTTGTTGCAGAACGAGTGCTCGCAGCAGAGCCTTGCCAATGCTCTTGAGCAGTGCCGCCGTTCTTTCGGCTCGGCTGCCGGCGATACTCTCACTCAGTTGCTTGATGCGCTGAAGGGGCGTAGGAATAACGGTTCGCCTTCTATGGCTCAGGGTATAGGCAGCAGGGGTGGTAGCTCCGCTATGCCGAATGCCGTCGGCTCCAAGCTGATAGGCCCGCAGCGTTCGCGTATGGGCCGTGGGCGTAAGGGACAAGCCCGTACGCCGTCCTCAGGTGGTGCCGTCGGGAGTGGTGCAGCTCCTCCATCCTTGTCTCCGCGCCGTAAGGTCGGTACTCCTGCGGCGGATTCCGTATCGTACCCGAGTGGGGGGGCTGAGCAGGTGCCGTCCGTCTATCGGGATGCCGTTCGTTCTTATTTTACTTATTGATGATGAAGAAGTTCCTGTTGATGTTTCTTTTCTTGTGTGCGCTACCCCTGATGGCTAAGGAAGGGGTGGTGCAGTGTGGCAATCTTATCTATGCCGGTTCTAAGACTTCACGTTGTTTCAGTGATGAGTTTCTGAGCACGGTGCAGCAGCGCACCGGCATCAATACCGCGCGGCGCTTTCGTGCCGTGCGTATGGATAATGATGAGTTGTTCCGATTTCCTTTTGTCGTGATGACGGGGGAGGGAAATTTCCATTTGACGGCTAAAGAACGCGATAATATTCGGAAATATGTTGAGGGCGGCGGCTTTTTGTTGGCTTCTGCCGGTTGTTCCAGCAGTGATTGGGATCGCGCTTTCCGACGCGAGATGGGCGAGATTTTCGGGGCTGAATCTCTGCGCCCCGTGCCGATGTCGCACCCGATTTTTTCGACGGTTTTTCCTATCACGTCATTGAAAGCCGGCAAACGCCCTACATCGGGATATTTGGAGGGAGTCGAATTGGGCGGCAAGTTGGTGATTATTTATTCGGCTGACGGGTTGAATGATAGTTCCAATTCCCGTAACTGCTGTTGTTGTGGCGGAAGTGAGTTGGAGAATGCATTGGAAATCAATGCTAACATCCTTGCTTACGCCTTGTTGCGCTGAGGTAAGAGAAAAAACAGCGAACCGACGGGTTCGCTGTTGATTGAAATGTTGTGGCCTGTCGATAGGGGTCAGACGCGGCTCTTTCTCTTGCGACTGTAGTCGAGGATGGCGAGCTGCTTGGCGAGCTGAGCGGCGAGGTAGGTCTGTTCCTCGCGGGAGAGTACGGACTCGCTGTTGCGCAGGGCTGCCTGAGCTCGCTCGATGGCGGCCTGAACGGCAGTCGAATCGATTTCACCCGGTTTGAGCGCCGTATCGGTCACCAGCAGGACGTTATCCTTCTCAACCTGCAGGAAACCGCCGCCCACAAAGAGGCTGTCGGGGCTGCCGCCCTCGGGGCGGTAGGTGAGCTCGCCGTTGGCCACTGCCGCAATGATGTCGGCGTGGCCCGGCAGAATCTCCATCTCACCCTCGATTGCCGGTAGCTGAATGGAGCTTACATCCGCTTGCAGGGCGGTGCGCAGGGGGGTGATAATCTGGAAGTGCAGAGGCATGGTGTTTAGGCTTTCTCTACGGTGTCGATGCCGCCCTTCATGTAGAAGTTACCTTCGGGCACGTTGTCCCACTTGCCGTCCAGAATCTCGCCGAAGCCGCGCACGGTCTCGGCTACGGGTACGTACTGTCCCTTGATGCCGGTGAATACCTCAGCCACGCTGAAGGGCTGGGAGAGGAAACGCTGAATCTTACGGGCGCGGCTCACGGTGAGCTTGTCGGCCTCGGAGAGTTCATCCATACCCAGAATGGCAATCATATCCTGCAGGTCCTTGTAGCGCTGGAGGGTCTGCTGCACGCCGCGAGCCACGCGGTAGTGCTCCTCACCCACCAGCTCGGGCGCCAGAGCCTTGGAGGTCGAGGCGAGCGGGTCCACAGCGGGGTAAATACCCTGAGCGGCCAGCGCACGCTCGAGCACCACGGTGGAGTCGAGGTGGGAGAAGGTGGTAGCGGGAGCGGGGTCAGTCAGGTCGTCAGCGGGCACGTAAACGGCCTGCATGGAGGTGATGGAACCTTTCTTGGTGGAGGTGATTCGCTCCTGAAGACCGGCCATTTCTTCGGCAAGGTTGGGCTGGTAACCCACGGCCGAGGGGGTACGTCCCAGAAGGGCGGATACCTCGGAACCGGCCTGAGAGAAGCGGAAGATGTTGTCAACGAAGAGCAGCACGTCGCGGTTCTCTTCATCGCGGAAGTACTCGGACATGGA
The DNA here is from genome assembly GCA_030535875.1 of Akkermansia sp. GTDB lineage: Bacteria > Verrucomicrobiota > Verrucomicrobiia > Verrucomicrobiales > Akkermansiaceae > Akkermansia. The sequence goes on along the minus strand of JAUNRC010000001.1, from coordinate 57,520 downwards.
GAGGGCGGAGAGGGCTACGCGCAGACGGGCGCCGGGCGGCTCATTCATCTGGCCGTACACGAGAGCAACCTTGGAGTTCTCGGGATTGGCCTGGTCGATAACGCCCGACTCGCTCATTTCCATGTAGAAGTCGTTACCTTCACGGGTGCGCTCACCTACGCCGGCAAACACGGACAGACCGGAGTGTGCCTTGGCGATGTTGTTGATGAGCTCCATGATGAGCACGGTCTTGCCCACACCGGCACCGCCGAAGGAGCCGGCTTTACCACCCTTCAGGAAGGGGCAGATAAGGTCAATCACCTTAATGCCCGATTCCAGCACCTCGGAGGATGTGGCCTGTTCTTCGAGGGTGGGGGCCTCGCGGTGAATGGGGTAGCGCTTCACGCCGTCGAGCTGGCCTTTTTCATCGACAGTCTCACCGAGTACGTTAAAAATGCGACCGAGTACTTTGGGACCTACGGGTACGGAGATGGGAGCTCCGGTGTCGATGACTTCCATGCCGCGCTTGAGGCCGTCGGTGGCGCTCATGGCAACGGTGCGGGCCCAGCCGTCGGTGAGGTGCTGTTCGACCTCGAGTACCAGTTGTCTGGCCTCGCCTTCCACCTCATAGTCAACGGTCAGAGCGTTGTAGATGGCGGGCATTTCGGACTGGGAGAAATCGACGTCCACCACGGCGCCGATGATCTGCACGATTTTACCTGTGTTCATGATTGAGAAGTGAGAGTGTTGTGATTTTTGAAAATGGGATTGCGGATGCGGGATGGGGTTACTCCATGGCCTTCATGGCCGTGGTGATTTCGAGAAGTTCGTTGGTAATCTGCGTCTGGCGCGCCTTGTTGTATTCGAGCGTGAGCTCGCCGATGAGGGTCTTGGCATTTTCTGTGGCGGCCTTCATAGCCACCATGCGGGCAGATTGTTCGCTGGCCTTGTCCTCCAGCACCATCTGTACAAGAAGATTGCTGAAGTAGAGCGGCAGGATGGCGTTGAGCAGTTCCTGCGGGGCAGGCTCAAGCAGGAAGTTCGGGTTCTCGTCATCCTCGATGTTGTCCTGAGCGGCGATGGCCAGCAGTTCTTCCGAGGTGATGGGTAGCAGCTTGGTCAGTTGCGGGCGCTGTACCATGATGTTGATGAACTTCTGGTAGATGACCCGCACGGTCTTGTAGGTGCCGTCCGTGAATCCCACGCGGATGAAATCAAAGATGGGCTTGAGGTCGGCCTCGTCGAAGGTGTCGCCCAGCGAGAAGGTGGCCACGAGCTTGCGACCGCAGCGGGCAAGTTGAGGGTTGAGCTTGGCACCGATGGTCATGTAGTCAGCCTCGGCAGGGCAGGCTGTCAGCACCTCTTTGAGCAGGTTGGAGTTCAGACCTCCGCACAGTCCGCGGTCGGTGTTGACCACGATGATGAGCTCTTTGCCGGTCTCGCGATTCTCCATGAGGGGTGAGGCGGCACCGGCGATGGTGTCCTGCAGGTGTTTGAGCACGTTGGCCAGCGCGCTGATGTAGGAACGGCCCTTGAGGGCAAGTTCCTGAGCACGGCGCATCTTGGCGGAGGCAACCATCTGCATCGCTTTGGTAATTTGCGATGTGTTGCGTACCGACTTAATGCGGCGTTTGATGTCTCTGAGGTTAGCCATGGGGGATTACTTCGTCAGGCGGGATTTGAAGGAGGTCATGAACTGCTTGAGCTGCTCGTCAATCTCGGGAGTGAGCTCTTTCTTGCTTTCGATGGCAGCCAGCAGCTCGGGGTTGTTGGTGGTGGCTTCTTCTTCCATGTCGCGGCAGACTTTCTGTACTTTGTCCACGGCTACGTCGTCGAGGTAACCTTTCTGGATGGCGTAGAGGTCGATGACTTCGATGCCGAGGCTCTTGGGGTCGTACTGCCCCTGCTTGAAGAGTTCGACGATGCGGCGACCGCGTTCGAGCTTGGCCTTGGTGTTGGCATCGAGGTCGGAGCCGAACTGGGCGAAAGCCTGAAGTTCTTCGAACTGGGCAAGGTCGAGCTTAACGGAACCTGCGAGTTTCTTCACAATCTTGGTCTGAGCGGAGGAACCTACGCGGCTCACGGAGATGCCGACGTTAATGGCGGGACGTACACCTTGGTAGAAGAGGTCGGTGTCGAGGAAAATCTGGCCGTCGGTAATGGAGATGACGTTGGTGGGAATGTAGGCGGACACGTCACCGGCCTGAGTTTCGATGATGGGGAGAGCCGTCAGGGAGCCGCCTTTACGACCGCCCTCGCTGTTGATGCGGGCTGCGCGCTCCAGCAGGCGGCTGTGCAGGTAGAATACGTCACCGGGATATGCCTCACGACCGGAGGGACGGCGCAGGATGAGCGATACCTGACGATAAGCCACAGCGTGCTTGGAGAGGTCGTCGTAGACGATGATGGCATCCTGCCCTTGGTCCATGAAGTACTCACCCATGGCGCAACCGGCGTAGGGGGCGAGGTACTGCATGGCAGCGCTGTCGGAGGCACTGGCAACAACGATGATGCTGTACGGCATGGCACCGTTCTCTTCGAGCTTGGCTACCAAGCGGGAGATGGTGGCGCGCTTCTGACCGATGGCTACGTAGATGCTGTAGAGCGGGCGATGGCCGGGCAGCTTGCCTTCCTCAGCGAGCTTGTTCTGACGGGCCTGAGAGATGATGGTGTCGGTAGCGATGGCGGTCTTGCCGGTGGAGCGGTCACCGATGATGAGCTCACGCTGGCCGCGGCCGATGGGAATCATGGCATCGATGGGCAGAATGCCGGTCTGTACCGGCTGGTTCACACCCTGGCGGGAAATGATGCCCGAGGCAATCTTTTCGACAGGATAATAGTCGGCAGCCGTAATGGGGCCCTTGCCGTCGAGCGGGTTACCCAGAGTGTCTACCACGCGACCGAGCAGACCGGGGCCGACCGGCACCTGCAACAGACGACCCGTGGTCTTGCAGGTGTCGCCTTCTTTCAGGTCGTTGCCGTTACCGATAAGCACGGCACCCACTTCGTTCTCCTCGAGGTTCATGGCCAGACCCATGACGCCGCCGGGGAACTCAATCATTTCATTGAGCATGGCGTTGCTCAGGCCTTCAATGCGGGCCACGCCGTCACCCAGGGCTTTGATGGTACCCACGTTTTCACTGATGGTGGCTGTGGTGGCGGTGCGGATCTGTGCTTCGAGTTCTTGTACGATATTGCTCATACGCGTGGTGGTAATTTTTTGAAAATGTTGATGGAAAGAGGTTTGATCGGTAAAAGTGCGGAGGGGAAATCAGGCGAGGCGGGTGAGGCGCTCAATGCGACTGCGGACGGAGGCATCGGTTACGTCATCGCCCACGCGAACAGTCAGGCCGCCGATGAGCTCTGGGTCGGTGTGCCATTCATATTGCAGGCCGGTGTGGCGCGTGGCAAGCCGGGCGCGCACGGCGTTTTTTTCGGCCTCGGTCAGCGGTACGGCACTGGTGACGGTCGCAGTATGGCGGGCGACTTCCAGTCGTACTAAGTCGGTGAAGGCTTTGAGTATGGCAAGGTAATTGCGCGGCTTTTCATCGCAGAGCGTGGCGGCAATGCGGCGCACCGTGTCCTCCTGCAACAGACCGTCTGCCCCCATGCAAAGTCGCATGAGACGGCGTGCCTGAGCCTGAGCTTCCTTTGTAATCTTCATGACGGTCAGTAAGGTGTGAGAAACGGTGAATTACAGGTGGCGGATAGCCTCTTCGTTGATGGCGCGATGATCGGCCTCGGAGAGTACCTTGCCGGTGACCTGAGAGGTTGCCACGGCAATCAGGCGGGCAAACTCACCCTTGAGGGCATTCTTTTCGCGCTGTGTGTCGAGCTCAGCCTGAGTGCGGGCGTTTTCGATGATGGTGCGGGCCTCGGCAGCAGCCTTGTCGGTAAGGTCGGCCTGAACTTTGGCTGCGGTCTGTCGTGCATGTTCAATTTCTTTTTTGCCTTGGGCGTGAGCATCGGCAAGAATCTGCTCACCCGTGGCCTTAACTTCCGCGAGCTCCTTTTGGCTCTGAGCGTGCATGGCCTCGCCCTCTTCAATGCGGGCGCGGCGCTCTTCGAGCTGCTTCATAATGGGCTTTACGCCGAAGAAGACAACCACTGCCACAAGGATAGCGAAAGCAATGAGGTGGGCAATGAAAATGTCTGTGTGCAGGCCGAACTTCCCGGCCATTTCCTGAATGTTGGCGGCGATTACCGGAGTGAACATGATGTGAATGATTGGGGGATGAAAGTGGAACGGGAGAATGAGGATAAGCGGCGGTGCCGTTCTCCGCGGCACCGCCGGTTAGCGGGCTTTTAGCCCATGAAGATGGCTACGAATGCCACACCTTCAACAAGAGCGGCAAGAATAATGGAGATGATGAGCACCTGAGAGAAGGCACCGGGATTGCGACCGGCGGACTCAGCGGCTTTCATACCGATGAGACCGATGCCGAGACCGGCACCGAGAACGGCCAGAGCGGACTTCAGGGGGGTGAGGTCGGCAGCGGCGGAGGCTGCCTGAGCGAGTGTTTCGAGCATAATGTGATGTGTGTTTGTTGTTTAGTTTTTCTTCTGCCTGCCGTCACGTCTTTGCTGCATGATCCGGCGCGGCGGGAAGGGGGTTAGTGTGCAGCTTCTTCATCGCCACCCACTTGGGTCTTGAGGAAGAGAGCCGTGAGCATGAGGAATACCAGAGCCTGTACGAAGCCTACAAGCAGTTCCATGCACATGAACGGCAGCATGGCGTACCAGCCGATGGCTCCCATTTTCTCCAGAATAGCCTCGCCGGCGTAGATGTTACCGAAGAGTCGGGCTGCCAGTGCCACCGGGCGCACGCAGATGGAGAGCAGCTCAATGAGGCCGACGAAGAAGAAGATGGGCATGAGCGCATATTTCAGGAAACCTGTCAGCCCGCCTTTCACTCCGAAGATGTGGCTGAGGAAGTGACCGATACCTTGTTCTCGGATGCACCAGATGAACCACAGAATGGCGTAGAGGAAGCCCAGAAAGAGTGTGACGTTGAGGTCGGCATTGGCACCGCGGAAGAGCGGTGTGCCGTTGTAGGTAATCTCACCCACACCGGGGATGAGCCCCATGTAATTGCTTGTCAGAATGAGCAGGAATACGGTGGCAAAGTACCAGAAGTACTTCTTGGTGAGCTTTTTGCCGGCCAGTCCTTCGATGAAGGTATAGAGTGTCTCGAACACCCATTCCACAAAGTTTTGCAGTCCGTAGGGTATGCGCTCCATCTTGCGCGTGGCCAAGCGCAGTACGATGACGAGTACCAGCACGGCCAAGCTATACATAATCAGGGAATTGTTAATCGGAATGGAGTGCCCCTCCCAGAACGGGATATCTATGCTCCACAGTACCGGGGCATTCATTGTCAGCCCTTCATGGTGCTCCTCCGCCCCTGCCAACCCACCGGCAAGCAAGGCCATCGCAGTCAAATTTTGTACAATGCTCTTCATCGTCACTTCTTTTACTCTAGCACTTTGCCTGTTGTACGTCAAGCAGGAAATTCATGTTAATTTCACTGCAATCGAGAAAAATGAAGTTCCTTATTCGGCTTATCGGAGCGTGAAATGAATGGTGGTTGTCACGGCGGATTCTATTGCTTTGCCGTTGCGGGTTGCGGGGCGGAATTTCCAGGAGGAGAGGATGCGCTTGCGGGCTGCTGCAATGAATTGGGGATGAGCGTCGGATAGGATGTCGACGGCCACGGGGAGCCCCTGTTGATTGATGTGGATGCGCACGCGGACACTACCGCTGCGACGGCTGCTGCGCAGGGCGGCAGGATAATCGGGTGGCGGGGTATGCAGGTAGGCCGGGGGGGTAGTAGCGACCTGAGTCGTAGCAGGCGGTGTCGGTGGTACGGTGGTGGAGCGTGCGGGGACGGAGCGTTTATTGGCTTGAGTTCGTGCGGTGGCGGCGGGAGGAGGGGTGAGCTCATTTGTCGGCAGCATCGGCAGTTCTTCCGCTTCGGCGGTCTGCTCATGGAGCTCCGGAAGTTCGTCGGGGATTTCGGTCAGCTCAGGTGGAGGGAGGAGCTGATGGGGAATGTAGAGCGCAAGGTGCGGTGTGGGGGAATAGGCTGTTGAGGGCGGGAGGTTGACTTGGTGGTGCCGTTGCTGCTCTGATGGGGTGATGAAATAGGCTTGTACGGATGTGGAGCTTTCGGAGTAATGATGGTAGGTTCGGAGCAGGCCGAGCGCACCTGCTATCCCCATGATTGATAGGGTGAGGAGTAAGGGGACAAGCGGGGATTGTCGCGGATGGGCGGTCATGTTCTCAGGGCTCAATCCGGAGTTGATGCGATTCCGCTACGTCGTACACCCCGGCGTAGTTCGTCGGGAGCTTAACGTGTTGCCAAGCGGCGATGAGGGCCTGATTTTCCATCCATCCCGGTAGCCAGATGGCGCGCTCGAAAATAAGTCGGTCCAGATGGGCGACGGCCTGAGCGGTTTGTTCTGCTGTTGCGGATTGTTGTACGGCATCAATGGCGGCATCTATCTCCTTATCATTCAGGAGGAAGGGCGCATCTGCCCCGCGTGCGGAGGAGTGGAAAAATCGTTCGTAGTTCGGCAGCGGGTAGCCCGGCATGGTGGCCCAGAAGATGAGTTCGTGTTGTCCTTCGCTGACTTGACGGTCGAGATTTTGCCAAGCCTGCGGTTGCAGCACAAGCTCGGCTCCGCAGGCTGCGGCACTCTGCACCAGATGGGTGGCGAGTGTGCTGAGCTTATCGGACGGAGTGTAGGCAAAATGAACCCTCAGGCGGCTGCCGTCCTCTTTGCTCAGAATACCGTCTTTTCCCTGTTTTGTGTAACCGGCTCGGGCAAAGGCTGCTCGGGCTTTTTCCGGGTTGAAGTCATAGCGAGGGCAGGTGTGAGGTGCTCGTCGGTAGCCTGTGGTAAAGTGCGGAAGTTGTTCCGCGTAGCCACGGAAGAGTGTGGCAATGGCACCCGGCATATCCAGCGCGTGCATGAGCCCTTTACGGAGATTGAGGTCGGGAAGGGTGCGGGTGTTGAAAGCGATGCCGTAGGGGGGCATAGGGAGCTTGAGTTCGAGCGTATGTTGAACAATGCGTCCATCCTCTGCGGCTGCAACTCCTTCTAACTTGCTTTGCCAAGCGGTAACATTGCGGGTTTGTACGAGGTCCAATCCGCCCCGCAGGAAGAGCTCCCAGACTTGTGCCTCGTCCGTCAGGAAGTGGTGCTCGATTCGGTCGACGTTGTGGGTGTGCCGGAAGCCGGGAAGTTCGGCTGCCCACCAATGGGCTACGCGGCTGAGTACGATGCGCCGCCCTCGCTGTACTTCCGTGACGGTGTAAGCTCCTGTGGTGGGGGGGATACGCTGAGCGTAGCGCTGCGTGTAATCCTGCCCGAAGTCGCGGTAAAAGCCCGGTTCTGCCGGGCGGAGAAGTTGGCTGATGGTGAGTTCGGGTGCGGGGTGCGGGTGAGCGAGGACGACTTCAAGCGTGCTGTCACCGTATATTTTCAGGGCGTTGATGTGTTGGGCGATGGTACAGTCGCCGCAGCGAAGTCGCAGCAGGGTGCCGAGGGCAAAGTCGCGCGCTCGTACGGGGCGACCGTTGGAGTAGCGCGCTTTTGTTTGCAGTCGGAAGAAGAGGGAGTTCCCCCTGCGGCACCATGTTTCTGCCAATCCGGGGATTTCCTGCCCGGTGGCGGGATGTTCCCGCACCAGGGGGATATCGATGTTGGTAAAGAGGTTATAGTGGAAGAATTGCGGTGTCGGGCTGCCGAAGGCCAGAAAGTTTGCCGGGAAGGGACCGACGTTGCTGAGCCGCAGGGTACCGCCTTTGCGGGCCTGCGGCGAGCCGATGGGGGGAGCCGGTTGACCGTTTTGCCATGGCAGGTCGGCGGGTAGTTGCTCTTCCGGCAGAAGAGAAATAGCGAGTCGCGGTTCACGCCGGAGTTGTTCTTCAAAATCTGTCGGGTAAGGTGCGGGCTCGCCTGTTTGTTCTTCATCGGGTATGTTACTGCGCCGCTCGTCCGAGTCGGCGGCAAGTTGGGCCAGCCACAGCAGCAGCGCTGCTGTGGCTCCCATGATGATGATGTAGCGAAGAAGTCTCACGCTCAGAAGTTAATGGTGACACCTCCGTGTACGGATGTTCCGGCGGAGATAGCGGCATCTCCGGGGGCCCCGAAGCTACCTTCGGTTACGAACTTTTGGTTGGTGAGATTTTCAATACGCAGGTGCAGCGTGAGCTTCTCATTGACCTCATAACGGGCAAACCACCGCAGGCTGTAGTAGTTGTCCACTCGTCGGGGGGTGGCTCCCTCATAGTTACTGCGACCGGTTGCGGCTGTCAGTCCTACGCCGGTGGTGAATCCCTCCGCGGGGGAAGTGTGCAGCTCAGCGGTCCATGTGTTGCGCGAGGTCCAGGCGATTTGCTGACCGTCTTCCGCTTTGGGTCGAGCATGGGTCCATGAGAGCTTATAGCCGGTGTTCCAATGGTTCTCGAAGGTGCCTTGCAGGGCCATTTCAAAGCCGATGATTCTTTGGTGCCCGCTGTCATTGCGGTAGTACACATCGCTATATCCCTTGTAGTCGGTGCAGATGGCATCTTCGAGGCGTTCCCAAAATCCGGTGAGCGAGAGGGTATGTCCCGGGGCAAGGTCCTGTTCGATGCCGATATCGAAGCTGAGGCTTTTTTCCTGCTTCAGATTGGGATTGCCGTGGTAGGTCATGTAGCCGCCGGTGAACTTGCCGTGGCTGCGTTGAAAGGAGCCCGGTGAGCGGTAGCCGGTGCCGACGGAGCCCAAGAGTCGCGTGGTGTTGTTATCGAACCGATAGCCGGCGGCACCTCGCAGGGCCGGGGAGCTGCGGAAGATATTGCTGTGCTCCAGTCGGGCAGCCAGCGAAATGTCCCAGTTATCATTCGGGGAGTAGATGTGCTCCGCGAAGACGGAGTAGGTATTTTCCAGGTTATGATCGCCGTTATGCGTAGAGTAGCTGTCGAAGTAGTCATAGGCGCTGCGGTTCCAGGCCAATCCGGCGCTTGTGGTATGGTGAGGACACCATGTGTAACTGTTGCGCCATTCTAATTGAACATTGCGCAGTTCCTGAGTGTAGCCTTGGCCCAGTGTGGCATCGTAGCCGTAGTAGCCGGCCATCAGGCTGCTGCTCCATTTCTCGCTGAGTTGGCTCTGCCATTTGAGTGTAACGAGATTATTGCGGAAGCTGTACGGTGTGTAGAAATGTTCTCCGTAATAGGATGATACATAGCCGAACTCCGAATCTTCGCGCCGGTAGGTCAGGGTGAGCTTGTTGCTTTCGTTGGCCTGCCAATCCAGTCGCAGAGCCTCAGCGAAGCTCTCGTACTCTCCGGCATTGCGCGCTGAGGGGCGGCTGCCGTCGGCAAAGCGCGTGTCGTTATCGCTGCGGGTGTAGGTGCTGCTGATGAACCATGAGAGCCCGTCCTGTTGTCCCTGAGTGGTGGCGTTGCCGGTATAGCTGTTGTGGCTGCCGACTTCATTGAAGAGGCTCAGCAGCGGTTTTTCGGCATCGCCTTGCGGGGTTTCCATGTAGACGACACCCCCCATGGCTCCGCCGCCGTAGACGGCACCTTGGCTGCCTTTGAGGACTTCCAGCGTGCCGATGGAGAAGAGGTCGGTGCGGCCCATGATGTTGGCGGTGAGCAGTCCTCCGCCGCCGCTGTTGAAAATCCGCATGCCGTCAATCATGGGGAGAATAGCCGTGTCGCGGTTCATGCCGCGGATGGCGACTTTCGCCACATTGCCTCGCTGATTTTCACCCCCGCCCGGCAGCAAACTGACCCCGGGGATAGTGCTCATGGCTTCGGCAAGGTTGTAGATGCCCTCATTTTTAAGTTCTTCGACATCCTGTACGTACACGCTCACTCCGGTGGTATCGCGCGGGCGCTCCTGACCATCATGAGCGCTCACGGTGATGGGCGCAAGTTCCACTTCGGGAATATCCGTTTGTGCATAAGCACACCCTCCTGCCATGGCGATGGCAAGAACAACTGCATAAGTCCTGTGGGAGAGGACTTCTCTATGTATTGTCATTATGTTATATTGTCTACTGAGCGGTGCGACGCCACTCGTTGCTGACGAAACTCCTCGGCTGGCATTCCGACTGAGCCCTGCTGATATGCTTTGTCAGCGGACAACACGGTTGCGGCACAGCGGCAGATTTTCACTGCCTTCCCCATCTATTTCCTGCGGTATCGACACCGCCTCCGGGAGCTCTGCTTCTGCTCTCGTGCAGAAGTTCGCGCTTATTTAATCACACAATTCGGGCTCGGGCAAGTGCGAAAATCAGTTTTCCCTCAGAACATCTGTGCGGTCGGTCGGAAGATTGTCTGAGGGGGGGAGCCGTCATGGGGGTGCTGTAAAGAAGGAAGACTCCCATGTAATATAACACGGCAAACATGGCCGGCGCGCAGAAAAAGGCACAGTAAATAATCCATCTTCCGCCGCCGATGCCGTGCCGCCTGTTACTGTGCAGGAGCAGGGCTTGCAGGATGGGGACTACCATGGTCAGCAGGAGTAGGGTCTCGGGCCTCAATCCGAGTTTTTGTGCGCAACCGTGGACAAGTAGCGCTATGTCCGCCGTTGTGGAGGGGTGGACGCAACATACTCCGATGAGGATAATCAGAGCGATGACCGGGAGATTGAGCAGCACCATGCCCGGGCTGCAACCTCGGGCAATGAAAGCCAGACTTCTGTCACTTCGGCGTACGTGCATAGCGATGTTATTCTTCTTCCTGTCAGTATATCAGTTATGCCCCGGATGTAAAGATAATTTGAAAACGGAAAATTAAATTTGGATTTTATTCCCTCTTATGTTAAACTGAGCGTGCAGAGGTGACATGCGTACGGATTATTATCAGCTTTTGGGTGTGGAGCAGGGGGTGAGCTCTGCTGAGCTCAAGGCTGCTTATCGCCGTCAGGCCAAGCGCTATCACCCTGATTTGAATGTAGGCAATCCGGCTGCGGAGGAAAAGTTTAAGCTGGTTGCCGAGGCTTATCGTACTTTGGGAGAGCCCGAAAGACGGGCTGATTACGATGCATGGTTGGAGCGTCAAACCCGCCTGAGCAACGCGCCTGAGCTGGCCGCTATGGCTCATGCCCGTTCCCGGGTGCGGGTGTCGGTTCGACATGCTTACGAACGGAGGGCTGCCCGTGGGCGGGGCCGCCATCGCCGGCATTCGGGGGGGCGGGTACCGCGCCTGTTTGCGCTGCGTACGAAGTCGGACGGCGGCTTGTTGCAGTTCATGCTTTTTTACGGCGTATGTCTGGCCGTCATGGTGCCGTGGTTTATCGGTTACGCCGGGCGCGAAGTGCCGGGAGCTCGTTCATCCGCTCCGATGTCTCAGCGCTTGCCGGGAGAGTCGGAGCTGCCGCCGGATATTCAGGAACGGGAGCTGCGCAATTTTCATGAGCGCATTATTCGGGCGGCCGAGGCAGGAGAGCCCTGGGCTCAGTTCCGTTATGGCATGATGCTCTATCATGGCTACCAAGGAATCGAACAAAATCGGCAGGAAGCCATGATATGGTGGCAACGAGCGGCAGCAGCGGGCCATACCGCTGCCGCGCATTTCCTGAGCGAAGCGGAGCGCTCCGCTTCGCAACCTGCCTCCGAGCCGCAAGCTGAGCCGGAAGGCGGTACTCCGATCAATTAGTGCCAAATCAGACCGACGGCTTCGCGCAGGCGGCTCATGGTCTTTGCAGCCTCTTCGCGGGCGCGGTTAGCACCGTCCGTGAGTACGGTCGTTACATAGTCGGGGTTGGCAAGTATCCATTCGCGCTTTTCGCGTGCGGCACGGAAATATTCCCAGTAGGCCTCGAAGACATCCTTCTTGAACTGTCCGTAGCCCACGCCGCCGCGCTGATGAGCCTCAATCATGGCCTTGTATTGCTCTTCAGAGGCAAAGAGCTTGTAGATGGCCAGAATGATGGAGCCCTCCGTCGGTTTGGGGGCTTCCAGCGGGGTGGCATCGGTGACAATCTTCTTATTGATGAGCTTGCGCAGCGGTTTTTCTTCGCCGAAGATGGGCAGGGTGTTGCCGTAGCTCTTGCTCATTTTCTGACCGTCCAGACCGGGAACCACGGCGGTGACTTCGCTGATGATGGCCTCGGGCAGTTTGAAGATGTCAGCACCGAAAGTATCGTTAATTTTAGCGGCAAGGTCACGAGTGACTTCGAGGTGCTGCTTCTGGTCCTTGCCTACGGGTACGGCATCGCTGTTGTAAAGCAGGATGTCGGCAGCCATGAGGGCCGGGTAGGCAAAGAGCGCATGGCTGGGGGAGAACCCCTTGGCAACCTTGTCTTTGTAGGAATGGCAACGCTCCAGCAGGCCCATGGGGCATACGGTTGAAAGAATCCATGCCAGTTCGTTCACTTCGGGAACGGCTGATTGGGAGAAGAGAACTGCCTTCTTCGGGTCGAGACCGCATGCAAGGAAATCAACGGCAAGGCTGATGGTGTTTTCCTTCAGCTTAGCGGCGCTCTCCATGGTGGTCATGGCATGGTAATTGGCGATGAAGTAGAAGGCTTCACCTTTTTCCTGCAATTCGACAGCCGGCTTAATGGCGCCGAAATAGTTACCGATGTGGAGTTGGCCGCTGGGTTGTAATCCTGTGAGAAATCGCATGTTTTTCAATTCTGGTGGTTGCTGATATGAGCGTCGGAAAAGTTATCAGTCCTCGCCGCGGGTGAGGACGTTACGGATAAGATTTTGTATACCCTGAGAGCTCATGGCTCCTTCGAAGGCTCGCAGTCGCACTCCTTCGGTGTACAGGAATGTGGTGGGTACTTTGGCAATGCCGAACTCTTCGGCCAGCACCGGGAAAGCATCGGCATTCACATCCACGACTTGAACGTTGCCCTTTTCTATTTCGGTCAATTCTTTGAGGGCCTTTTTCATGGCATCGCTGTGCTTGCACCAGGGAGCGGTGAACACCAGTAACAGGCTGCGGCCGGACACTCCCGTGACCTGTCGGATATCTTCGCCGTTGTACTCGCTGTACGGTTTGAACTTCGGGGCTCCCTTGAGGTCGGTCGGTACGTTGAGGTCTTTGCGGATGAGGGTTTCGAGTGCTTCGCGCTGAGGGTTGGGAGCCGGACGGGTGGCGGTTGTGAAGCGCCCGCTGAGCTCGTTTTTTTCGGTGTCGGCATCATCGCACCCTGTCATCAGAAGAAGAAAGGGAGTGCAGAGTAACAGGTTGCGGAGAGCTTGCGACATAGCGGTATTCTCCTCTTTCTTGCATTGTCTGTGAAGTCTGTTGTGTGTCATTCCCTTAAAAAAGGCTATACCGTTGAGTTTTCGGCTGCCTTTTGTCGGGGTGGGATGAAGCGCAGGACTTCTCGCTCGGGTAATTGCATGGGGGTGCCGCTGCCGGGAAGGAGCAATTTTCGTGCGCCTACGCGGCGCAGGCGGAAGCTGCCGAAGTTGGCCAGTTTGACTTCGCCGTCTTCGCGCAGACCGTCCTGAATGGCTCGGATGACGGCACTGAGTGCCAAATCGGCGGCACTCTGAGTGGCGGTGCCGCCCAGTTCATCGCGGATGAGGTCGAGTAACTGACGGCGGTTCACGGTGGTCGGTATGGGGTGATGATTTTTTATTCGCTGCGTCCCCGGGCATTGAGCAGAATGAGGACGTAGTAGACGAGCATGGCTATGGATGAGAGAGCAGCGGCAACATAAGTCATGGCTGCCCAGCGCAGTGCCGTTCCGGCTTGTCCGTGCATGGCTTGTGAGGCAAGGCCGGAGCTCTCCATCCATGCCAACGCACGGCGTGAGGCATCGAACTCCACCGGCAACGTGACTAAGGCAAAGACCGTGGTGGTGGCAAAGAGCGCCAGCCCGATCCATGCGACGGTGGTGCCCGTGCCCATGGCAATCAGAGCCAGTCCGACCATGAGGACGATTTGTCCCAAACGTGAGCCGAGGTTGACAAGCGGTACCAGTTCGCTGCGCAGTGCAAGCCAGGGGTAGGCCTTGGCGTGTTGAACGGCGTGGCCGCATTCATGCGCGGCAACGGCCATGGCGGCAACGGTTGCCTGAGAATAGACGGTATCGCTGAGGTTGACGGTGCGATTGGCCGGGTTGTAATGGTCGGTCAGGGTACCTGATGTGTGGGTGACTTGCACATCATGCAAACCGTACTGTGCTAACATGCGGCGTGCCACCTGAGCACCCGTCAGCGGTGCCGGCTCTGAAGAATAGCGGCGCATGTTGGCCATCATGCGATTTTGCACAATGCCGCCAATCAGTCCGGCAAGCAGAATCAGCCCCAGTCCGATGATGGAGGCGGAGCCATAGAGCCCGCTCTGAGCACCGCCGGAGCTCATGTAGCCGGCGCTGTCAGTGTAATAGCTTGAAAATTGGGCCAGAGTGGTAAGGAAAGTTGTCATCACTGATGGAAGTTGAGTATGTAATTCTGATAAGTCCGACACAGGCGGCGGCTGCTTTGTTCACGATTTTCGGTAGAAATGTTGTTCATGTTGAGCCGGGTGACAGAGATTGTTTGTGAGGAGATATGCCCTCGGCATTGCTGCTCAGGTGTGCCAATCCTATGCGGCGGATGGGTGAGCCCGTAAACAGATGCTCGAAATCCGAGCCTGTCAGAGAGCGGAACTCCTGTAGTTGCATGGAGCTGAGGGGCGCAGGCATGAGCAGGTGGGGATCGATGCGACGCGACTTTTCATGGGGGCGTATGCGGTTCCAGGGGCAGACTTCCTGACAGGTGTCGCAGCCGTACAGGTGTTCGCCTTGAGCAGCACGGATGTCGGGCGGCATGTCATTGTGGGCCTCGATTGTCCAGTAGGACAGGCAGCGGCGGGCATCGCAGGCACCGTTTTTCAGAGCCTTTGTGGGGCAGGCTTGTTCGCAGCGCCGACAGTTGCCGCAGCGGTTGGGAATCGGGCTGTCGTAGGGGAGCTCCAGCGTGGTCAGAATGCCGGCAAGAAAGCAGTACGAACCGCCCTGCGGCCTGATGAGCAATCCGTTGCGGCCTATCCAGCCGAGTCCTGCCCGAGCTGCGAAAAAACGCTCGCTCACAGGGCCGGAGTCTGTAAAGCAGCGCTGGGTGCCGCCGTAGAAGCTGAGCGTCTCGTCCAAATCAGCCAGTTTGTGGGCTAACAGCTTGTGGTAGTCTTCCCCCTGAGCATAGCGGGCAATGGTGCCGGGACTCTTGCGCGAGTCCGTTCGCGGATAGTCATAGGTGAGTATCACCACGCTGCGAACTCCGGGCAGTACCAGTTCCGGGTTGAGTCGTGCGGGCAGGTGCCGCAGCATCCATTCCATGTCGGCATGTTGTCCCTGAGCCAGCCAGTCGCTCAGGTATGAGCCTTGGTCTGCATGAGCCGGGGCTATTCCCAGAGCGGAGAATCCCAGTTGAGCAGCGGCGTATTCAAGGGCCTGTCTGGCGGCATGCATCATAAATCGCTGCTGACTTTTGCGGCTTGTTTACGGAGGGGAGCGGAGAGTCGCTTTTTGTTGGCTTGAGAGATGGGCAGTGCCTCGATAAGTTGTTGTGTGGCGTGAATGATGCGCAGTGAGTGCGGGGTACCCACTTCCAGTTCCGCGCGGATGTAGGCGAGCCTCTGGACATTGGCCGAGGCTTCTTTGTTGCCGAGAGCCGCTGCTTTTTTGTAGAGCAACAGGGCGGTTGAAAGGTCACGGGAAGTGGCAATGCCTCGTTCATACATGGCCGCGAGATTGTTGATGGCGCGGGCATCTTTCATTTTCTCACCCAGTTGGTAACATTCGAAGGCAAGTTGGGGCATGGGGCGGGGCAGGCCCTTGCCGGTCATGTATAGGTGCCCCAGATAGAAAAAGACGTTGGGTGTGTGCGGGTCGAGTTTGGCTTGATGGCGCAGGAGTTGAAGGGAGCGGCGCGGGTCGCTGTAAGGCTTTTTCGGGTTCATGAGGTAGCGGGCCAGCTCCACTCGGGCTTTGCCTACTCCTGCATTGGCTGCGCGCAACATCCAGCGAAGAGCTTCTTTTTCGGAGCGTTCCCGACCGAAGGCTTTTTCGCAGTACAGAGCGTAACGGTATTTACATTCATTGATGACTCTCACCTGTTCCGGGTGATGAGCATCGGGTACCAGTTTGCCGTCTGCCACCAGTTCGGCAAGGGCTGCGGCTTTGCGTGGTTGAGCTTCGAGCCCCTTGCGGCGGCCTTCGTAGACATTCAGCAACAACTCGATGGCGAGGGGGTGTCCCCATTGGGCGCATTTTTCGAGCATGGCGGTTACGCCGTACACTTTGTCGGTGCTGCGGTCATCGAGTATGAAGGCTGCGTGGGTGTACATGCCTTCAATATCCTGAGGGCGGGTGACAAGCTCTTCCTCTCCGGCTGTGAGAGGAAGAATGGCAAGCAGGGCGATGAGAGCTCCCGTAATCTGACGTTTAATAGCCAAGGCTGATGAGGTAATAGTTGATGAGGATGTTGCCGCAGAAGATGTAGAGAAGCGCTCCTGCAATGAGCGCCGGGCCGAATGGCATGGGCTGCCCGCGACCGATGCGGGCGATAGCGGCGTATATCAGACCGATGAAACTTCCGCCAACGAGTGCGAAGAGCACGCCTTGCCACCCACACAGGCAACCGATGGCCATCGCGATGAGGGCATCGCCGCTGCCCATGGCTTCCTTACGGGTGCTCATGCTCTCGCAACTGCCACGGAGCTGTTCGTGCTCTTCCAGTTGAATGACGGTGCCATCATCGAGGGTGGCCGTTGTTGCGGTAAAAGTTATGGTGCCGCGGGGAGATTTTTCGGCGGCGTTGATGGTGGCATTGTTCAGTTGCAGGCGATTGGCCTCTTCCATGAAAAGCTCGCTCCACAGGTAACTCTTGTCGCCCAGCTTCAGTTCGATGTCGTCACCGGCCTGTTGCATGCTCCATTCCTGCGGACTGTCGAAGGTGGTGCTCTTGCGCCCGAAGAGCAGACACCCCATGAGTGCTACGCTGCGCAGGAGCAGGTAGCCCGTCAGGCCGCCAATCAGGCTCCACAGCAGCCCGTCGCCTGCACTCAGAGCCTGAGGTTCGACCAGCCACGGGGCAAAGAGAGCTGTCAGAACTCCGGTCGCGGCTGCAATGCGGGTCAGCACCGGCAGCACAACCATCTGTTCCCAATCGATGCACAGCACAGCCAGCATGACGGATGTCCATATACACAACAGTACCTGTACCGGCAGCGGGTCGAGGGAAAATTGCCACGCTACGGCTGCAAAAAGCAGGGTGGTAATCAGCTCTATCACGCAGTAGCGCGGGGATATTTTCTTGTGGCAACACGCGCTGCGACCGCGCAATATCAGCCAACTGAATATCGGTATGTTCAGGTACCACGGTATTTCTTTGCGGCAGTCAGGACAGAATGAGCGGTTGGGCTCATTCACACTCATGCCGCGCGGCATGCGGTAAATGACGACGTTCAGAAATGAACCGATGCACGCTCCGAACATCGCAAAGCATAGCGGCAGCAGCCACGGTGTTTCCGTGCTTATACTCAGGGTAAGGCTGTTGAGCTCCTCCAGCATGACCCCTATTATATCACAGCTCCGTTGCCCTGAAAAGTACATTCCTCGCCATTTTTATTTCTCAGTTCCAAAATCATAAATATCAAGAAAAGTTAAAAAATGTCGCGTAAAGGGGTTGACAAACGGAAGAAAATGTGTAAACTTCTTCGCCACATGAGATCTACCATCACAATTCTGACTGGCATTATGCTGGTGTGCAGTGCGATGGCCGAGACAGTTACGGCTCTTCGCCCCGCCATCAATGATGCGGCCGCGAAACATGGAGTGGACCCCGTGTTAATGGAGGCGATTATTCGCCATGAATCAGCCAACGGAACATCCTACTCTGCCCGCCGCAGGAATAATCTTGCGGGGATAATGGGCCGTGGAGGTCAGCGCCGTTATGCGAGTAAGGAGGCCTGTGTGACGGACCTTGCTCAACTGTTGGCAAAGTACCGTGCAAAAGGGCGTGTAACCGTAGCCCAGATTGGGCGGGTATACTGCGCCAGCCATAGTTCATGGGCCAGTGGGGTGAACCGCTACATGAACCAGATTCGTGGAGGAAAGTTCGGAGTGCTCGAGAAGAATACAAGCGCTGAATAATCGCTCTGCCGCATTCGATATCCGTCTATTTTCACGCCTCACAGCCTCGGTGGTTGTGAGGCGTTTTTGTCGACCTCGAAATCCGGGCGAGAAAAAAGGCCGCCGTCATCCCGACGGCAGCCTTTTTTCATGAGAGAGGAATGTAGGTATAAGTGAGCCCTTGGGGTTAACCCAGCTTGAGGACATCAACCACGGCAGAGGTGATTTCCTTCATGTCATCAAGAGTGAGTTCGCCCATGTGGGCAATGCGGAAGGTCTTGTCCTTCAGGCCGCCGTAGCCGTTGCCCAACTGCATGTTGCGCTCGGCAAGAGCCTTGTTGAGAGCGGGGATGGAGATGAGCTCGTCGCAGCCCTTGGGGTGTGCGTCGATAACGGTGAGCGTCTTGGAGAGGTACTTGCGATTGGGGTACACGCGGAAGTATTCATCGGCCCAGGCACGGGTGAACTCGGCGCACTGCTCGTGGCGGGCGAAGCGGGCCTCGATGCCTTCTTCGTTCACAATCTTCTGCAACTGTTTGTCCAGCGCGTACATGAGCGAGAGGCAGGGGGTGGAGGTGTACTGGTAGTTTTTCTTGTCGATGAAGTCCCAGAGGGTACGCAGGTCGAAGTACAAACCGCGGTTGGGTACCTCGGCGGTGCGCTCGTAGGCCTTGCGGCTCATGGCACAGATGGCCAGACCGGGGGGCAGGGCAAGAGCCTTTTGGGTGGAGGTGATGAGTACGTCGATTCCCAGCTTGTCCGTTTCAATCTTGGAGCCCGCAGCGGAGGAAACGGCATCGACGCACCATACCACGTCCGGGTATTTCTTCATAACCTCAGCAATCTCCTCTACCGGGTTCTGAATGCCGGAGGAGGTCTCGTTGTGTGTGACGGTGATGAGGTCGTACTTGCCGGTGGAGAGCGCGGCATCCACCATCTCGGGGGTGGTGGGTTCGCCCATTTCGCTGGAGAACTTCTCGGCCGGAATGCCGTTGGCAATAGCCATCTTGTACCACTTGTCGCCGAATGCACCCACTGAGAACACGGCGGCACGCTTGGCCGTGCAGGAGCGGATGGCACCTTCCATAAGGCCGGAACCGGAGGAGGTGGAGAGCAAGATGCGATTGTCCGTGAAGAGAACCTTCTGCATGTTGTCGGAAATGCGCTTTTGGATTTCTGAGGCCTTTGCAGAGCGATGACCAATCATCGGCAGGCTCATTTCCTGAAGAATATCCTCCGACACAATCGTCGGACCCGGAATAAACAGTTTGATTGCCATAGCTGGAATGTGTTTGGATGTAACCTACTTTTTAACATACTTTCGTTGCGAAAGCGAGAACAAAGTTGTTTGTTGACAAAAATGGATGTTGCCAAATGGTCATAATGGTTGTAATATGGGTGAAGTATGAAGCTTATCAGCCGTTATGCCCTTCTTTTGCTTGCGTTCGTTTGCCTGTGCCCCGTAGAGGCCGACGCAAAGCCCGGCAAGTCATCCAAGTCTCGCGCATCGCGTATCGTTAACCGAGTCGCGGCTACCGTGAACGGTCGCCCTATCACTTCCAGTGAAGTTCGAGCCCGTATAGCTCCTTATGTTCGCGAACTGACTATGCTTTACCCGCGTCAGGGCCCTCGTTTCAATGCTGAACTGCTCAAGGCGAAAAAGGCAGTGCTGAACGAGCTGATTGAGCGTGAGCTGGTGCTCTGCGAGTTCGAGAACAATGGTTTTGCCATTCCCGAAAATGTTGTGAATGAGGAAATCAGTCGTCGCGTGCTCAATCAGTTCAATGGCGACCGCGACGCTCTGTTGGAAAATCTTCGCAAGAGCGGTATGGGCTACGGTGAGTACCGCGAGTCCGTGCGCAAGGAGATTACGGTATCGGCCATGCGCAGCTCGCGATATGATCGCGGCATCCCGCCAACTCCTGATGAAATTCAGGCTGAGTACAATGCCACAAAGGCCGATTATCGTGACATGACGAAGGATTCCATCCGTTTCGACAAGATTTTTATCCCCGCTGTCAATCCGGAGGACCCGAATGCCACTCCTGAGCACCAGTTCCTGTTGGCTGAGGAAATTGCGAATAATATCAGCAACGGTACCATTTCTTTTGAGGATGCCGCTCGTCAGTATTCGCAGGATATGCACGCTCAGGATGGCGGTAAGTGGCCGTATATCAAACGTAGCGAGCTTTCCGTCGAGTTTGCCAATGTGGTCTTTGCTCTGCCGATGAACCGCCTGACCGGACCGCTCGTGGACCGTGCCGGATTTACCATCGTGCGCGTGACGGGTAAGCGGCAGGCTGCTGCTCCCTCGCTCAGTTCTCCCGGGGTAAAGGAACGCGTGGATGATTCCGTACGCCGCAAGAACAACGAGAAGCGCTACCGCGATTGGGTTGAGCGCTTGCGTGAGCGAGCTATTGTCCGCACTTACATTTAAGCTGCGTGGTGGTGTATTGATTTGTAATAATCGGCCCGGGGCAGTTCTGCTCCGGGCTTGTTTTTTTGAGACAGTGCATTTGAGAAAGTGCTGCATCTGAATGATTTTGCTTGAAAAACAGGAGCCTTTGAGCTACTCTTGGGGCGCGATGAATATCAAATTGTTTAAGGAACTTTGCGAGGCGACCGGTGCATCCGGTTTCGAGTATGGCATTCGTGACCTGATTATTAAGGAAATGACTCCTATGGCGGATTCCGTCACCGTCGACAACATCGGTAATGTGACGGCTTTCATTAAGGGTAAGAGCAGCGACAAGAAGGTGATGTGTGCCGCTCACATGGACGAAATCGGCTTTATTGTGCGCCATATCGATGACAATGGTTTCATCCGCATTTTACCTTTGGGCGGTTTTGACCCCAAGACCCTGACGGCCCAGCGTGTGATTGTACACGGTACCAAGGATCTGCCCGGTTGCATGGGCGTGAAGCCCATCCATGTGATGAGCCCCGAGGAGCGCACCAAGATGCCTGCTGTGACGGATTATGTGGTGGATGTAGGTCTGCCCAAGGAGGAGGTTGAGAAATATGTATCGCTCGGTGACTCCATTACCCGCGTGGGTGACCTCGTGGAGATGGGCGATTGCCTGAATGTGAAGAGCATCGACAACCGCGGCGGCTGCTACCTGCTGATTGAGGCCATCCGCTCCATCCTTGAGGCCGGTGAGAAACCCTGTTACGACCTCTATGCCGTGTTCTCCGTTCAGGAGGAGGTTGGTTTGCGCGGTGCTCAGGTGGCCACTCAGGCCATTCAGCCTGATTTCTCCTTCGCTCTCGACGTGACTATCGCTTTCGACACCCCCGGCTCCGGTAGCCATGATAAGTGTACCGTGCTCGGTAAGGGTACCGCCATTAAGGTGTACGACGGTACCCTCATCACCGACAACCGCATGGTCAAGTTCATGCAGGCTCTTTGCGAGGAGAAGGAAATCCCCTACCAGCTCGAATTACTCGCTGCCGGCGGTACCGATGCCGGAGCTATGCAGAAGTTCTGCGCAGGCGGTTCGGTCGCCGGTGCCGTTTCCATCCCCGTGCGCAATGTTCACCAGAGCATCGAGATGGCTCATAAGGTGGATATTCAGGCCAGTGTGGACCTGCTTGCAGCCTGTTTCTCTTCTCTCACCCGTTGGGATTGGAGCTGGGAGCGCAAGGTGCGTACGCTCGCTTAATATAAAGACTTCGTTTTCTCGCCCGGCAGTTGCTTCGCTAAGCTCCTGCCGGGCTTTTTTTCGGGATGAAAAGAAAGATTCGTCATTCTAGGGGGATGTAAATAGATTTTTTTGATAAAAAGATAAATATATAGCAATATTGCTTGACTTAATATTGTGCAAATGCTATAAAAATCGCGGAAGGAGGATATGGGTATGGCTGAAAGATGTGCCTGCCTATATAGCCTTTCGTCCGGTGGGGACATCCCACCTTTTCATCAAAAAATTACTCTAAGTTATGAAAAAAACTATCATGGCACTTGCTGCTGTATGTGTGACTGTAATGGGGTTTGCCATCGGCACTTCTGCTCAGGCTACAGCCGGTACATCTGAACTGGACTGTTATAATGGTACAGGCCCATTCAGGTGTTTCGCTTGCAATGGAAGCGGTTTTCAAGGTAATGTTGTGTGTTTCTTTTGTAAGGGTAACGGTCGAAGCAATTCCTACTGAAGCACGACTTTACTGAATGAATAATCAGGCGGCAGCTTGTGCGGTGAGAGCCGATGGGCTGCCGTCTTTTGCATGTTCGGCGGTGATGAGGTGGTGTTTGTGGGGTATTTTGTGGATATGGGCAGTGCTGCCGCGGGTGGTGGCGGATGAGTGCCTTGCGCGCATGTACCAAGATGTAGCATGCTCCGTGGTGATGTGTGCGGATGAGCAACTGCAGCGCATTGTATTGAGTACGCAGCATCCGCAGGAATTACGAATATGGGAGGACGGAGAGGCGCGGGAGTTGCGGGTGGAAGCTTTGGAGTATATGACACAGGTGCTGTTCTGTCGTGACGGGTACTTGTTGGTGGCAGGGACGGACAGCGAGGGCAACACTCGTTTGTTGCGCTATGTCGCAGGGGAATCTCCTGCAGATGTGACCCCGGCGGAGTTACCCGCGTGGTGTGTGCCTATTACGGAGGTGGAGCGCGAGGGTAAGCGCTTGTTGTTGTTGCAAGCGGCTCCCGAGCCGCAGACAGAGGCTCCTTTTTATGTGCTGGATGTTGCCGCTAAGGCTTTGCGGGAGGTCGGAGCTGCTCCGGCCGTTGCCCATGCCTTGCTGCCGGACGGACGTTCGTCGGCATGGTTGCGATGGGCGGATGATGGCAGCAAGAGTATTTATGTCCCTTCGGCGGGTGGTGATGTTCGCAGTATACTGACCGTACCGGCAGATGTTCGCCTGCAGTTGTCGGGGTGCGATGGGGAGGATGGCGTGTATGTTCTGCATGATTGGGAGCGAGAGGGGACTTGCTTGGCGCGCCTTCGTTTGTCTGACGGGCGATTGCAGCAACTCTCAGAGAATGGACGAGCGGATGTGGTAAGCCCTTTTTTTGACGGCAGCGGTGAGCCGGTGGGTTATGTGCAGCAGTGGGATAAAATGACATACGTTCCTTTGCGTGTCTGTGCTGTGATGGATGAGTTGCAAGAGGCTTTGCCGACGGATGCTGAGTGGCTCCCGCTGCAACTCTCTGTTGATGAGCAGCGCGTGCTCTTGCAACTCATGCCGGCCGGACAACCGCCGCGCCCTGTATTGTATGAACGAGGTATCGGCCTGCGCGAGTTGAGCGAGCCTCGGCAGGTGCCGCCTACCCGTCCTACGCATTTTTCTGAGTATCCCGCAGCGGATGGCACGCGCATACCTTGTTATTATACCTTGCCGGAAGGGAAAGGGCCGTTCCCGACGGTTATTTTTGTGCATGGCGGTCCGCGCATGCGCACGAACAGTACGTATGATTGGCGTGTTCAGTATCTCGTGAGTTGTGGTTTTGCTGTGGTGCAGCCGCAGTTCCGAGGTTCCCGAGGTTGGGGCAAGAGCTTTATGCATGCCGGTAATCGCCAATGGGGCAAAGGGGTGATGCAAACGGATGTGAACGATTGCATTCCTTGGTTGGCGGAGCAGGGTATCGCAGAGTACGGGCGCGTGGCTATTTTCGGAGGCTCTTATGGCGGATATGCCGTGACGGCGGCTCTGTGTTTTTTCCCGGGGATGTACGCATGCGGCATCAGTTTGTTCGGACCTCAGGATTTGTTGCAGCATTTGCAGTATGCGAATGCGGTGGAATTACCGTACACGGGAGAGGATAAGCAGGTCGTGGGGGATTGGCAGGATGTCCGCGACAGGCAGCGCCTGTATGATGTTTCTCCGGTGAATCACGTCGGGGCGTTTGCGGAGCCTTTGCTTATATACTATGGAGAGAAGGATACTCTGGTACCTCCTGAGCATTCCATACGTTTGATAAACGCGCTGCATGCTGCCGGTAAAAAGATTAAAGCCGTATCGCTGCCGGATGAAGGGCATGGCTTTATGAATCCTGCTCATGAGCCGTGGTTGTATGCACGGCATATTGTCCCTTTTTTGAACGAACACCTCCATCATCATGAAAAATTACCTCAATAAGTTGAAACAGTTGATAATTCGGAGCGCATTTGTATGGCTGCTGGTTGTGCTGTGTGTATGCGGGTTTATAGCGGGCCGCTTGTACCATGCGAACGGCCGAGTGCCGGTGCATGAATGCGGCCATCATAACTGCGAACATGCGCACCATTGCACTGAGCATGATTGCACGCATTCGCACGCAGAGTGTGAGCGGAATCATACCGGTACAAAGAACTGATTTTCGTCGTAATAAAAAAACTAAGCGCACGAGTTGGCCTCGCGCGCTCGGCTTTTTTTGTGAACGGTGTCGGAATATCAGCGAATGGTCACGGTACGGCTTTCACCTTCCTTGAGCTCCAGTTCCGGGAAGAGGATGAAGTCGTTGGTGAAGACGGCATCCGGCGCGTCGCAACCGCCGGCATTTTTGCCGGTGGCGGCGGTGGGGAACCATACTCCGAGGCGCCCTTTATGAGAGCGGGTGGCCGTGACGGTGAATGTTTTGGCATCTTTCCATTCGACGATGAAGGGTCTGCGGGAGCGAGAACTGTCGATGGTAGCAGACCATGCCGGGTCGCCGTAGAATGCAACGACATCGCGGTCATAAACCAGACCGAGGACATCCTTGTAGTTCTTTTGTGTGACATTGGCTCCGGAGTTGAAAATATCCATTTGAAAGCGGTAATCGAGATTTTCACCGTTAAAGCGGATATCGAGCAACTTGGGGTCAATCTTTATGCTGTTGTGCAGAATGAACTGATTGTTGAGGTACCATGCCTGAGCCAGCGGGAGCTGCTCCGAGCTGTCAACAAAGGCGCTGAGGGTACCCCAGCCGCCGGCTCCGTACCATGAGGGAACGGTGTAACCTACGACCTGATTGCAGGTATAGGCGGAGAGGGCGGTTATGACCATGCTTTCGGTGGTATTGCGGGCATCTCCGAACAGGCAGTTGCCTGCGGCCAGCCATACACGGGGTTGACCGTCCGGTTCGATGGCAGGGCTGTTGAGTGTTTTGGCCAGAGCTGCAAGTTCAGCGGTTTTTCCCCGATTGGCGGCTCTGAGCGTTCTGGAGAAGTTCCTCACCTGAGATTGAGTGACCCGGTAGTAACGATTTTGCGCCGGGAATATCAGTCCGCGGGAGAAGGGCATTTCGAGGTTAAACTGCGTAGCATGACTGGAGGTGACCACCAGTTGCGGGCGGGTTTTGCTCAGGCGCTGTGCGAAGATGTCTTGCAGGCCGTCGCGACCTTCCGGTGTGTCCGGCCCGTAGAGGGTGGATGTGGGTTCCTTGCCTCCTTCCTGTTCCAGTACGGGAGAGCCGGTCCAGTCGGTTATACAGCAACTGTACTCGAAGGGGTGCCAGCCGACATTGGTGGTACCCAGCAGGCGGCTGATGACGAGCGGCTCTTTCGTGCGGGCTATGCGCAGAGCATCGTTTGCGCTGTAACCGGTGATGATACCCCATATGCAGTCACCCCAAGGGTCATCGTCAACCTTGCGCGCGGCGCGGTGCAGGTTGTTGATGGTTACACGGTTGATTTCTTCGGGGCGCAGTACGAGCCCGGCGTAGCGGGCTGAGGCGCTGCGCAGGGCATTTGACAGAACGTCCTCGGTTAATGCCGGTAGCACGGCGATTTCGGCACCGGGATATTTGTCGGCAAGAGCCTGTGCGACAGCCTTCCACTCGGGCAGATTGTAGGTTGCCTGTGTGGTGACGATGGTGTAGTTCAGCTTGTTTTCGGGGGCCGCTGCACCTTCTTCAGTCGGTGCAGCGGCTACCGTAGGGGGGAGCATGGCGGCTTGTTCAGCCGGAGCCGATGGTTCTTCCGCAGTCGGCGCAGCAGGTACACCGTCTTCCGGTACGGTGAAGAAGAAGTTGGCATTGTTCTTGCCGAATACCTCACGGGCGAGCTCGCGGATTTCATCCAAGGTTATGGAACGCAGATCCGGCAGCAGGTCGCGGATGAGCCCCGCCTGTTCAGGGTCACTCTGGAAACCGGCCAGACTGCTGCACCAGAAGGAGTTTTGCCGCAAACTCTTCTCTGCCGTTGCGATGATGGGCCGGATGGCGCAGTCAAAGTCGCTCTGCGAGATGTCGCCATTGCCGATGGAGGTGAGGATGCAGTCCATTGCTGCATTGACTTTTTCGCGATTAGCTTTCACTCCGGCGCTGGCTGTGGTGATGGTGGCAGCTCCTTCGTACTCCTGGTTGATGTCCAGTCGCACGGAGGGGGAGTAGGTTTCGCCCATTTCGGCACGGATGCCGTCGAAGAGTTTGGCTCGGGCAATGGAGCTCAGTACGCTCAGGCGACGATTGCGGTGACGGTCCATGCCGTTACCGGCGGGGCGTACCTGCGTGACGATGGTTTTGTCGAGCTCGGTGGGGTAAGCGAAGAATTTGCGCTGGCCCCAGGCTTGGTAATTGATGGTACGCTGCTCGGGGCTCGGTTCGGTGAACTCTTGACGACGTGCAGGCATGGCACCGAAGGTGCGCTCCAGTACAGGCAGCGTTTTTTCCAAATCGAAGTCGCCCACTAAGGTGACTTCGATGGCTCCGTTCTGCAGGTGCGGCTCCATGGCCGCCTTTACATCATCAATCGTGATGGCCATTACCTCTTCCTGTGAGGGGACGTTGAAGCGGGGATCATCCCCATAGAGTGCACGGGCGGATTGAATGGCATAAGCTCCGTTCGGTGTGGTGCTCAGGCGGCGGTAGAGTCCGGGTAATTTACGGTGCAGCAGTGAGATGGCCTCGGGGCGGTAACCGGGGTGCAGGATATTGGCGATGATAAGCTTACACTGTAATTCCAAGTCGTCCTGAGTGGTGCCGCCGGAGAAGACGAAGCGGCGGTCGCTCATGCCGAAGTTGAGGTCGACATTGTGACCGAGCATGATGCGCTTGAGCTCGTCCAAATCGTGTTCGGCAAGGGCGCTTAATTGCATGACGTTGTCGATGACCATGTTCAGCCCCGGCTTAATCGGCATGAGCATGGTGCCGCCGTCCACGGCAGCCGATACGGTCAGCCCGCCTTTGCGGAAGTCAACGGGCTTGAGGTTCACCCGTACTCCGTTGGAAAGGGTGATGGTGGTGACATCGAGGTCGGCAATGTATTCTTTTTCCAGGATGTGACCGGGTTCTCCGATTTTGTCGTAGGCAAAGGGCTTGGCTGCGCGCAGTTGGGGCTTCTCTACCGTAGTGGCCACTGATTGGTCAAAGGCGGAGCGCAGGGCGGCCTCTGTCATGCCTTCCGGAACGGAGCCGGACATGGTGAGCTTGGTGCGCTTGTAGTCAAAGGCGGCTTCGAGGGCTGCACGGCAGCAATCGGGGTTGGCGGAGATGTAATCGAGAGCGGCTTTGAGTACCTTCATGTCCTCAGCCGGGGTGGTGGGCAGGTGGCGGTCGGTTATGCTGTCAACCAGTTGCTTGGCGAGAGTGGGGGCCTGAACGGTCTCCCATGACTTGATGGCATGGTTGATGCGGGAGGCGAGGTTGGAGAGCGACTCCCGGTACTCGTGCTCTTCAAATCCGTACTGAATGGCCTTGCGCAGTTCCTGTTCCGTGCGGTTGAGGGCTTCCTGCCACTTGGTGGGTTCGGCAGTGATGGAGAAGCCGAAGACTGTCACCAAATCAAAGTAGTCATTTTCTTCTATTGAGGCGTTGTGGAAGGGGGCGTCCGCCTGCTGGGAGATGCGGCTGAGACGGCGGTTCAGCATGTCACAGGCCAATTCGAGCGGGAAGTCTGCGACTCGTTGGGCCAGCGTGTCCTTCTCATATTTCCAGGGATTGGCGGTAGCGGCCATGAGGCTTACCGTGGCCTGCTCACGATTGGGAAGTAATCGTTCGCTCGGGCCGGGGTTGCTCAGCGTGCCGTTGTCGGGGCGGGCAGGAGCCGGTGTGGCGGTCATGCTGCTGAAGTGGTTTTTTACCCAATTTTCGGCTGTGGCGGGGTCGAAGTCGCCGGTAAGGATGAGAGTCATGCGCTCAGGGACGTAATTCTCGCGGTAGTACTTACGGAAGAGTTCGTAGGGGGCATGGCGAATCACTTCCTCCCGACCGATGGGCATGTAATCCGCCAGACGGGTACCTTCCGTCAGTTGGCCCAGCATACCGATCATGGCACGATAGCTCTCGGAGTCGCGGCTCTTGAGCTCGCTGACGATGATGCCCCGCTCGTGGTCAATCGCTTCGTCTTCCAATTTGGCACCATCAGCGAAATCTCTCATAATGGTGAGTGCGAAGTTTACCGTCTCTTCTTTGAGATTGGGCAGGTCGAGCATGTAGACCGTGTGGGTGAGCGATGTGTAGGCATTGGCATCGCCGCCGAACCCGAGCCCGAGTTTTTGCATGGTCGGTATGAGCTCACCTCGCTCGAAGTTTCGGCTGCCGTTAAAGACCATGTGTTCGATAAAGTGAGATATGCCGCTGCTTTCTTTTTGCTCGTCAAGAGAGCCGGTTTTTACATACAGACGCACACTGGCGCGACCGGCCGGCTCCTTGGTAGGACGGATGAGGTAGCTGAGCCCGTTGGGTAGTTTGCCGCTTATCAGTTGCGGGTCTTGTACAAGCTCCTGTTGTTCGGCTGCGCTTGTCTGCATGGCCGTCTGCTGTTCCGTTACGGCGGCAGGTGCCTGTGCGAATGTCGGCATGGCAGCCATGGCCAGCCCCATCAGGGCAGAGGTTGTGTTCGTGCTGTTCATATCTTATGGCGTTTCTTTTACCATATTTTTGACCCTTTGTCGAATT
Organism: Akkermansia sp.; assembly: GCA_030535875.1. Lineage (GTDB taxonomy): Bacteria > Verrucomicrobiota > Verrucomicrobiia > Verrucomicrobiales > Akkermansiaceae > Akkermansia. Next base: position 28,650 of record JAUNRC010000001.1, on the reverse strand, counting down.
TCTTTTTTGCTTCGGTACGTGTTATGCCGTGATAACCTACAAAAAACATAGACAATAAAATTCCCCTGTACCGACAGAGGGCACAGGGGAACGATAATTGATAAATCAAAGAAGGTTCAGCGATTCTCAGATTTCTTTACAGAGAATCTTGACGAAGGCCTCTTCCTGCAAGCGGGTGGCACCACAGGCGAACTTGGCGCGAATTTGCAGGGCTTCATCGAGGTCATCGCGTACGGAGAGCTTGACCTTGAAGTCCTCCCACAGACCGAACTGAGCCTTGCTCTTGACCCATGCCAGGCAACTGCGCACACCGTTTTCATCGATGGGGAGCTGCTCGGTGCGGATAATGCGGAAGCCGAGGAAGCTCTCAATCTTGCCTTCTGCGAGGGCTCTTGCGGTGTTGTAATCGAAGCTGCCGACCTCGGGCTCCTTGAGGAGCGAGGCAATCTGCGAGCTGCTGCAAGCCAGCACGAGCTCATCGCCGTAAGCGCGGCGCTCTTCGTTCCATGCTTCAGCTTTCTGGAGCATGGCGAGAGCCTTGCGCAGTTTGCCGATGGTGAGGTCGGTTGTTACGGCGGTACCGCTCTCAACGAAGTCGGTGTCGATGATTTGGTTCTCGTCGAAATCGACGGGGTCCGTACCGTTTTCTCCGACGTAGCAGGTACCGAGGAAGCTGTCGAGCATGACATTGTCCATGCAGCGACCGGCTGCGGCCCGCAGACCTTCGATGGTCTTGCTGACGGGTACGTCGATGTTGGCGAGTTTCTTGGCATCGAACTCATCGAAGCCGATTGCCTTGGAGAAAATGCGCGGGTAGAGCACACGGCGGGTGGTGGGTGCCTCATCGAGTGCCGTTGCCTGCATGCGCTCCTTCTTTTCATTGAATGAGAGTAGGCCGTACTGGTCGAATGCTACCATCTTGCCGCTCAGGCCCGATTCGACGGTGACGTATTTCTCCAGTCGCGAGGCTTCCTGCTGGAGGTAGGAGCCCCATTTTTCGCTGTACTTAATCTGGTAATTCTGTGTGATTTCAGCCATGTTGGTGAGAATAATAATGTTAGTTTAGCAGTAAAGCGGCAAATCGGCTGCTGAGGATTGCCCATGCGGGGTCGGGCCGTGTGGCGGGAAGAGGCAGTTCCGCTGAAAGTCGGAATTGATTGTCGCTCCGTCGCTCTTGCCGTTACTATCTAATCATGAGCGGCTGAAATTGTCAGCAAAAATGCAGGCATGGCGGCGACTGTGCCAAAGCTGCAACATCAGCGACGTTCTAAAAGGTAGAGGAATTCCTTAACTTTTAAGGGTCGGTTGCGAAGATTGCGGCACCCGCGGAAGGTGGCGTAGTCTTGCTGCATGCACTCGGTTTTCCATTCGTCAGCAAGGAGTTGCTGCATGTGCTCGGGGGTAATGAAGCCCTCGGAATTGTAGGAGAGCAGGATGTAAGGTGCCGGGATGGTGCTCAGGAGCTCTTTGAGGGTGCGGGCTGCCAGATGTCGGGTGTTGTAGGCAGAGCGGTTCCAGTCGCGGGGTATGCCCGAGACGACTGACATTTGCCCGGGGCGCTCATATTTCAGCAGGAAATTAAGCATGAAATAGTTTGAGGCGTAGGGGTGCTGGTTGTAGGGAGGGTCGAGGTAAGCAAGGTCCAGCTCCGGCAGGTGACGGGCGGCGGCTGTGGCATCTTCCTGAAGGACGTGGTAATCGCACTCGAAGCGGGAGAATATCGGGAGGGGGAGCTCGATGTCCGTCAATATGCGTTGCAGGGCGTTGTTACCGCTACCGCCGAATTGGCCGACCCCGGATTTGTTCTTGTAAAAGCCTTTGAAAACTCCGGAGGTGTTCGTGTGGATGGAGGCCTCGCTGAGCAGGGGAGCAAGGAAGTAGGGCTGAAGTTCTTCCGGCAGTCGGGCAATGGCTTGACGGGCGCTATCGAGAAAGATGGCATTGCGCCGGGTATAGAAGACTCGCTCGCCGGGCTGAATGTCCTTATCATCCTGCGGTGCATAGAGCTCTGCAATGAGCCCCGGGCGGAGCTCGTCGCGGATATTTCGGAGCAATTCGCGGTGGATGTCCGGCAGGTGTAGTGCAGCAGCCGCGCTGCGGTTGGTCAGGTAGCAGAGATTGAGCACCCGGGAGTAGTGCTCCAAATCATTGCTGAAAAGCTCATAGCTGTACTGCTTCAGGTAGCGGCTCACCACGCCCGAACCGGAGAATGCATCGAAAATCCTCAGTTTGCGTCCACCCAGCCGATGTTGTACTTCCTGTACTCCTTTGCCGATGAGGGGGAGCAGTCGCCGCTTATTACCCAGATAGGTGATAAGTTGTGTGCTGAGGTAAGCTGGCTCTTCTTCCTGCATACACGCTCCAATGAGAAAAGCCCCTCATCGGAGGGGCTTTTGTCGTAAGCGGATGATGGGATTCGAACCCACGACATCAACCTTGGCAAGGTTGCGCTCTACCACTGAGCTACATCCGCAGATTGTTAATCTGTCCGCCGTATCGCGGTCGGTGAGCTGATTATACACGGATGGCTCCGAATGGCAAGACTTTTTTTGTATCATGACGATTTTTTTCAGAGCAAACGCCCGAAGGAATGGAGAGTGAAGGGGATAATGTCGCTTTCGCGTCCGCTGTGAACTTTCTCTGCCCATGCGTGATCCGCCACTAACGCTCTGCCCACAGCAATGAGGTCGAACTCCTCGGCCATCAGTAATTGCAATAGCGCAGGCATGGGTGCGCCCGGCAAACCGACTCCGCCGGTGCTGATGACCGGTTTGCCGCTGATAAAGCGCACCCAGCCTGCCAGAGTGCGGGGATTCCCGCTGAACTCAGCGTGATGGAAAGAAGATGATGAGCAGTCGAAAATATCGACCCCCGCATCGGTAAGGGGGATGATGTACTCGGCCAGTTCGTCGGCACTGCGTGCTAAGCGGGTGTCGTCATGTGCGGGGCTTTCTTGTGAGAGGCGGAAGATGACGGGCAGGCGGCTGCCGACGGCCTTGCGAACGGCATGCACAACTTCACAGGCGAATCTTACTCGGCGGGGGATATCTCCTCCGTACTCATCGTCGCGGTGATTGGTTGCGGCGCGGAGGAACTGGTCGACTAAGCTGCCTTGGCCGCCTTGTATCTCCACCCCGTCGAACCCGAGATTGCGGGCATGCGCTGCGGCTCGGCCGAAGGAGTCAATCACAGCGCGGATGCGGCTTGGGCTCATGGGGGCGGCTGTTTGCTGAAGGGTGATGGGGTCGATGCCGGATGGCCCGATGGGCGCTTCGTTCGGGTTGGGTGCGCTGCCGTCTGTGGGGCGAGCCATGCCGACGTGGGTGAGTTGGGGGATGATTTTGCAGCCTGTGGCGTGCACTTCGCGGCAGATGTTTTTCCAGGCCCGAAGCGCGGCACCGCCGAAGAATGCCGGGGCGGACTCGTCGGCAGCGGCTGCCGGGTCGTCAATGACGGCACCCTCGCTGATGATGAGCCCCAGTTCGTGGGCCGCTCGGCGGCGGTAGTAGTGCGCCATTTCGGGGGAAGGCACGCCCTCTGTTGCAAAGTTGCGGCTCAGCGGAGCCATGACCAGCCGTGAGTTGAGCTTAATCTTTCGGTGAATGAACGGCCGGAAGAGAATTTCGATGTCGCGTATTGTCAGGGCAGTTCTCGCATTCATGCCTTTTACTGTACCACAGTCTCGGGTACGGGCAAGAAATTAGAAAAACTGTTCGCTCAGCACCCCAGCACACAGCGCAGTACAAAGGCTCGGGGCAGGTCGATGGGCGGTGTGAGAACTTCCGCGCCCGGAACTTGTGCGGCAAAGGCAGCACGCGGGTTTATTAATACGGCCCTGTCGCAGATGGAGAGCATGGGCAAGTCGGCGGCGCTGTCCGTGTAGCCGATGTCTGCGTGGGGTATGCCGATGGCGGCGAGGCGTGTGAGCTTGTTGGCTCCTTTATTATTGCCGGGGGCGGGGATGTGGGGCATGAAGGGCACTCGCTCACTATTTTTCACGGGAGTGCCGATGGTGTGTGTGAAGCCGAGTTCCCGACCGACAATTTGTGTCCACCAATCGGGAGAGGCGGAGCAGAGCACGGTGACATCACCCGCTTGTTGGTGGGCGCGGAGGCGCTCGAGAACTTCCGGGTAAATGGCAGGGATGATTTCCTGACGGACGAAGTCTTCACAGAGCCGATGAAGTTCGCTCATGTTCATGCCCCAGGCGTAGGCCAAAAAGGCTCTTTTCATGCGCTCGGTGTTGAAGATGTGCAGCGCACGCAGTATGCCGCAGGGTGCAACGGCCAACAGGTAGAGTCGCCGCAGACCGTGCCTCCGCAGTACCAAACGGCAGAACCTTAACTGCGAATCCCCCGGAAAGAGGGTGCCGTCCATGTCAAACAGTGCTGTCATCTCACTCGGTAGCTCCTGATAATTCTCTTGTTCCGGATGTACATGATAATGATGCCCAGTATGATACCGCCGAGGTGCCCGGCTTCGCCACCGGCATTGTCCAGGTTGAAAATGATGGTCACGCTGGCAATGCCGATGACAAATATGGCAAAGGTCCGCAACTTCATGGTTACGGGCGGGAAGAGGAGAGAAACCTGCATGTGCGGGTAAAGGAATGCCACTGCGACCATCACGCCGTACACCGCAGCCGAGGCTCCGATCATCGGGATGAGCTGCCAGGGTTGTACCATGCCGCTGTAATCGGTGAACTGTTCCACCAGAGCATTGACATACAAGACGGCTTGGGGCGAATCGCTCAGCGAGCTGTAAATGCCCAGTCCGGCCAGAAAGGAGGAGAACAGTGCTCCCGCCACACCGCAACTGAGGTAGTAGAGCAGATATTTGCGCGGCCCGAGCACGTACTCCACGTTGGGGCCGAAGAAGTACAGGGCCCACATGTTGAAGAGCAGGTGGCCGAAGTTCGCATGCAGAAATTGGTAGGTCACCAAGCGCCAGATGCCGCCTTCCATGAAACAGGTGAACCACGAGTAGGCTCCTATCACCTGAAGAGTGGGTTCCGTTATTTCCTGCCCCGGAACGGGCAAGCCCAGGACGGCAGGTTGACGGGCCATCAGTCCCACCAAGTAAACAACTATGTTGATAATGATGAGCGATGTTGTGACGCTGAGTGTGTTTCTGTTCATGGTGATGGGGTATGAGACTGCGTCGGGGGGCCGTCCGTTCAGAATCGGGGCGGTTCGGCAGGCGGGTTGAGTTTTGCTCCCATGGCGGAGATTTCTTCGTAGGTGAGGATGTGCTCAATGAGGCAGGCAGCCTCGTCGGCCCGCTCGTGGGATAAGCCGGCTATCTCGGTCATGAAGCGCAGCAGGATGGTGTGGGAGCTGATAACTCGCTCGGCATAGCGCTGCCCTTCGCGTGTGAGTGTGATGGGCGCATACTGCTGGTACTCAATGAGCCCGTGGTCTGCCAGCTTGCGCATGGCAGCCGTCACGCTGGGTTTTTTGACACCGAGCATCTGCGCGATGTCGCTTACCTGAGCAGCGCCGTTTTTATGGCAGAGGTGGCCTATGGCTTCGAGGTAATCTTCGCCGCTGCGACCTATTCTCTTACTGAGTTTCTTGTGCTCGTCGTTCATGATTTTTTCTCGAGGGTAGCTACGCATTCCAAGTGCTTGGTCTGCGGGAAGAGGTCGAAAGGCTGTACTTCCACTACCTTGTAGCCGGCCTTGTCGAACTCCGCAAGGTCACGAATCTGTGTGGCGGGATTGCACGAGACGTAGACCACTCGGGCCGGGCCGAAGGCAAAGAGCTGGTTGAGGAAGGCCATGTCGCAGCCCTTGCGGGGAGGGTCGATAACGACGGCACTCTCGTGAGCGGGGAAGTCTACTTTCTCAAAGATGGCCTCGGCACTGGCTGCAAGGAACTCAGCGTGGGTGATGCCGTTGCTTCGGGCGTTGGCCCTTGCCCAGTCGGCACTTGTCTCGCTCACTTCCACACCGAGGACTTTTTCGAAATGCGGGGCGAGGGTGAGGGCGAAGAGTCCGCTGCCGCAGTAGGCATCGACCAGATAGCGGGCGCCGTTGGCACAGGCTTGCCGGGCAACATATTCTGTAAAGGCCGGCAGGATGAAGGGATTGTTCTGGAAGAAATCACCGGCGAGGAAGTTGAAGGTGAGATTGCCGACTTTCTCGGTGCAGACGGCGTTGTTGTTTGTGATGACGGAGCCTTCGCTCACTCGCATGAGCAGGGTGGCACCGCGCTTGTACTGAGCTGCTGCCTGATGAACCGACTTGCGTACGATTGGCAGGGCGGCATTGAGCTCATCCATGGCGATGGGGCATTGCTTAATATCACAGACTTCGCTGCGTGAACCCGCTCGCAGAAAGCCGATGTTGCCCATTTTGGCATCTTTCGGCTTGTGGAAGTGCGGGGTAATCTTGGAGCGGTAGCCGTAGGTAACGGGCGAGGCAATGGCGGGATTGACGGGTAGGGTGAGCCCTGCCTGTAAGCGCAGCAGGTCGGCTACCTGAGCGGTTTTCCATTCCAATTGAGCTGTGTAATCGAGGTGCTGGTATTGGCAGCCGCCGCAATAGCCGAAGACGGGGCAGAGCGGCTTTACTCGTTTGGGGGAGGGCTCCAGTACTTCCACCAAATCCGCCATGGAGCAATTTTTGTCATTGCGGTAAATGCGGGCTTTTACTTTCTCTCCGGGCAGAGTGTAGGGGACGAATACGACCCAGTTGTCGATGCGACCTACGCCATCTCCCTGATTGGAGAGGTTTTCGATGGTGAGCTCGATTTCTTCGTGATAGGCGAAAGGAGTGGGAACAAACTTGCGAGGCGGAATATCCATAGTCAATGGGATTATCGGTTACGGTGAGTTTGACCATCGATGTTCATGGGTAGGGCCGATGGCAGAGAAGGTGAGCGCAAACCATGGCGCTCAACGGCATTGGGCAGGGGAAAGTCGTTGTCGTAGCTGCTTGCTGCTTCTTCCGGCATGGCGGAGGAGTCTGCGCGCAAGCCGCTTGCTCCGGGTATGCCCGAGGTGTTTTCCACGGTGACGGAAGGGGCGGAATAATCTTCAGCGGGGGTCGGGCGGGGGGAGCGGGGTGCAGACTGTTTTTTGCGGGCAGGCGCAGCCGGTGTCTTGCTCTCTTCGGCCAGCAACTTCTGGGCGGCTTCCATTTGTTCGGGGGAAGGAGTGATGACTTCAGGCTGCGCTTCTTCTGCGGTCGGTGCCGGAGCTTCGGGCGTAGGCTCCGGCTTGCCGGCAGCCAGGGCAGCCTTGCGCTTGCGACCATTGGGACAGAGGCCGAGCTTGCAGCTCAGTAGGCCGGAGCAAACGTGCTCCTTGCGGGCCGGTGCGAGGTCGGCTTCGTTTTCTATCTCGGTACCTGTGTCCGCGGCTTCATCGGCAATGGCTCCGTCGGTTCCGGGTGTCTCTGCATTTTCTTCCGTCGTAAGCTCGGAATCGGTATTTTCCTGTTCATCGGCAAGGAGTTCCGGAGTGGGAGCCGGTGGTTGCGGTTGCTCTTGTCCGGTCTGTGTGCAGGCGCCTGTGAGCAGAGCGCCGAGCAGGCCGATAATCAGGTACTTACTTTTCATGCGCGCATGATAGCATGCCCCATCTGACGGCGCAAGCCTAAATGATGTTCACGCTCGTCCGAGCTTGCGAGCGAAGCCTGCTTTTTGCTCGTAGGACAATAAAAATCACCTTTTTTGTTTCAATTCTCTTGACATTCTGTCAGATTCATGTAAACTCTCCCGCACCAAAACGAAAAACCACTTCATTTTATAAATTATGGCACACACTCAGTCCGCTAAGAAGCGCATCCGCCAGACGATCGCTCGTACCGCTATCAATCGTTCCACCATGTCCCGTGTTCGCACCCTTCGCAAGAAGGTAGCTGCTGCCGTTGCCGGCAAGGACAAGGAGGCTGCCGTGGCTGCTTACAATACGTTTGCTTCCGCCATCGATAAGGCTGCCAAGAAGGGTACCGTGCCCGCCAATCGCGCTGCCAACTACAAGAGCAAGGCAGCTAAGGCTGTGGCCACCCTCGCCTGAGTTCCCTTTCAGGTTTTCCGTTTTCAGCGAGGTAGCGGTTTGAGCCGCTGCCTCGCTGTTTCGTTTGCTCTAAATTGATGTATATCAGAAAAAGGCTCTTTCGGCATATAACCGAAAGAGCCTCTGCTTTGAAAGGGGCGGGTTAGGATGATTACCTTTCCGTATGGATGTCGCCGGTGCTCAGGCGTGCCCCTTTTGCTTGCGCAAAGCCTTCTTGAATAATTGCAGCATCCTCAATGGGAGGATGCTGCGGGGGATGGTGCTGAAAAGCTGAGGAGCTTTAGCCAATCATGTCATCCACTGTGATTTGAGCCGTACAGGGGACCTGTTGATCACAGTTTGTGTTATGGCAGGGGTGGCAGGGGGTATGATTGCTCAGGTAACGATGACCGCTGCCGATGGTTAAGCCGTAGCGCTCGCTGTGTCGGCTGGCCATGATGACTGTACAGCGGGTTCCGACTTGTGCTGCGAGAGTGGGCAGTAAGCCGTCAACAGCGTATAGTGTGGTCTGAGTGCCGAGGTGCTTGCTGATATCTTCCGGGGCGCATAGGCAGAGCTCGCAGCCAATCCTGCCGGCAAGAGCTTGTGCTCGCTCGCTGTCGGACGGGAGTGCCAGCAGGGTGACTTTGCCCAGTCGCTTGGCAAGTTCAATCCAGTTTTCTTCAGGCCAACTGTCGGCCGTGCCGAGTGTGGAGAAGGGCGCGATGAAAGTACCGATTGCTTCGTTATTTCCTTGACGAATATCGAAGAAGAGCGAGGCATCTATGGAGAGGAAGTGCTCTCTTATTATGGGAATGATGTAGTCATATACTCTGTTGCGAATGGGTGCGGCGTGCTCAGTTTTGTATCGCGTACGGAACTTTTTGGACAGCGGGTTGTCTGCAAAACCTGTGATATAGATGGGGGACAGTAAGCGTAGCTGTTTGAAGAGCTTTTTGCTGCGGCTAAACATGAAGAGGATGTCATAGGGGCCGTCTTTGTAGAGTTCGTCGCTCTCAAGTTGTTTAATGGCTGAACATTTATCATCACCGGTCACAACATAGGTGACAATTTCGCTGATACTCTGCCAGTAGGCCTTTTGGGATGTGGGGCAAAGTACCGTAAGCTGCATGTCAATGCGGGTATTTTTGAGCATGCGCAGTACCGGCAGAAGTATTGCTGCTTCATCAAAGTTCTCGGGCATGCACACGATGGCTCGGTAGGGCAACTTCATGTTTTGCTCAATGAGCTTATTGTGGAAAGCGTTTGCCGGTGCAAGCTCTTTTGTTGTTTTCCATCGATGGTGCATCCAGAATCCATCCAGAATATTTTCTTTCTGGCATTTTTCGAGAGCAAAGTTTACCTGTTGGGTAATTTCTTCAATACTATCGCAACCTTCAGGAATCGGAATGGCTCGATCCATCACGGCATCCCATTTTCCAAGAGCAGTATTGCGGGTAAAAATGGCAAAGAGAGAGCCTTTACCCTTGCAACGCTTATAGAGTAGAGCGGGTAAGGGGGTGTTGCCGGTGACTTTGCCGAAATAGGGAAGGAATATGCCTTCGTTGGTATATTGATCACTCAGAACTCCGAGAAGACCACCTGTTCGAGCCAGTTTGAGTACGGATTTTAATCCGTCTTGTTTGCTGTACATTTCGCAACCGTAACCTGTGCGTGAGCGGTATACCAAATCTTCCAGAAGTGGGTTGCTCATGCGGCGGTACATGGAACCGAAATGTTTAATTTTGGTGAAAATCGGGCGAATGCGAGCCAGAATTTCCCAGTTGCCGGCATGTGGAATGCAGGCAATACCGGTACGACCGTCTATACCGGCTTCCTCAAAAATATGATGTTCTACCAGGTTAATGGATTTTTCCATCTCCCGGGGAGTCATCTGACCTGTTTTGAGGGCACAGGCCAGATTCATGCTGGTACGGATGATGTTCCGCCTGACCATGGAGGAGAGTTGTGCCGGGCGCAACATGGGATTGATGATGATTCTCATGTTGCGGGCAACGATGGCGCGGCGGGAAGGGAATGTCAGCCACACCACATAGCCTATACAACGTCCGAATAGAGCTACCAGGCGGACATCTGTCAACCGCAGGATAAAGCAGAGGAATTTATACCCCAGTAGTCCGATGTGCTGGGTTAAGCTGGCTTTAGGTTTTTCTTCCGCCATGGCAGGAATTGATTAGTTGAAGGTGTAGGTGCGGGGAATATAGAATGCCTTTCGGGTGTAGGGGTCCCATACTTTGGTTCCGGCGGAGAGGCCGGTGCAATCTAACTGATAATGGGGGGCGTACGGCGATGTGACGATGTCACTGAACTCCGAAACGATGCCGTAGGGCAGACCATCAGCCGCGGTTTCGATTTCCTTGGTTAATTGAGAGGAGGGGGGCAGCATGTCTTCGTCGATTTTAAGCCATACCTCGTCAGAAGGAGTGGTGCCGACATCGGGGATAACCTTGGGCGGACGCTCACCCGGATATTGATCTCGGGTGAATTGCTGCATGATGGGCTGCCAGATGCAGGAGCTGAGCATCGTGGCGCTCAGCGCAATCAGAGTAAGGATGTTGTAGTTTGTTTTCATATTAAAGTTTATTGGGGGGTGTATGGAATGAGGGTTATGCGGCCTTCGCCGTTGACATTTTCTTGGAATACAGGGCAGTAGCCGTACTCATCGATGGCTGCGACGATGTCCGGGTAGCAGTCCATCAAGGTTTTGAGTGCCGGTTGCATGACGAGAATGTGTTTTTGCGGTACTCCGACTTGTCCGATTTGACCACCGCGCGGCATGCTGCCCATAAGGGGAGGGCCGCCTTTGAACTCTACTTTCAGTTCGGGGCGTCCGTGATTGTTCTGCTGCGAAAAGGTTAGGTTGACGGCGGTTGTCTGGTGCATGTTGGCCCCGACTAAACGGTCAACTATCAGCTCAACATAGCCGTCATGTACTCGTACGGCCAGACCTTGTGCATTTGCAAAGATGGAGAAGATGCCCGTTTGGCGCATGCGGCAGGTATTGCGCAGGTAGCGATTGACCTCTGCCTCGGAGAAGCTGACGGCCGAGCCGTTGGCATTGCGAATGATGACGCTGAGGTCCTTGGTTGCTCCCTTGTCATTGTAGCCGGCGATGTCATCGAGTGACTGCGGTTGCCACATGAGGACGACTCCGTATACCAATACGCAGATAAAGGCGAGAAAGAGAACAACTGCAAATGTTGACCAGAAGTTGAACTTGTTCCAGGCTTCCTGTAGAAGTCCCGGTCTTTGCTGAAAACTTTCGTCATCTTCTTCGGGGCTTGCGTAGAGTGTGCCCCTGGTCATGTCATTGGGCGGCGGGTTCTTGTGGAACAAAAAGCCCCATAGCGAGCCGACATCCGGCCGCTTTACCCGGCGTTTACGCTTTTTGTTTTGTGTGGACCCCATAACTGCTCGCGCTCCATTATAAACTTTTGGCAGGTAATGAAAAGAAAAAAAAGCCCCGAGAGGGGCTTTTTGCGCGACATAATTGAGAGGGGCTGATTACACGCCCAGAGCCCAGCGCAGGTATTTTTCGCTTTCGGCCCAAATACGGCGTTTTTCACAGCCCAGAACAACTACGATAACCGCTCGACCATTGACGGAGCCGCAGGAAATCAGGCAGCGGCGGGCGGCATTCGTATACCCCGTTTTCATGCCCTGAACCCAGGAGTATTTGCTGAGTAGTTTGTTGGTGTTGTTGAAGTTAACCTGCTGACCGTTGGGGCGGGTGACTACGACCTGCCGGTCGTTGATAAAATCTCTGATGACGGGGTTGGTGTAGGCATAGCAGGCCGCCAGCGCCATGTCGTAGGCGGTGGAGTACTGGGGGCCGGGCAGACCACTGGGGTTGACAAAGTGGGAGTTGTGCATGCGCATGCGGCGCGCGCGGGCATTCATGCGCTGGACAAATTGTTCCACGCTGCCGTCCGTGTCGCGTGCCAGAGCTTGTGCCAAGTCATTGCAGCTTGCTGTGAGCATGGCATGCAGAATGGCTCCGCGCGTGTAGCATTCACCCACTTTCAGACGGGAGCGAATGGGCGAGACGCTGGTCTTGTCCTCGCTTTTAATGGTCATCTTTCGGTCGAGTTGTCCGACATCGCACACGCACAGAGCCGTAATGATTTTCTGAGTGCTGGCCACCTGACGGCGTTCGTGTTCATTGTGCCCGTAGAGTACATTGCCGGTGCGCGGGTCAATCACGCATACTGCTGCACAGTTGGGGACGGGGGCCGGTGTTGTGGGGCGGGCCAGCGGTCGAGCCGGGGCAAGGGAGGAATTGTTGCTGCCGTAAACTCGGCGCGAGGCAGCAGGAACGGGGGCTTGCGTATGTACTGCCGGTATGTAGCTGCGCTGATTGCGGAAATCCGTCCCCCGAACATGACCGGCAAATGATTGGTTACAACCGCTCACCAGTACGGCTGTGCAGAGGGTTGCAAGGTAGACAAGGACGCGCATGCGCGCATGCTATCATAGCCGAAAATATTTAGCAAGTCTTAATTAAGGCATTTTTTGAGAGATGGGCTAGGCCGAGTTGTTTGCGACGTTGCTGCCGAACCTTGAGCGGTGGTGGTAGGTCGTACAAAAAAATCCCCCGCCGATAGCGTTCGGCGGGGGAAATGGTAATGAGGTGGTTTTAGTTGGCAACGATGTTGACCAGACGGCCGGGAACCACGATGACCTTGCGGATGGTCTTGCCGTTGGTGAACTCCTGCACGCGAGCGGAGGCCAGCGCTGCGGCCTCGACTTCCTCCTTGGGAGCATCGACCGCTACGGTCATCTTGTCGCGCAGTTTGCCGTTGACCTGAATGACGATTTCCTTCGTGTTTTCCACGAGGTATTCAGGATTGAAGCTCGGCCAGGGCTGTTGGCAGAGCTGGCATGCAGGCAGTTCGCTGAATTGACCGCGCAGGACGGAGTAGAGCTCCTCGGTGATGTGCGGTGCGAAGGGATTGAGCACATGGAGCAACTGAACATAGTCGCTCACGGTAACGGTTGCGGCACCGGTCATGGCGTTGGTGCATTCCATCATCTTGGAGATGGCGGTATTGAAGCTCATGGTTTCAATGTCCTCCGTTACCTTTTTGATGGTCTTGTGAACCTCCTTACGTACGGGGGTTACTTCGCCGTTATCCTCGGCGGTAATCTTGCCGGAGAGTACCCATTCTCCTTCCTGATTTTCTGTCATGGCGACGCGCCATACACGAGCCAGGAAGCGGCTGATGCCTTCCACACCCTTGGTCTGCCAGGGCTTGACCTCCTTGAGCGGCCCCATGAACATTTCGTAGAGTCGCAGGGAGTCGGCACCGTACTCGCGCACGATGTCGTCGGGGTTGACCACGTTGCCGCGGCTCTTGGACATCTTCTGGCTATCCTCACCGAGAATCAGCCCTTGATTGACGAGTTTGTTGAAGGGCTCATTGGTGGTGACAAGACCGTAGTCGTAGAGCACTTTGTGCCAGAATCGGGCATAGAGCAGGTGCAGCACGGCATGCTCGGTGCCGCCGACGTAGAGGTCTACACCGCCGGGGTTGTTGCCGCCCATCCAGTATTTCTCCACTTCGGGGTCGACGAAGTTCTGTTCGTTCTTCGGGTCGAGATAGCGCAGGTAGTACCAGCAGGAGCCGGCCCATTGCGGCATGGTGTTGGTCTCGCGGGTGTAGCCCTCGGAGTACTGAATCCACTGTGTGGCCTTAACCAGCGGGCCGCGGGGGTCGCCGCTGGGCTTGAAGTCTTCCATTTCCGGCTGCAGTAGGGGCAGCTCACTTTCGGGGATGGCGTAGTGGTTGCCGTCCTTGCTGTTCCAGACGATGGGGAAGGGCTCGCCCCAGTAGCGCTGACGGCTGAAGAGCCAGTCGCGCAGCTTGTAGTTGACCTTGCCGCAACCATAGCCTTTTTCCTCCAGCCAGGCAATCATCTGCTTCTTGGCCTCGGGCACACTCAGGCCGTTGAGGTGCTCGGAGTTGACCATGGTGCCGTCGTACCCGCAGAAGTCCTGCCAGGGGGTGTCGGCATTGTCGGGCTGTACGACCTGAATGATGGGAAGACCGAACTTCACGGCAAACTCATAGTCACGGCTGTCGTGGGCGGGTACGGCCATGATGGCTCCGGTACCGTAGCCGGTCAGGACGTAGTCCGCAATCCAAATCGGGATTTCCTTGCCGTTGACGGGGTTGATGGCGTAAGCTCCGGTGAAGACGCCCGTCTTGTCCTTGCTCAAATCGGTACGTTCCAAATCGCTCTTAGCGGAGCAGGCCGCCTGATAAGCGGTTACAGCCTCTTTCTGTTTAGGGGTGGTGATGTCATTTACCAGTTCGTGCTCGGGGGAAAGCACCATGTAGGTGGCACCGAAGAGGGTATCCGGGCGGGTGGTGTAGACGGTGATGGTCTTGCCGTTGCAGGTGAAGTTCACCTCGGCACCGGTGGACTTGCCGATCCAGTTGCGCTGCAACAGCTTGATGCTCTCGGGCCAATCCAACGGCTCGAGCTCGTCAATCAGGCGCTCAGCGTAGGCGGTGATGCGCAGCATCCACTGGCGCAGCTTGCGGCGCTCCACGATGTGACCCTTGCTCTTCCATTCCTCGGCCTCTTCGTTGGCCAGAACGGTGCCCATGTCAGGTGACCAGTTGACCAATCCCTCTGCCACATAGGCCAGACGTACATTGTCAATCTGCTCGCGGGTCCAGCCCTTGGCTTCCAGTTCGCTCACGGGGCGGGCTTTTTTAAGTTCTTCGTTGTAGTAGGAGTTGTAGAGCTGAAGGAAAATCCACTGAGTCCAGCGCACATAAGTCGGGTCGGTCGTGGCAATCTCTCGGTCCCAGTCGTAGGAGAAGCCCAACATTTTAAGCTGGCGGCGGAAGGTGTCGATGTTGGCGTAGGTGGTGATGGAGGGGTGCTGCCCTGTCTTAATGGCGTACTGTTCAGCCGGCAGACCGAAGGAGTCCCAGCCCATGGGGTGCAGGACGTTGTAGCCGTTCATGCGCTTGTAGCGGCTCACGATATCGGTGGCAGTATAGCCCTCGGGGTGGCCGACGTGCAGACCGGCTCCGCTGGGGTAGGGGAACATATCCAGCACATAGCACTTGGGTTTGGAGGCATCGAAACCTTCTTCACCGGGGTTGAGTACCTTAAAGGTCTTCTCATTGTCCCACACAGCCTGCCATGCGGGCTCAAAAATATCAAAGGGATACGGATTTTTACGTTCTGACATGTCGCGCGAGACTATAATACAGTCGCCCATGAAAATCAAGACTTTTCATGTGAAAAGCCGCCATGCTGCCGCAATTATCATCCGGCAGGGTGTTAATTTCTTTGTTTCGGTGCTTTTTTTGCTGACATTCGTTTGGGGAGAGGGTATACTGACAGGGTATGAAAAAGCCTGAAATTCTCGCCGCTCGTAATCTGAACAGCCGTGCCGAGCAACATCTCCCGGCTTCTGTAATTCCTGCCAATACCGGCAATGCTGTGCTCGATGCCAATTTGTATGACCTTTCTCGTCGTTTCTGTGGTTCGCATTCACCGGATGTTGTGCTGCAGATGCTGGCTACTGTGATGAATGCCGCCGGTTCTTCCATCGAGGAGCATGATATAGAAATGATGAATCGCACGCTTGGTGAGATGTATGCCGCCGATAAAATGTTCCTGCCGTACCGGAACGTGCGCAAGATTACCTGTTTCGGCTCTGCCCGTATTGCGCCGGAGGATTCCTCATACATTCAGGCTGTTGACTTTGCGCGCAGAGCCGTCGATAACGGGTATATGATTATCACGGGCGGCGGTCCGGGGATTATGCAGGCGTGCAATGAGGGCGCCGGTAAGGAAAATTCATTCGGTCTCAACATTACCTTGCCTTTTGAGCAGCATGCCAATCCCTACGTCGCCGGGAGCGATAAGATGATGGATTTCTATTATTTCTATACCCGTAAGCTCAATTTCCTCAAGCAGACGGATGCTCTTGTGGCTTTTGAGGGCGGCTTCGGTACCATGGATGAAATTTATGAGACGATTACCCTCATGCAGACGGGTAAATGCACGATTTTCCCCATTGTGCTGCTCGATGTGCCCGGGGAAACTTTCTGGTACCGTTGGTCGCGTTTCATTGAGAAGGAGCTGCTGGATGAGGGCTTGATTTCTCCCAATGATATGCACTTGCTCTACCTGAGTAAGAGCGCGGAGGATGCCATGGCCTATATTGAGCGTTTTTATCGTCGCTTCCACTCCTACTACTTTGATGGTGAGTACTGTACCATTCGAATGATGGAGCCGCTTTCGGAGAAGGCACTTGATTGGATTCGGCATGACTACACCGATATCATGCCCAAGGGAGATTTGGTGCAGATGGAAGATTGTGCCGATGATCCGGAACCGATGCTGGCCGGGTTGCCGCGACTGCATTTTACCCTTAAGCGCGGAGATTATGCCCGCTTGAAGGATCTCATAGATATTGTCAATGATTGAGTGCTGCGGTGCTTATTTGAAAAATGTCTCGTTGCGTTCCGGCAGCGAGGCATTTTTTTCGGCACAAAAAAGCCGCCCGAGTCGGGGCGGCTTGTTGAAGATGATGTGAAGTAAGATTACTTCTTCTTGCAGGACTTCTTGGCGCAGCCCTTCTTCTTGGGGGTGATAACGGTCTTGAAGGTGGAAGACGGCTTGAATGCCAGAGTGGTGGAAGCAGCAATCTTCATCTCAGCGCCCGTCTGCGGGTTGCGACCCGTGCGCTCGGGGCGAGTCTTCATTTCAAAGGTACCGAAACCGATGAGCTGAACCTTGTCACCGCCCTTTACAGCATCGCTGATGGAGCCGAGTACGGCAGCAAGAGCAGCCTCGGCACACTTTTTGGTTGCGCCTTCGCCAAGCTTAGCCTGAATGCAATCTACAAGTTGTGTCTTGTTCATAGGCCTTTATGATAGCATGTGGAGCCTTGATTTCAAGAGAAAAAGTGTTTTGAAGTGTCTATTTAGGCTTTTTTTAGCGATTTTTCTCTTTGTTGGCGGAGTTTTTGCTGCAAAACGCTTATAAATGGTACTTAAATCACCATTTATAAGCACTAATGGCCTGTTTCATTTCACGCACGGCTTCGGTCAGACCGACGAATACGGCGCGGGATATGAGGGTGTGGCCGATGTTGAGTTCCGTGAGGTGCGGAACGGCATTGAGCTCGGCAAGATTGGCAATCTGAATGCCGTGACCTGCATGAACTTCCAATCCGAGCTGATGGCCCAGTTGTGCCGCTGCAACGAGGCGTGCAGTCTCGGCTGCGCGTTCTTCACCGAGGGTGTTGGCGAATCGACCGGTGTGCAGTTCAATCATGGCAGCACCGATGGCGGCGGAAGCCTCTACCTGTGCCGGCTCGGGGTCGATGAACATGCTGACCTTACTCCCGTTCTGTTGCAGAGCGGCAACAAGGGGGCGAAGTTGTTCGACATTGCCGGCTACATTGAGGCCGCCCTCTGTCGTGATTTCTTCGCGCCGTTCCGGTACCAGACAGACATAATCCGGTCGGAGCTTCAGGGCAAATCCCAGCATAGCCTCCGTTGCTCCCATCTCCAGATTGAGCGGTAGCGGGATTTCGCGACGTACGGCATAGGCATCTGCATCCTGCATGTGACGGCGATCTTCTCTCACATGTAGGGTGATGGAGTCCGCCCCGCCGGCAAGTGCAGCGCGCGCGGCATCCGTGACGGAGGGTTCCGTGTTGTGCGAGTCGAGCATGGTGGCGTAGCGGGCCTGACGCAGTGTCGCTACATGGTCAATGTTTACTCCGAGGTGCATAGATGTGGGGGAAGGTGAGAAAAAAGGCCCTGCGGGTGCCACCCGCAGGGCTGATTGGTGAAGTGTAATCAGTGCAGGAAGTGGCGGGCACCGGTGAATATCATGGCGATGCCTGCGGCATTCGCCGCGTCGATGACCTCTTGGTCGCGAATGGAACCGCCGGGTTGGATGCAGGCGGTCGCGCCGGCATCGATAGCGGTCTGAAGGCCGTCAGCGAAGGGGAAGAGGCCGTCCGAGGCGATGACGCTGCCCTTGAGGCTCAGCCCGGCCTGACCGGCTTTCCAAACGGCAATCTTGGCGGAGTCCACACGGCTCATCTGACCGGCACCGATGCCGAGCGTGCCGTTCTTGTCGGTGAAGACGATGGCATTTGAGTGAACCTGCTTGCACACGCGCCAGGCAAAGCGCATGGCCTCGAGCTCTTCCGCCGTGGGACGGCGCTCGGTAACAACCTTAGCCTCGAGGTTATCCAGGCCCATGACTTCGTCGTCGCGCTTAACGGTCATGATGCCGCCGGGAGCTGTGCGAACCATGGGGGTCTTGCAGAACTCACGCCAGGCATCCATATCGATGCGCATCACGCGGCAGTTCTTCTTCTTTTGCAGGATGGCACGAGCCTCGGGCTCATAGTCGGGAGCGATGATAACATCCGTGAAAATGGCTCCGACGATGCGGGCCAGAGCCTCGGTCATGGGACGGTTCATGACAATCACACCGCCGAAGGGAGCCTGTGTGTCCGTCTGGTAGGCGCGCTTCCAAGCCTCGACGAGATCTTCGTCATCCTGACCCACACCGCAGGGGTTGGTGTGCTTGAGGATGCCGACGGTCGGGCGGCGGAAGTTCATGATGAGTGAGGCTGCGGCATCGAGGTCGAGAATGTTGGTGTAGGAGAGCTCCTTGCCCTGAAGTTGGGTGAAGATGGAGTCGAAATCACCGTAAAGAACGCTCGGCTGGTGGGGGTTGTCACCGTAGCGGAGGGTCTGATTGAAGGGGAGGGAGAGTGAGAAGTTGTTCTTGGTGCTCTCCTCAGCGCGGTGGCCGAGGTAGTTGGAGATGGCGTTGTCGTAGGAGGAGGTACGCATGAATACCTTAACAGCCAGCTTCTCGCGAGTTTTCAGGGTGGTGTTGCCCTGATGGTTCTCCATTTCCTCCAGAATGGTATCGTAGTCAGCGGGGTCGCTCACTACGGTGACGGAGGCGTAGTTCTTGGCGGCGGAGCGCAACATGGAGGGACCACCGATATCAATCTTCTCGATAGCCTCGGCGAGAGTCACACCTTCCTTGGCGATGGTTTCTTCAAAGGGATAGAGATTTACGCACACCAAATCAATGGTGGGGATGTTGTTGTCGATAGCCTGCTGCCGGTGCTCGGCAAGGTCACGGCGCTGGAGCAGACCTCCGTGAACTTTGGGGTGCAGGGTCTTCACTCGGCCGTCAAAGAGCTCGGGGGCTCCCGTGTAGTCAGAGATTTCCGTCACCGGCAGTCCCAGCTCCTTCAGGTACTTGCAGGTACCTCCCGTAGAGATGAGCTGAACATTCTGGGCCACCAGCCCCTTGGCAAACTTATCAAGCCCGGTCTTGTCGGACACCGACAGCAGGGCGCGCTCAATTTTCATCGTTTCCATGTGATGTGATTCGATTTGTTTACTAAATCCGCCGGCGGCGGTACCACAGCGTACACATAAATATTCTGATTTGCAAGCCCAAAATGGCCTTCTTAGCAGATTTTTGGACTGTACGCAGAACAGCCCGGCACTCCTTTTCGGAAGTCCGGGCTGTGAAAAATTGTACAGTTATCGATGAAGTTCAGCGCATGAAAATGGGCACGGGATTGCCCGTAGTCTGCCAACTGTAAAGAGCCATGCCTGCGTAGAATGCAACAATCAGCACGATGATAACGTAGATGCCGTTAACCTGCTGCATTTTCTTGTTGTATTTGAGGTTGGCCATGGATATAGCCGCGCGGTCGGCGGAAGCGGGGCGCGGCATCGGGCGGCGTGTGCCTGTCTTGGCCTTGCCGGCGGTGCCGGTTGCCTTCTTCTTAACAATTTTCTTTTTGGCGGGAGCTGCTGTGGCCGGAGCTCCGGGAGCGGTGGCGGCGGCAGGCGCGGCAGCAGCGGCGGCGGCAGCGGCCTCGTCGGGGATGAACTCCAGCGTGGCCTCCCCCATTTGGTAGACGACTCCGGCAGCCATGTATTCATTTTCCAGCTTGTTGCCGTTGGCATAAGTGCCGTTAGTGGAACCGAGGTCAGCCAGAGCGTAACCATCCTCATAGCAAATGATGGAGCAGTGCTGACCGGAAAGGCCTACCACTTCGGGCATGGAGATGGTACAATCGTCCGAGGCTCCGATAACGAGCTCGGTCCCCACTTCCTCGGGCAAATCATATTCAGCGGTAGTGTCGGCGTGTGTAATGTAGATGGAAGCCATGTCTGCAAATCAGTATGCCAGATATTGAGCGAAAAGCAATATAAAAGTGCGGCGAGTGGGGATTTTTTTGGATATTTTCGCGAAATGCTGAGATTTCGTTACTTAATGAGGAATGGTTGCGGAGGTGTTGAGCCATTGGCAGAATTTCTCGGCCCACGCGCGGGATATGCCGGGGAGCTCGGCCACTTCTTCAGGGCTGCGGGAGCGGAGATTGGGGATGGTATGGAAGCGGGCGAGGAGGAGCTCCTTGCGCTTGGGGGTCATGCCGGGGTAGGCATCGAGTCGACTTTCCCGCACACGACGACGTACCAGTAATTCGTTGTAATTGTTGGCGAAGCGGTGAGCCTCGTCGCGCAGGCGTTGCAGCAGGCGCAGCGCTCCGCTCTCTTTACTGAGGACAAGGGGTGTGCTGTTGTGCGGGAAATAAATTTCTTCGTCACGTTTGGCCAAGCCGACCACGGGCATATCCTCCAGTCCGACTTCTGTGAGTACCTGCATGGCGATGGAGAGCTGTCCCTTGCCGCCGTCAACGACCACGAGGTCGGGTACGGTGATGGGGGCTTTGCCTTCGGCGCTCAGTTGCTTGAGTCGGGCGTAGGTCGGTATTTCGGACGGTTTATTGAGGAGGGCGCGGCTCTCGTTGACTATTCTGGAGTAACGTCTCCGCATAACTTCCAACATGCTGGCAAAGTCGTTTTGCCCGTCAACTCCGCGTATGCGGTAACGGCGGTACGCCTTGTTATCGGGTCGACCGTTGGTGAATCGTACCATTGAGGCGACGATGTGATTGTCCGAGAGGTTGGATATATCAAAGCACTCCATGACAGCGGGCGGTGCGGACATGCCGAGAGCTGCAGCCAGTTCCGCCAAATCTTCGTCGGGATTGACGGTGCCGGGCAGGTCGCTCAGTCCTCGGGCAAAGCGGCGAGCCGGTTCGAGGGTTTTGATGATGTTCTCTCGGATGTCACGCAGGCGAGCGGCTCGCTCGAAGTCGAACGCCTCGGCGGCCTCGGTCATTTCCTGAGTGAGAGCATCGAGGTGCTCTTTGCGTCCGCGCCCCTCCAGTAGTCCGAGGGCGGCTTCGAATTGAGCCCGATAATCCTCCGGGGAGATGCGACCGATACAGGGCGCGGAGCAGCAGCGAATCACATCATCATGGCAGTGCCTGTACTGCTCTTCTCCGGGATGGCGGCAGGTGCAGGTGCGCAGGCGGAAGCGATGGTTGAGCCATTCCACGGTTTCCTTGAGGGCCGTGGAGTGGACAAAGGGACCGATGTAGCGGGCTCCGTCGTCTTTTTTCAGTCGCACGAGTGAGAAGCGCGGCAGCTCTTCCTGTCGCCCGGCTCGCAGCAGCAGGTAGCGCTTATCATCTCTTAACTGAACATTGTAGTGCGGCCGATATTCCTTGATGAGCTTCTGCTCCAGAATGAGTGCCTCCTGATCATTGCGAACTTCGTAATAATCGAAGTCTTCGATGGCGGCGATGAGGGCGCGGGTTTTGCTGTTTTCGAGGGTTGCGCGAGATGGGGAGAAGTAGTTGGCGAGCCGTCGGTGAAGATCTTTGGCCTTGCCGACGTAGATGATGCCGCCGCCGCTGCCTTTCATGAGGTATACTCCCGGTCGGTGCGGCGTGCTGCGCCATTTCCTCTTACAATCATCCGTTGCCACGTCGCTATTGTAACATAAGGATTATCGGGAGTCAATGTCGCAGATTAGTCTTGCATACAGGGGGAAATCTGCCATAATGAGCGCTCACAGCAATGTTCAATCAGGAAGTCATCACAGAGGCTGAGATTGCCGGCGTGCAGGTGCCGGCCGGCAATGCCGTTATTTTGCCGGAAGGGTCGCGGATATACATTACCCAGATGTTGGGCAATTCTATCACGGCGGCAACGGATATCGGATTGGTGCGTATTTCCCGTCACGAGGCTGCGCGGGCCGGTATTATTACTCAGGAGCAGGCGGAGCTTCCGCAGGAGGATATGGCTAACCTCTCTCTGGAAGAAAGAGTTTGGAAGGTGCTCGGCGGTGTGTATGACCCGGAAATTCCCGTTGATATTGTCAATCTCGGTTTGATTTACGAGGTGGAAGTGGTACCGCAAAAGGAGCAGGGCGCCTACGTTCATGTGCGCATGACCCTTACGGCACCCGGTTGTAGTATGGGACCTCATCTCATGGCTGAGGCCGAGGCCGGAATCTCTGCCCTTGAGGGGGTGGGCGATGTGAATATTGAGTTCGTATGGGATCCGCCGTGGAACCAGGACATGATGACTGAGGAGGCTCGCATGCAGCTCGGTCTCATCTGATGTTGGGTTTATGTCGAAACTGGACGTAGAGTTGAGCGAAACGGAGATGCACCATCTCGCTGAGATGTGCGCTCTGGTGCTCTCGATGCTCGGGCAGGCTATGCCGGAGATGAAAGACACTCGTGCCGAGGCTTGGCAGCGGCTCTGTGTGGCTCTCTTGAAAGCCGCTCGCGGGGTGCCGTCCATCGGCCGTCACATGGAGCTGAACCCTGATTGCGGTTATTGGTTCTTTAAGCGCAGCTATATTGATCAGGCTTTCTTCTCTGATGTGCTGGATGAGTACAGAGATTCGACCTTCTGGGCTGAATTGGTGAGCCGTTGCGCGGAGCAAAGTCTGGTGGAAAATTTCGGTGATGAGGCTGTCAATCTCATGAGCGATGAGGAACGGGCTATGCGCGTGTCTACCCTCGAAAAAGCGCTGTGGAATGAGGTGGCTCAGCACGGGATGGAGCGCTTGCTCTTCATGTTGCCGGCTGAAGAAAGCTGAGTCAATCCGTTCTTACACACTTCCTCGCATGGTTTGCCCATTGTCGGGTGTGAGAAATTTTTCCGGGGCAATGTTTTGGGCAAGGAGGGCCTGA
Organism: Akkermansia sp.; assembly: GCA_030535875.1. Classification (GTDB taxonomy): domain Bacteria; phylum Verrucomicrobiota; class Verrucomicrobiia; order Verrucomicrobiales; family Akkermansiaceae; genus Akkermansia. Next base: position 5,540 of record JAUNRC010000001.1, on the reverse strand, counting down.
GCCAAGTCGGTCAGCGTCTCGTCGTAGCCCTCATTGGCAAGTTGCCAGGTGCCGAAATGGCAGGCTATGGCCTGCTGAGCTTCCAGTTGGCGGAAAGCCTCGACGGCATCTGCCGGACTGGTGTGGTTGCGGCGTATCCATTCCGGCTTGTACATGCCGATGGGGAGCAGGGCGACATGCGGCGCGCCCAGCCTCCGGCGAATATCTTCGAACCAGTTGCAGCGTGCCGTGTCGCCCGCAAAATAGATGTGGGGACCATCTTCAACGAGTAGCGAAAAGCCGCACCAGAGTGAACGATTGGCACTGGCGGCATCGCGGTAGCGCTTGCTCCAATGCAGTGCCGGGGTGAGTACCACGCGTAGCTTCGAGGTGATTTTTACTTCATCCCACCAATCTTTTTCCTCGCAGCGCGTGTCGGCCTCGAGGTGATAGTTCAGCAGGCTTTTCAGTCCTAAGGGAACGATGAAGAGGGGATTGTCGCGCTTGTAAAGTCGCTGTAGGGTCGGTACGTCGAAATGATCGTAATGGTCGTGCGAAATCAGGCAAACATCGATGTGCGGCAGAGCCTCCCACGCTATGCCGACGGGGCGCTTGCGTTCCGGTCCGAGGGGGATGGGGCTGGTGTGGTCGCTCCAAATCGGGTCGGTCAGGATGTTGAGCCCCGCACAGCGGATGAGCAGGGTGGAGTGATTGACCATGGTGACTTCCCAGTTGCGCCCGCTTACTTCATCTGCAAGTTCCGGCGAGAAGCGGTTGCTCTTCACTACCGGGTAGTTGCCTTTCTCGTTTCGTTCTTTCAGCCAGCGCATGGCGGCTGAGGTGCTGTAATCCAGACTGACTGTGGGGTTGAAAAAACAGGTGCCGTCGAAATGGTCACTTATCGGGCCTTTCCATTCACCCGGACGGCAGATAGTGTGTGCCAACAGGCGGTCGGCACCCCATCCCGCCGCCGTCAGTCCGGCAATGCCTCCTGCCAGACAGCGGAGAAATCGCCTGCGGCTCATTTTTCCTTCTTGTATGTCGGTGCTCATGCGGGATGGGGGGGTGTTCGCTCGGCCTACGCAACGGAGCGATGGTTTAATCCCAAGGGTTTAACCTTGAGATGGTTTCTTTCACTTTATCTTTCGCCATTTCTTCCGTTTTATCTACGGCGTATTCTCCCACTTTCCGTTGAACTGTTTCTCTCGTTGTTTCGGGGCGGAGGATTTTTTTGCCGGTATCGGGATCGGTTTCAACGACGTATCGGTCACCATCGTCAGCATCGGAGGGGGCTGAGACAGTTTCCTCACCGCATGAGCATATCATGAGCGTAGCGGCGAACGGAAGAATCCATCGAGTTACCTTTTTCATAAAAAATGTTCTGATTGCTGTGTGTTGCAGATATATATCATGCTTTGAGGGGCTGTGTCAAAGCTTTCCTGTTGCAGTTTTGGTTGCTTGAATTAATTGCCGCGAAAATGACTTGTTTTGATTGACTTTCGCGGTGAATGTGTCAGAATAAACGGCGAGATGAGCACATTCGGCTATTACAGGTTGGCTGCTGCAGTGCCTCGCGTGCGCGTGGCGGATGTTGATTTCAATACAACGGAGCTGATTGCTGCCGCAAAACAGGCAGCCGGGCAGGGAGCTGCCATAGTGACATTCCCCGAGCTTTGCATTACTTCGGCCGGGTGTGCGGATTTGTTTTTCCAACCGGCTTTGCTGAAGGCTGCGGAAGAGGCACTGACCCGGTTTGCCGATGAGACGGCGGAGCTTCCCCTTGTTTCCGTTGTGGGCTTGCCTTTGTTGCTGGATGACAAGCTGTTTAATGTCGCAGCCGTGGTACAGGGCGGGGTTGTGCGCGGTTTTGTCCCGAAGAGTGTCATTTCCAACAAGCGCGAGAGTTATGAGCGCCGTCAGTTCTCTCCTGCCGCGATGTTGACCTGCACCGAGGTGGCGATGTTCGGCAATTTCTTCCGTGTGCCTATCGGTACCGACCTGATTTTTACCGTGAGCGATGAGTTGACCTTCGGTGTGGAGATTGGGGATGATGCCACAGCCCTGTTACCGCCCTCCACGCGTTTGGCCATGCAGGGAGCAAGGGTTATTCTCAATCCGTCGGCAGCCGTAGCGCTGGCCGGTCGCGGGGAGTACACTCTTTGTCAGGTACAGGCTCGCAGCGGTAGTTGTGTGGCGGCTTATGTGCATGCTTCGGCCGGGGTGGGTGAGACAACTCAGGATGGTGTGTGCGGAGGCTCTGCCGTGCTGGCGGTGAATGGTCATGTCGTAGGGCGTAATGAGCCTTTTGCCCGCGAGTTGAGCATTGTATATGCTGATGTTGACATGCAGCGCTTGGCTGCAGCCCGATTGAGTGAGATTAATTTCTGCGACAATCTTTTGCTTGCTGAGTGGCCGTCACCGCGGCGGGTATGTTGCTCGATAGAAGTACCTGAGTGCGATTGGCGATATGCGGAACTTCCGTCACGTCCCTTTGTGCCGACGGCGGAGAAGATGGTTGAGCGGTGCGAGGAAATTCTTAACATTCAGGCGGCAGCTCTTGCCAAACGGGTGGAGTGCGCCTACGCCAAGACCTTGGTCATCGGTGTTTCCGGCGGTTTGGACAGCACCTTGGCTCTGACGGTCTGTGACCGTGCGCTTAAATTGTTGGGTCGCAGTAACGATTGTATATTGGCTATCACCATGCCGGGCTTCGGAACCACCGGGCGTACTTATAACAACGCCGTGAAGATGATTAAGCTGCTCGGTTGCACCTTTAAGGAAGTGAACATTAAGGAGGCCTGCCTGCTGCACTTCAAGGATCTGGATTTCGACCCCGCTCTCCGTACGAATACCTATGAGAACGTACAGGCCCGTGAGCGTACCAAATTGCTCATGAACCTTGCCAACAAGACCGGCGGTATGGTGGTGGGCACGGGTGACCTCTCCGAGATTGCTCTGGGATGGGCCACTTACAATGGTGATCACATGAGCATGTATGGGGTGAACTGCTCTATTCCCAAATCACTTATTCGTTGTTTGATTGAGTACGTTGCCACTCAGTCCGAGCCGGAGCTGGCGGCTGTGCTGCGCGATGTGAATGCCACTCCCGTGAGCCCGGAGTTGCTGCCGCCCTCTGATGACGGTAAGATTGACCAGAAGACCGAGGAAATTCTCGGGCCTTACGACCTGCACGATTTCTTCCTCTATCACTTCATTAAGTACGGGGCTGAGCCCGATAAGCTGCGGGCTCTTGCTCTGCATGCTTTTGCCGGAGAGTATGACGAGGTGTTGATTGAGAGTACGCTGCGCACCTTCCTGCGCCGTTTCTTTACCCAGCAGTTCAAGCGCACCTGCGTGCCGGACGGACCCAAGGTCGGCACCATCGCGCTCTCTCCCCGAGGTGATTGGCGCATGCCTACCGATGTGTGCGGTACACTCTGGACGGATTATCTGAAATGAGGCAGTAGCTCAACTGATGAGCTGAACGGCTATTTCATCGGCAAGAAGTCGCCCGCGCAAGGTGAGCAGCAGACGCCCCTCCGCATTGAGCGTGGCCAGCCCTTCTTCCTGTAACATGCGGATGAAGTCTTCATCCTGCCGGCGCAACAGTTCGCTCGGCAGTCCTTCATCCGTGCGCAGCCGTAGGCCGAGTAGTTCCGTGCGGCGCTCGGCGGGTGTGATGACTTCCTCGGTGAACTCCGGCAGGCGGCCTTGTTTGAGAGCGGCGGTGTAGGCCGCAGTGTCCTCGGTGTTGCGGTAGCGGATTGATTGAACGGTGCCGTAGGCTCCCGGCCCCAGTCCGTAATAATCTTCCCCTCTCCAGCAGGCCAGATTGTGGTGAGAGACCTTGCCGTCTCTCGCAAAGTTGGAAATTTCGTAGTGGCGGTAGCCCGCCTTTGTCAGAAGTTCGTCTGCCAGTGTAAACATCGCCACGTCTGTCTCCTCGTCATTGCCTTGGGCTCCGAACGTGTCGAAGAAGTCTGTGTCTTCCTCGTATGTGAGATTGTAGGTGGAGAGATGGTCCGGCGATTGAGCAATGGCGCATTCCAAAGTATGCCGCCATTGAGCGAGGCTTTGGCCGGGCAGGGAGAACATGAGGTCTATGTTGACCTGCGGAATACCCGCTGCCCGCAACATGGACACGCTTTGCTCAATTTGCTGCGGGCTGTGCGTGCGCCCCAGTAAGCGCAGTAATTCCGGCTCGAAACTTTGTGCTCCGAGCGAGACTCGGGTTATGCCCAGACGTGCCCATTGTTCGGCCTTGGCTGTGGTGAATGTGGCCGGATTGCTCTCGAAGCTCCATTCCTTGACCTGCGAGAAGTCCACCGTGCGTTTGAGTCCCTCCGCCAGAAGGTCGAGGTGCTTGGGGGAGAGTAAACTGGGTGTTCCCCCGCCGAAGTAGATGGTCTGCGGCGCATAGCCCTGCGGTAATCGCAGACGTGCCTCTTCCGCAACCGCCCGTACAAATCCCTCCAAGTCGCTGCGACCCAACATGTGCTTGTAGAATGCACAGTAGGGGCAGATGCGCAGACAGAAGGGTATATGAATGTAGAGGTGCACGGGGGCTTCGCAAAGGGTGGCGATTAAAAACGGGAGCCGTTGCCGGCTCCCGTCTGAGAATCGATGTGTTCAGAACGTCGGCTTTACAGCTCAGCAGCGGCCGGAGCGTCGAGGAAGTACTTGGCGTCCGGGTGCTTCTGGAGGTAAGAGGCAGCAACGTCCACTGTTACGGGGCCGTTGATGGCCTTGTTCACGATGGAGGCCTTCTTTTCGCCCCAGGCCATCAGACGTACCTTCTTGGCACCCATGATGGTGGCCACACCCATGGTGATGGCGGTGCAGGGAACGTTGTCGAAACCGCCGAAAGCGGGAGCGGCATCCGTCTTGGTAAGGTCGTCGAGGTGTACCTGACGGGTGATGGTGGTGTCGTCAGAACCGGGCTCGTTGAAGCCGATGTGACCGGTGCGGCCGATACCGAGAATCTGCAGGTCCAGACCGCCGCAGGCCTTAATCTTGTCTTCGTAAGCCTGGCAGTGAGCGGGAATCTCCTCCGGAGCCAGCGTGCCGCAGGGCAGGTTGATGTTCTCGGCGGGGATGTCGATGTGGTTGAACAGGTTGGTGTGCATGAAGTACCAGTAGGACTCCACGTGATCGTGGGGCAGACCGGTGTACTCATCAAGGTTGAATGTGGTCACGTTCTTGAATGAAAGACCTTCTTCCTTGTGCATGCGGATAAGCTCAGCATAGAAAGGCAGCGGGGTGGCGCCGGTAGCCAGACCCAGTACCACACCCTTGCCCTCGGCGGCACGGCTGCGGATGAGTTCGGCAACTTCTGCGGCGAGTTTCTTCGCTGCAGCCTGCGGAGTATCGAAAACTTCGTATGTCATAGCACCGACATTCTAGTACCTCATTCGCTTAAAATCAATCCTAAAATGTAACTTGCCAAAAAAAAATAACTTTTTTGAAAATTTTGCTTGCAATATCGGTCGAATAGTGGTAGACTGCCCCCGCACACAGCATCTGCCGCTGTAGCTCAGGGGTAGAGCAACGCATTCGTAATG
>JAUNRC010000042.1 GCA_030535875.1 Akkermansia sp. | reverse complement strand
TTCGGATACCTGAATCTCGAGGATGTATGACACAACTCAAATGCGTTTGCCCTGCTTTGTCCATCTATTTTCTTGACAGTTTCCTAAAATGTTGCTAGAATGCATGCAATATGAGCGATACTGCACAATGTAACGTAATCTGTCTGAAATGGGGTACCAAGTATCCGGCAGAGTTTGTGAATATCCTGTATCATTCTGTTAAACGTCACCTTCACAGACCTTTCCGATTTATTTGCGTTACTGAAGATTCTTCCGGATTGGAGGAAGGTATAGACGTCGTCCCCTTCCCTGAAAATCCCCGTCCGGACTTCTACACAAGCTGGCCCAACCTGTTCGCCAAGCTGGCCATTCTGCAGGATGGCTTTGCTGACTTGAAGGGGCCGACTCTGTTTTTCGACGTAGACGTAGTCATCACAGGCGATCTTGATTGCTTCTTTGAATACAAGCCGGGCAAAAATTGCATCATCCACAACTGGATTGAGTGGCACAAAACTATTTTCCGCAAACGTCCGAATATCGGAAACTCCTCCCTCTTCCGCTTTGAAGCGGGCACCACGCAGTACATATATGAAACTTTCCTTCGTGAGTTCGAGGAGGCAAATGATGGCTCCAAGTACCCGACAGAACAGGCCTTCCTCACACACGCGATGAAAGAGGTCTATTGGTGGCCGTCGGAGTGGGTGAAGAGCTTCAAGCGCGCATGCCGCCCCTGCTTCCCGTTCAACCTGTTCGTTGCGCCCAAGAAGCCGGACACACGGGTTCTGGTGTTCCATGGTTCACCCGATCCGGACGAAGCAATAGCCGGATTCAAGGGCAAGAAATTGCATCATCGGGTACTTCCCTGCAAGTGGATTCTTGACGATTGGCACAAATAAGCTTCACCAGCCAGTTTTATCTTCCTCATGGTGCTTCAATAGCACCATGAGTTTTTTTTCATCCCCCCCTGTTTGTAAAACACACAGTAGTGGCAAATCAATAAAAGCAAAGTGAATATTACAGCCTGACAGAAGAAGACCGTCGGCACATCACCCACCTGCTGAGATTTCTCCCCATTCCGGTAACACATGAAAAAAAACGCCATCTGACGATTGAAGAAAAACGCGACTGACTCGCCAGCATATTCCGTGATGAAAGCGGGGATTTCAGTCATGCGGACAAGCTCAAAGCCCTAACCGAAGACACCCGATTGGCTCAAATTCAGGAAGAAAAAGAGCAGCAAGCCGCCGGCAATGCCCGAAAGAGTGAGAGCGGCTTCCCTGGACTGGCAGACATGCTGCCACCCCCATACCGGAATAAAAAACGCCCCCGTTGCAGCAACGAACTGCAACGGGGATAAAACTCATTCGGCTCAACAAGCTCAGTTCTTGCACCTATTCTTTTTAACATAGTATCGGCAACGCAATATCTCCCACGCTTCTGCGAGCGCGTTAATGGGGTTGCGACGCAGCCTGTGGCGTCCCTTGAGCTTAAATGGCACACGTGCAGGAGGTTCTTTCTCTCCAGCCTCAACTTCATGAATAAGTGCCGCCACCTGAGCATAGAAATTATACTTCTCTATCAGCAGACGCCTAGCTTCCTTGATAGCAGACAGACGCTTTTCGTACTCGTTATTTGCAATAGCCTCAGAAATGATGCGGCACGCCTCAGGTGGGTTATCCGCCGGGATAGGAATGAAACTATCGGCTGGAAAAATCTCGCTCAGACGGGGATCACCGGCATAGAACGTAAGACACAGGCCCAGAATGGGGTCGGAAATTTTATCCGTCCAATGGTAAGGAGCGATATAATTCTCCATCGCCACATGGTAACGGTAGGGGAAAAGGGCATCGCATTTTCTTGAAAGAGGTTTCACGCCACGTCCATACCAGTCCATCTGGGGGAGATGTTCTGAAAGGTATTTTGTAAGATTATAACGCATACGATGCAGAGTATGAGTTTGTTGCTTAGCGGAACACACAGTTCCGAGCTCACAGGTTTTCTCATATTCCGGCATAGAAAAAAGCTCTTCCAAAGTACAATCCGCACACCATTGGAGACAGCCCTCTCCATAACGATGGCGAGGATGAGGAAGCTGTTCCTGAGTGTGAGTGGTGAGCAAATAGGCAAACTGGTTTGAGTAACACTTAGGATACACCTTAATGGTAGGAGGCTCTATCGTTACCAATATAGTATGCTCACGCGGGCAGGCCAATTCCTCGCACTCGTCCTTAACAGTACCTACGTTACGAGGCACTTCATCATACACCACCAACCAATCGTAATCTTGGCAATCTGCATCGCATATGAACTGACAACCATCAAACTCGAAAATGAGAGATGGCTCCTGCCCGGCTTGCTCACCCAATCGCCCAACAGCATCTACACTCTCCCTGACAGTACCGACGCTTCTCCAAATCACCTTAACCCTGACCATATCACAAATTATCCGTTTTTTCTGCACTAATCTTATGAGGGCTCCACCCAACGCCCGTGACTGCGAATCAGCTCAATAAGGCGCTCGACGGCCTCCTCCTGCGGGATATTGAACTCCACGGGGGTGTGACCCACATAAAGATTAATCTTGTTCGGAGCGCCGCCCACATAACCGAAGTCGGCATCGCTCATCTCACCGGGACCGTTCACGATGCAGCCCATAATGGCAATCTTCACCCCTTTGAGATGACCGGTAGCCTGACGGATGCGGGCGGAGGCCTCCTGAATGTTGTAAAGAGTGCGACCGCAGGAGGGACAGGAGACATACTCCGTCTTACTCAATCTCACCCCCGATGCCTGAAGAACATTAAAGCCGAGGTAAGCAGCCTTACGCGGGTCAGACTCACGGCGTATGAGCACGGCATTGCCTATACCGTCGCAGAGCAGCGAACCGATATTCAGACCGCCGGCCATCGGAGCACTCAGGGGCTCATCACCGCCTAAAGTATCCTTCAGCAAGATGCTGTGGCGAGAAGGAATAAGGGCCGCCAACAGACGGAAAGCCTGCGGCACCGGCATATCCACGCCATCTTTCACCGTCACCAACGTAGCCGGGGCCTCCTCCAGAGCCGCCAACTGAGCAGCATCGCGAGGGTCTACCTCCACGGCACCGCAAGCCTCGTAGGCAAGCTCAGGCATGAAGTCCTTCATTTCCGAGGGAGAGAGCGCCTCACAGGCAGCAGCAGGCAGCACCACTCTCACGGGCTCGTTCCACCCCAAGCTCACGCCGTTGACCTCTATCAACTCGGCCTTACGCTTGCCGAAGCTGAACGGGTTGAACGGAGCCTCGGGCTCCCCGTCAGGAAAATCGGTCACGGGATGTTCCGCGCCGGGCTGATACGGAGCAGCCAGCTCAAAGCCGGGCTTAATTTCATAAACAGGGTCTTCCGTCAGCGACACGCGCAGAGTATCGCCTATACCGTCCGCCAACAACGAACCGATACCGGTCGCGCTCTTGATGCGGGCATCCTCACCCTCACCGGCCTCGGTCACACCCAAATGAATGGGGTAATTCCAATCTGCGCCCTCCTCAGCCAAACGCTTGGCCAGCAGACGGTAGGCCTGAATCATCACCTTCACGTTCGATGACTTCATCGAGAACACCAACTGATGATAATCGAGCTCACGAGCCACACGGGCGAACTCCAGAGCACTCTCCACCATGCCCTCCGGCGTATCACCATAACGGTTAAGAATGCGGTCGGAAAGAGAGCCGTGGTTAGCTCCCAATCGCATGGCGCGCCCGTGCTCCTTGCAGAACAACACCAACGGAGTAAAAGCCTTGCGCACGCGCTCCAGCTCCTCCTCGTATTCCGAATCGGTATAATCGCGCTCAACAAACTTCTTCTTATCGATGAAATTGCCGGGGTTCACGCGGATTTTCTCCACCCATTTAGCGGCCTCCATCGCGGCATCGGGCTTGAAGTGAATATCAGCCACAAGCGGCACCTGACAACCGGCGGCCCTGAGCTCACGCGCGATGTGCTCGAGATTGGCGGCGTGCACCTTCGTCTGTGCCGTCAGTCGGATAATTTCACAACCGGCCTCCGCCAGCGCAAGAGCCTCTTTCACACAGGCCTCGGTATCGAGGGTGGCGCTCGTCAACATCGACTGGATGCGGATGGGATTTTCTCCGCCGAGGCCAAGATTCCCGACCTGAACCTCACGGGTCAGGCGCCTGGTGTAACGGTAGAGACTGGGACAGTGCAACAACATGCTCATGCGATGATACTACACCCCAAAGAACAATTTTTCAAGACCAAAAGGAATGAATACGCGATTTACTGTTGACTTCCCCCCCCAAAGCCCCTAAGATTCACCTTAGTGAAAAGCACATTCCTCCACATGAAAACCTCTCCCAGCATACATCTCATTGCCGCAGTACTGACGGGATGTGTGCTCAGCTCATGCGTGTACGACTCCAACCCGGTGCCGGAAATGCCCTATTCTCCCAAGAGACCCGCACCGCTTCCGCCCAAACTTCAGACCGGTGCCGTACAGACAGCGAACCCGGGCAACCTGTGGGCTCCCGGCATGACCCCCTATCAGGCTCCGGCACTCAGCCCGATGCCCGCCTACGTCCCGGTTGCTCCGACAGCCGTCCGCCCCGTTGCGGCACCGGTAGCTCCGGTTGTCCGCCCGGCCGTACCGGTCATTCGTCCGGTCGTTCGTCCCGTTACCCCGGTGGCCCCCAAGGTTATCACCCCGGTGGCGCCCAAGCCTGTTCTTCCTGCACCGACATCGTCTCACATCACCCAGCCGAGCACCCCGGCCATCGCAGCACCGACAGCCATGCAGGCTCCGGTTGTCAGCACCGTTACGCCGCCGGCTCCCACAAGCTCTTCCCCCGCTCCGACCACACCGACGGACCCCAAGCTCATCACCAACACCGGGCCCATACCCGTTGCCACCCGAGTGGAGGGCGACCCCATCCGTGTGTACAACCCACTCGACCCCACCAAGACCATCCGCATTATCGACCCCAAGACCGGCAAAGTTCACCCCAGCGGCAAGGTTCTCAAAGTCAAGAACACAAACTTCAAGTTCATCGTCCCCTAAGACAGCATGCCCTCGTCGCCCTTCAAAACAGTCACCATTTACGGGCCGGGTCTCATCGGCGGCTCCATTGCTCTGGCTGTGCGCGACAAGCTGCCTGATTGCGAGCTGAGGCTCTGGGCACGACGGGAACAATCGCTGCAACTGGCCAACAGTCTGGGAATCTCCCGCACTTTTACCGACGCCCGACAGGCCGCCGACGGTGCCGACCTCATCATCTTCGCCACCCCCATCGGGGCCTTCGAGGAGCTTGCTCGGCTCATCCTGCCCAATATCAGCAAGTCAGCCCTCGTCACCGATGTAGGCTCCGTAAAGGCCTACGTCCACCGCACGACAGGAGCTCTGCTCACAGAGCGAGGCCGTCTCTTCATCGGCTCTCACCCCATGGCCGGGGCCGAAACACAGGGGCTTGAGAATGCCACGCCCACCCTCCTGCAGGGAGCTACCGTCGCCATCACCAATCCTCATGGCGTACCCACCGAAAAAGAACAGCAACTCGCTCAGTTCTGGCAGGCTCTCGGCGGCAGAACATACAGCATGCAACCGGCACACCATGACCGTGCCGTCGCCCGCATATCGCACATGCCGCACATCATGGCAGCCTTGGGCGCTCGCAACGCCCGCCCGGGTGACGTTCCCATGGCAGATTTACAGCGGCTGGCAGCCGGCGGCTTTCGCGACACGACCCGCGTGTGCTCCGGCGCAGCGAGCATGTGGGCGGATATTCTGTGGGAGAACGACGTTGCCGTACGCGAAGTTCTCAACAACTGCGTGAATGACCTCCACAGATTGATATTCCTGCTGGAAGACCAAGACCGCGAGGGAGTATTCCGCTGGCTCACCGGCGCTAAGGAGACCCGTGAGACCATTCTTCAGACGAAGAAGGACTCAGAGTGAAGCCGTACCGCGACTCTCAGGCGGCAGCACAATGCGGAAAATCGTGCTGCGCCCCGGCTCACTTTCTGCCGCAATAGTACCACCGTGCAGCTCCACGGCATGCTTGACGATGGAAAGGCCCAAACCGGTCCCCTTAATTTTGCCCGACGAATCAGCACGATAAAAACGATTGAAGATAAAGGGCAAGGCCTCCGCCACAATCCCCACCCCGTCATCCTGCACCGAAATAACAAACTCGCCGGCCGCCCCCCTCTCCGCCCGCAGCATCAAGTGCAAGCCCGGATTGGGATTATTCTTAAGGGCATTTTCCATGAGATTGAACAAAATCTGCGACCAGTAGAACTTATCGCCAACCAGCAGGAACGGCCGAGGTTCAATCTCCACGCTCAGCTCAGCCTGCTGACGCCGCACCACCCCTTCCAAGCGCAACAGCACATCATCCACCACACTCTGAAAATCAAACTCCGCCATCTTAAAATACCCCTTCTCCGCATTCTCCAGCCGCGAGACCATAAGCATGTCCTCCACCAATCGAGTGATGCGGTCCACATGCTTCTTCATCAGACCCAATGAGCGCTCCTGCAACTCCGCGTCGGTCGGATTATCCATAAGCGTTTCCAAGTACCCCCGCAGGATGGTGAGCGGCGTACGCAGCTCATGCGAGGCATTGGCCACGAAATCACGACGGATAATCTGCGTGCGGTGCTCCTCCGTCACATCGTGAAAAACAATCCCCACATGCCCCTCTGCATTGTTCAGCGGGGTCGAGCGCACACGGAAATGGCGTTCCTCGCCATGTTGACGAAGGCTCAGCGTCACCTTCAGAGGCTCCCCTGCCTGCACAGCCTGAGCAATCATTAAGCGCAGGGGACCATCCGGCAGCACCCTGAGCAGGTTGGAATGGATGCACTCATCCATCCCCAGCAGTTGTCCGGCCCGTTTATTGGCCATCACCAATCGCCCGGACGGTCGTACCAGCAGGAACGGCACCCCCAAAGCCTCGAGGAAGAGCGATTTTTCATTCTGCACCTGCTGCTCGAGCTCCAGCAGGATGTGCCGCAGATGTTCCATCTCCGTCTGGTCACGGCGCACCCGCTTGCGGAGCGAGAGCAACTGTGAGCGCAGGTAAACAAACGGCAGCACCAGAGCAATAACCATCAGGCCCAAGGCTATATTCCACGAAATCATGGCTCCCTCAGTATAAACCATTTCAAGCGAATGTCGAGTTTCTTATGGAGAAAATGACGGCTGCGGAGGAGCCACAGCCGTCATTCCATTCTCTCTTACACGACTTCCCGCCCGGGAAGGAAATCATCATCAGAGTTCCATCAGCTCACGCTGTTCCTTAATGAGAGCGAATGACTTGCGGACCATAGAACGCGTCTCGTTGAGCAATCCCAGATAAAGAATGCCGTTGCGCATGCCGCCCTCATCATCCGAATCGCTCAGGAGGTGACGCGTAATGCAGGCGGCGAACTCAGCGCTCAAGTCATCCGCATGCGCAATAACCAGCGCCATATTGCTGTAATCACCGGAACGAAGGATATCGCTCATCTCGGGGAAGAAGCGCCCCACACGCTCACACATAGCCAGCAGGTCAGCAGCCTGAGCCTCATTCAAACCGACGTGATTGTTGTCGATGTGCCTGTAACTGCTCTTCACGATGGTCAGCAGGCTCTCGGCCACATCAAGAGTACTCTCATTGATGCGGTAGAGAATTTGAGCACGTTCCGCATGCTGAGGTTCAATGCTCTGCATCGTCGGCAAAATACCATCCTCCTTCAAAGACTTGAGCGTGCGGGTCATCTCCCGGGCCTTACGGCGCATGTTCTTGAGAGCGGAACGATCCTCCTCCAGCAGTGCCTTCACCATAGCACGGTAAATATCCATAACCTGAGCCAAACGCTCAGCCGAGGCCACACCGATTTCGCGCACGGCCGCAGTATCGCTCAGATTGATGAGTTGCACCTCACCATCCTTACTTCTGCGGTGAGCCATACCGTTCTTCACCAGAATAAGCATGGCAATCACTATCATGAGCACCACTCCCCACAGACCGCCGTACATCATCACCAGCGCCGTGACAAATGCCGCCGTAACGGCGCCCACACCGGTCAGGAACCACCCGCCGATGACCACCATCACCCCGGTAATGCGGTACACCGCACTATCGCGCCCCCAAGCCCTATCAGCCAGCGATGTACCCATCGCCACCATGAAAGTCACATAGGTCGTTGACAGCGGTAACTTCATGCTCGTGGCCAGCGATATCAGGAGCGCCGCCACCGTCAGATTGACCGAGGCACGAATGAGGTCAAAGGCCAGACCTTCCTCCTCATCAGCATGTAAGGGACGAAAACGTGCCTCCACAAATCGGCTCAGCGCCGGCGGGGTTACGCGCCCGACAGCACGCATAACATTGAGCGAGCAACGCACCGCAGCACGGGCCGGCAGGCAGGAACCGAAGCGCTCCTTTGTCACCCCGCCCCGCTGCGAAAGCTTGAGACCGGTCTCGATAACGGCTCGTGCCTTGCGGGAATAAATCAGCGCCAGCACCATCACCGCCCCCGCGCCCAGCAACCAGAGAGCATTCACCTGCACCGGAGCCGACAGCGCCCCCATCTTCAAGCTGCTCAGTTCATGACCGGCAGCCACATAATCAGCCGCCACGAAGTAGGCATCCTTCGCCGCCATAAACACACCGATGAAGTTCACCAAATCATTACCGGCAAAGGCCAGAGCCAGCGCTCCCGTACCGGCCAGCACCGCCACCTTCAGCGTATTCACCCGGAACATATATTGCAGCACCGAGCAGAGCAGCAACCAGGCAACAAAGGCTCCCGACGTAGCCAAAGTCAGATTGGCATTCAACCATTCCATCAGCTCCCTGTTCATCAAAGTGCTACCCTTCAGCCCCTTAAATACGGCAAAGTAGGTTATGGCCGTCAGAGCCAGCGCACACCAGAACGAACCGATATACTTGTAGGCCTTCTTGTAACGGAAACTGAACAACAGGCGCGAGAACCACATCACCACACACCCCATGGTAAAGGCTATCACCACCGAGCAGAAAATAGCCGTTATCATGCGGAAACATTCCGCCGTGTTGATATACTCACCCAACTGCTGCGAAGCGGCAGGATCGTGAGCCATCACATACAGAGCCACCGCAAGTGCCGCACCCAGCAATTCGCACACCAGCGAAACCGTTGTCGAGGTCGGCAGCCCCAACGTGTTGAACAAATCCAGCAAAATCACGTCCGTCAACATGACAGCGAGAAACAATATCATGATATCATGAAATCCGAACATCGCCGGAGTGAAGACCCCCGTGCGGGCAATCTCCATCATCCCCGAAGAGAAAGAGCAGCCTATCACCACTCCCACCGCCGTAACAGCCAGCAACACCGACCTCCCGGCAGCCTTACACCCTACCGCGGAGTTCAGGAAGTTTGTCGCATCATTCGATACTCCCACCGCCAGATCATAAATGGCCAGCAGCAGAAGAATGCCCAACATCACCATATAAACAGTGCTCATAACGACTCCCTTTTACCACACTCTGCCACTCATTGCACGCCCTCTAGCGTGAACAATCCGCCACACACCCTGTGACAATTTCGCCACACAATGTAAAATCATACGCCACACCGCTCAAATAGAGATTGCATATCCCCGGCGACTATGGTAGTATAATGACGCTATGTTAAAAGGCATTTCTCCCGTTATTTCTCCCGAACTCCTCAAAATCCTGGCCGAAATGGGCCATGGCGATGAAATCGTTTTCTCGGATGCTCACTTCCCCGGCCACACCTTCAACAGCACGGTCGTGCGCGCTGACGGACTGGGGGTCGACACCCTGCTGGCCGGCATCATCCCCCTCTTTGAGCTGGATGCTTACGCCACCCCCGTCATCATGATGGAAGCCGTCCCCGGCGACACCCTCGACCCCGCCGTCGAAGCCAAATACCGCGCAGCCCTCGGCTACGACGGCACCATCGAGCGCGAAGAGCGCTACGCCTTCTACGAGCGCGCCAAAAAGGCCTACGCCGTCGTCGTGACAGGCGAGACGGCCAAGTACGGCAACATCATCCTCAAAAAAGGCGTAACCCCCGTCTGCTGAGCCCGTGTACCGAATTTGCAAGACCATTGAGCTGGAGAGCGGTCACCTGCTCTCCAAGCATCCCGGTAGCTGCGCGTTCCCGCACGGGCACACGCGCAGCGTCGAGTTGGTATTCGCCGCCGAGAGCCTCGACAACAACGACATGGTACTGGACTTCAAGGCCATCAAAGAAATGATGGGCGACTTCCTCGAACAATTTGACCACTCGCTGTGCATGAACACAAGCGACCCTCACTACGAGGAATTCCGCCGCATTTACGGCGAGCGCATCATCCCCTTTGAAAAGCAGGACCCCACCAGCGAGGCCATGGCTCACACCGTCTTCCGATTCGCCCAAGACGCTCTGCGCAAAGCAGCCCGGGGCATCGGCACCGCCTACCCCGTCCGTGACTGCGTACACCTCGAACGAGTGCGCGTGTGGGAGACCTCCTCCAGTTGGGCCGAGTACAGCGAATAATCCCCCCTTCCGCACACCACCATGAAATTGCCCCTCATCAGCACACTCCTCCTGATTTCCGCCTCTGCATACGCCCACGATGAAAACTGGCAAGCCCACTCCCCCTGGTACATCTGGAAAGGGGTGGAAAAAGCTCCTGCAGCGCCGGAAGGACTCCTGAGGGGCAACGCCTACAACCCGCTCTTCTCGCCCGAGGGCAAGGCCTTCACCTACACCGAGACCTATGAAGAAGGTGCAGGCTCGCGAGTGCGTACCCTGAAAAAAGCTACCACCATCCGCAACACGCGAGCCACCAACCCCACAGGAAGCCCCGACATTCACGGCCAGCACATGGAAATCACCCGCAGATGTGCCGAGGGCAACACCAAAATCCTCCGCAAAGTGTTCAAATACCCGAACACCTTCGCCGCCCCGTACATCTACTTCCCAAAAAGCACATCGAGCTCCACAGCCGCCCAAATGGGACTGATTGATGAGCCGGCCTCTCAGAGCAGCTCGGATTTTATCAGCGAGGACACCCGACAGGAGGAAAACAGCATCCATCAAAGCAGAGCTTTTCTGTGCATCTTCAAGGGCTACGTCACCGCCCCGAAATCCATGACCTTCCGTTTCGTCGGTGCGGCGGATGACACCATCATCGTCAATTTCAACGACAAACCGGTACTCGAAACCGGCTATTACATGCCTACGATGTACAGAACCAACGGGTTGAAAGACAAGGCCTTCACCCTCGCCAAAAGGCCGGATTATCAAGCCGATTTGGTAAGGAACAAAGTTCCCGGCAAGAAAGACTACATCCTGCTGCGCCTCAAGAGCACACCGCAAATTAACAATGAATACGGCGGTCTGACCGGCGGCACGCCCATCACCGTAGAAGAAGGGCAGGTTTACCCCATCGAAATCATCCTCCTAAACGGCGGTGGTCACAGCCACTTCTACCTGCTCACACAGGAAGTCACCCCCTCCAACACATCCCCCCTGCACCTCTTCCGCACTGCAGACGAGCTACCCGAGTCCAAAATATACGGAGCACCGAACTTTGAGGAAAACTCCCTCATCTGGAAGACCGCTGCCCCCGTACTCAAAAAGAACAAAAAGGGCAAGCGCAAGAGATAACACCTTCCCAGCGTCGGCGGGCTACAAGCCCGCACCGACTTCTCATCGCCATGGAACAAGTTTGGCTCAAACAATCAGCAGAAAATCAGGACTTAGTCATCTTCATGCTCGGCTGGGCAGCCACGCCCAATGCCGTCTGCCACATCGACCCTCCGGGCTGTGATGTTCTGGCCTGCCACAACCACATCGGAGCAGCCCCCCCCTTCCGAGCACAGGACTTTGCCCGCTATCGGCGCATCTACCTCTTTGCCTGGTCCTTCGGCGTGTGGGTAGCCGAGCAGCTTTGCCGCGAACTGCCACTGCACCGAGCCGTTGCACTCAACGGCACACCCTACCCCACAGACCCGCGTTGGGGCATGCGCCTCAAAGTCGTCCTGCGCAGCATGCAGACCATCGCCCGCAACGGCGGGGAAAATGCCTTTGCCGCCTCCGCCGGCGCAGCGGACGGACGCTACATCCCCACCGGCCCCTACCCCGACCGCTCAGCCGACGCAAAAGTTGCCGAGCTCGAACATCTCGCAGCCCTCGCAACCGCCCACTCCGCTGCCCACCTCACATGGCACCGCGCCTACATCGCCGACAAAGATGAGATATTCCCCCCGGCACGCATGCGCGATTATTGGAGCAGCGTGGGTCTGGGTACCGAGTTCGACAGCTATCACTACCCCTTCAGCGACCCGAACATCGTCCTGAACGAACTGCTGTAAACCGCAGTCTTCAAAATCGCATTTACAAACTTCCAACTTGCCAACGCACACATATTCTGATATAGTGGCGTGACAGGTAATTTATGCTCAAGGGAATCATCTTCGATATGGACGGCACGCTGGGAGATACTCTCCGGCTATGCATCGAGGCCTACCGCGGCAGCGTGCAGGAGCTGACGGGAGTTGCCCCCACCCCCGAAAAAGTGGTCAGTTACTTCGGACTGAGCGACCGCGGCGTACTGGGCGGCCTGCTCAACATGAACCCCGATGACCCCGCGCTGCCCATCAGCACCTTCGTACGCGTGTACTGCGAGCGGCACGATGAACTGGCCCCTGCTCCCTTCCCCGGAGCAGTGGAACTCCTGCAGGCTCTCAAAGCGCGCGGGCTCAAACTTGCTCTGCTCACCGGCAAGGAGCACTACACCGCCCTGCCCACCCTGCAAAAATACGGCATGGACGGGCTCTTCGATTTGCTCCTCTACGGTGACCCCTATTACAACGCCAAGGCCGACAATCTCAAACGCGCCATGGAAGCCTGGCAACTCAGCCCGCAGGAAATCATCTATGTGGGCGATGCCCCGAGCGACATCAGCCTGTGCCACAGCGTGGGAGTAGCCATCATCAATGCAGCATGGAGCCGCCTCGCGGCTGAGGACGAGGCCGCCTGCCTGGCCCTCAACCCCGAGTACCGCCTCAACTCCTTCTCAGACCTAACCCCACTTTTAACCAAACTGACATCATGAACAAACACATTCTCATTGCCGGCCTTATGCTCGGCGGAGCCGCCCTGACCACCGCCGCCGCCCCTGACATCTACCCCAAACCTCAACAAGTCAACCTGCAGGACAATTACACCCGCGTCACTCAAGTCGAACTGCTGCTGCGCACCCCCGACAGCAACGACGACGTATGGGCTCAGCTCCCGGCTGACAACTCAGGCGCCTACGCCCTCGACATCCGCCCCGGCAAACTCACCGTCCGCGCCAACAGCAACGAGGCCATGCACTACGCCAAGCAGACCCTCTGCCAACTACTACGCGGCGTGGCCGGTGCACAGAATGCTCAGCGCGACCCCTTCCCCGACACCCCGTTGCCCGACCTTGCCAAGCTGGGCGACCTGCCGCTGGGCACCATCGTCGACTGGCCTGACTTACCCTTCCGCGGAGCCGTAGAAGGCTATTACGGCGCGCCCTGGAGCTTCGAGGCCCGCAAGTCCCAGTTCGACTTCTACGGCCGCAATAAGCTCAACACCTACATCTACGCCCCCAAGGACGACCCCTACCACCACGGCATGGGCTGCTACCAACCCTACCCCGCCGACAAAGCCGAAGAAATTCGCCAACTCGTACAGCACGCCCACCGCAACCACGTGCGCTTCGTCTGGGCCATCCACCCCGCCAACACCGTCCGCTGGAACGACAACGGCGGCAAGAAGCAACTCGACGGCCTGTGCCGCAAATTACAACTCATGTACGAACTGGGCGTGCGTGACTTCGGCGTACTCGTCGACGACTCGAGCGGCGAAATCGGCCGAGCAGAACGCCAGGTACAGCTCTGCAACTACATCCTCGAGAACTTCATCCGCAAACATCCGGATGTCAACCAGACCCTCATCATGTGCCCCACCGGCTACAACAAGGCCTGGACCAACGCTCAGTTCCTGCAAACCCTCGGCAACGGACTCGATAAGTCCATCCCCGTGATGTGGACCGGCGACACCGTCGTACACGACATCACACTCAAAGGCCAGCAATGGGTCAACGCCCACGTCAAGCGCCCAACCTTCATCTGGTGGAACTGGCCCTGCAATGACTTCAAGCGCAGCCGCATCTCCATGGGGCGCACCTACGGTCTTGGCACTGAGCCGGAGATGAAGAGCGCCATGAGCGGCTTTGTCGCCAACCCGATGGAACACGCCGAGGCCGGCAAAGTAGGCTTGTTCGGCGTAGCCGACTACACTTGGAACATCACCAACTTCGAGTCCGACAAATCATGGAGGGCCGGCATCGCCCGCCTGTACCCCGGTTGCACCGAAGCCATGCAGTGCTTCTGTGACCACAACTCCTACCTCCTGCCCAACGGTCACGGCTACTTCCGCGAAGAATCCGTCCACATCGCCCCCACCGCCAAGGCTTACATGCAAGCCCTCAGCAACAACGAGCTCGCCCCGCACACAACTGAGCCCCTGCTGGCTGAGTTCCGGCGCATGGAACAGGCAGGCCTCACCCTGCAACAGGCAGACGGCATCGCAGCCCTGCAGCAGGACATCGCTCCCTGGATTTCCCAGTTCATCCTCGCAGGTCGTGCCGGAACCGCCGCCATGCAGGCCATCCGCACCACCGACATGACCGAACGCATGGCTCACTTCTTCCGCGCCGTTAACCTGCAGGCCGACATGGCCAATACCGAGCGCGACGAATGGAGCCCGCAAGGTACTAAGTACCTTAAAGACACCGAAGTTGCCATGTACTGCATGATTCCCGCCATGCAGGCCACCCTGCGCCACCTCAACAACGCCGTCTACGCCAAGCTGGCCGGTCGCCACAGCACCCGCCCGACCTTCACCACCAACGGCGGCCCGGCGCTGAACGACAGCTACCGCCTCTCCGACCGCAACTCGCGCTCCTTCTGGTCCTCCGACCGTCAACAAAAGGCCGGACATTGGTACTGCCTCAACTTCGGAGAACCCACCGACATCCGCAACATCGTCATGCTTACCGGTGGTCCACGCCCCGGTGACATCATGAAGAGCGGCCAATTCGAAATTTCCGACGACGGCACCAACTGGCAGCCCGTAGGAGAGCCCGTCGGCGGTGCCACCATCGTCGTCAATCTCGAAAAAAATCCCGTGCAGGCCCGCATGCTGCGCTACCGCATCATCGAGCCGCTGCGCCGATGGGCCGCCATCTGCGAGTTCACCATCAACCGCACCCTGCCGCCCTACGTCAGCAACAATCTCGCCAAGGCACCCGGCTTCACCGCCTATCAGGACGACAAGACCATCGGCCTCAACCGCATCATGGAGGTGTTCACCATGAAACCCGATGAATTCATCGACCTTGAAATCCCCGCCTCCATCACTCCCGAATGGCTGGAAATCAACCTCGAGAACCCCGAGCTGAGCAACTGGGCCGACATCATCCTCACGCTGGCGGACGGCACCCGTACCGCCCTCAAGACCAAGACTGTCAACAACCGCATCTTCCTCACAAAGGACGAACTGCCTGCCGAGCCCATCACCTCGCTGCGACTCGTTCACAACGGTGGTACCGACAAAGAGGTCAAGCTCACCCTCTTCCGCATAGGTAAACCTGCCGATCAGGCCGACATCGACCCCGACCTGCTTACCGATACCGACCTCACCACCTTCTTTAACAACGGCAAGGCCAACATGAACTTCAGTTTGCCCATGCCTGCGAACACCAAAAAAATCGTCGTGGTAGGCACCGCTCAATGCGTCGTCAACGGCGCCCTCCCCATCGAGAGCAACGAGTACAGCCAAACCTTCACCGCTCCCACCACCGACAAGAGGGTCTACATCACCGCCCCCATGCAGGAAGGTAAGTACACCTACGAGGTCATCTTCGATCACAACAAGTAATGACCCCATCCCTTCACAGCGCCCTGCACAGAGCGGCTCTGCCGCTCTGCTGCACGGCCCTCCTCCTCCCCGCCTGCTCCCGACCGCCCGCTCAGCCGCCCGCAGAGCAGCCCCCGCTCATGGCCGGCGAGGCTCGCTTTCACCCCATGAGCACAGAGCAGCAACAGCGCTTGCAGGCAGCACTGGCCCCCTTCCTCTCCGCAACCGCTCCGGTTGAGGTATTCTTCCTCGCACCGCAGCGCCGTGACAACGGCAAATTTGACTGGTGCATATCCCCCGCCGCCCCTGAAGGAGTGCCCAAGCTCATCGGCTCCCTGAGCACATCTGACCTGCAACAGCTCGCCACACAGCGCACCACCGTGGAACATGGCGACACCGCCGACTACTGGCAGCGCCTCCGTCTGCAATCCAACGGCTCCGCCCTCGATATCGCCATCTGCCCGGCGGAGGAATTCGGCCTTCACATCGACGGCTGTTCCCCCGTGCGCTCCCGCAGCACTCACAGAGCCCTCTGGGCTCTCATGGATAAGAACTTCAATATCCAAGCCCGCTTCGATATCGTCGTCAGAGATTAAGCCCCACCCAACCTCCCTTTACAGGCTTTTCAACAATTTCAGCGATTGAGTCAATTATAATTTGAGCAAAATCTGATTTTTTCTGAAAAATCGATTTT
>JAUNRC010000094.1:3401-3848 GCA_030535875.1 Akkermansia sp. | reverse complement strand
TTGAAAGCCTGTTAGGTCTCATTTTTATGACATGCTCAAATGCGTCTGCCCTGTTGATTTACAATTTACCATTTACCATTTACAATTTTTTGAGTTTGGCACCTTCGGTGCGGTTAGTAGGCTAAGCTTACACCACCATTTACGCTCCTCGGCTTCAGGCCGAGGGCGGCGGCAAGTTCGGAATGAGCTTCGCCATTCTTCAGGCGTAAGCCTGCAAACTCAATAAATTGTAAATTGTAAATCCGTAAATTGTAAATGTTTTATCTTTCCGAGAAAGATAAGCTCTTACTCCTCAAGCGGTTCATTATCGCGGCCGAGCAGGGCTCGGGTGTCGTGAATGGTCTTTTTGTAGTAATCGCGGTGATTGATGATGCGCGGCTGTTCGTAGTTATCTTTGCGACTTTCGTAGTAGCCGCTTGTGGTATCGCGCGAGATATTGCTGTAATT
>JAUNRC010000094.1:0-3391 GCA_030535875.1 Akkermansia sp. | reverse complement strand
TGGTGCCGTAGGAGTGGGCGGTGTTGAAGGCATCGTATTTCAATCCGTCACCGGCAGCGCGGTCTGCGGTGGAGGAGGAGTAGAGCTCATCGCGGCTGAATACGCCCTTGGTGTCGCTCATGAAGTCGGGGCGCAGGTCTTTGTTGTACGAGGCTTTGGTAGAGGCTCCGGCATAGGTCTTGCTTTTGTCGAAGTCCTTGTCCGCTCCGCTGAACATGCTCTTGCCGTTAAAGGTTTTCACGCCGCCGAAGGAGCTCGTGCTGAAGGTGGTGGTATCCTTGCGGGCCTCGTCGATGGCTTTTTGGTAGCGGCTTACCTTGGTTGAGCGCGATTGCGGCACGCCGCTGTCATCTTTTTTGCGGGTCACCTCTTTGTCGAACGTCTCCTGCATGTAGTCCTCGAGCGAACGTTCTCCGCCTTGGTGTTCCTTGACCTCATTGCCGTTCTCGTCGTATACCGTGCGCACGCTCTGGCAGGCTGTGAGCGTGCAAAACAGGCAGAGTGTGAGCAGGAGACGTGCTTTCATAGTGTAGAGGTTGGCTTAGAGGGCGTGACCGCTGGAGGCTCCGCGGATGAGGAGGTAGGACTTGACCTGAGCATTTTGCACCATGTCGAAGGGTGTGTTGCCGAATTGGTCAAGGGCATTGAGTTCTGCTCCGGAGCGGAGCAGGACTTCGGCCTGCTGTGGGCTGTTGCAGTAGAAGAGGGGCGTGCGGCCTTTCATGTCGCGGGCATTCACGTCCGCCCCGGCGGCGGTGAGCATGGGGATGAGTTCAGGTGGGGCGAGGTGCAGGGGCGTGCAGCCTTCGGCATCCGCCTGTTGAGGGTCAGCCCCGGCGCGGAGCAGAACTTGTGCGACGGCAAACTTTGCCTCAGTGTGAGCCCCGGGGGCTCCTTCGGCCTTCATCACGCAGAGCAGGGGGGCGGTGGCATCTTCTTCTCGGGCAAGGTCGGGCTTGGCCCCATGAGCCAGCAGCAGCCTGCAACCTTGAGCATTCATGTCCTCTGCGGCGAGGCAAAGCGGGGGCGTGCCTCGTGAATCGACTTGGTTCGGGTCGGCACCGGCATCCAGCAGGAGCTTCAGCTTCGCGTTGTGTCCGTTTTCACAGGCACGGCAGAGCGGTGAGTGGGAGTCGGGCCCGCCTATCATATCGGAGCTGGCCCCCGCTTGCAACAGCTCTTTGATGACTGCCGGCTCCGTCGCATTCAGCAGGGCCGTCCCGTTGTGGGACATTCCTTTGACGATGAGTTTGCCGTCGGGCTTGGCACCGGCGGCCAGCAGAGCCCGGGTTATCTCAATATCGTTGCTGTGAGCCAGCAACGTGGTTCCATAGTGCTCAATTTGGCAGGGGGTGAGCGTCGCGACGTCCGCTGCGTGTTTAATCTCGGGCTGAACAACTTCCCGATAATCCGTCGGACATGAGCACTGACTCATGACGAGCGGAAGAAGAAAGGCCGGTAACAGCAGACGTTTCATGCCATTCACTCTACCCCCTATCTTCATCGCCGTCAAGTGAAAAAGCTGTACAACTCACAACAGTTACCCGCAGAGCTGCGTCAGCGTGACGGAGGCAGGGGGCGCGGCATCCCGATTGGCGGCGCGTAGGCAGAGAAGGTGTGAGCCGGCTTCCAGACGATAAATCTCTGTGAGTAAGTGTTCGGGTTGAGTCGATTGTTGTGAGTAAGCGGCGCGGGTGATGTGGTTTTCGCGCACCGGAATGAACTCTTCGTGGTAGTTCTCTATACTCCATTGCAGGGCATAGAGTCCGCGCTTGGGGGCATGGAACGTGACTTCCGCCTGCGGATAACCCTCGGGGGTGCGTTTGCAGGGGATGGTGAGAGCCTGTGGGGTAGTTGTACCCGGGGCGGTGCTGGTGGGGGGCTGATAGCGCTTGCTGTTACGATAGAGTTCTATGGGGATGAGCGAGAAGAGAATGTAGTGAATGAGCAGCATGATGGCAGCCCATACGGCCCACCACAGCAGGGCGGACTCGCCGGCAGCGGGGTTGCCGTTCACATATTGCCAGCCCGCATAGCAGGTGAAAAGTGCAGTGATGAAGATGCCCGGTACCTTGAGCCCCAGTACCCAGAGCGGATTGAGCAGGCAGCGCAGGTAGCAGAACGGACTGAGTAGCAGGCCGGTCAGCACCACGGTGCGGATGCTCTGCCTGATGTGCGCGCTGAGAATCTCCTCGAGTTCCTCCTGTGTGCTGTTCGGCGGGATGGTCATGATGTTCATATTATCACAGGGCTTGTTCCTTTGCAAGTCTGCATGCGAAAGGGCGCGCTGTTCTTCCGAACGACGCGCCCCTGCAATGGATTGATGTTACAACACTTCTTTACCAGAAGATGATGTAGAGGGCAATCGTGGCAACAATCACGGCCAGACCGAAGGCCTTGGCGCGGCCGGAGGTCTTCATCTGGATGATGCCCTTGTCTCCCAGCACTACGGCTTCACCACCCGTGAGAGCATTTCTGACAGTCAGGAATGCGCCTACCAGACACACTACGATGAGTGAGTAGCCCATGCGGTTGAGGAAGGAGCTGTCGGTGCAGCCCAGAATGTCCACCCACTTGAAGGCGGCGAAGGATACGGCACCTACCAGAATGCCCAGCCAACCGAAGATGCGCGGGCACTTGGGCACAAAGAAGCCGAAGAGGAACACCGCCAGCACACCCGGACTCAGGAAGCCTTGGAACTCCTGAATGAAGGTGAAGATGCCACCGAATGCGGGGTTGTCCAGGAAGGGGGAGATGACCGTGGCGATGACGGCACAGACCAGCACGCCAATCTTACCCATGGCTACCAACTGCCTGTTGCTGGCGGGGCTGCCGGCAACCTCCTTGGCCTTGGCGTAGATGTCCATGGTGAACAGAGTGGAGGCGGAGTTGAGCATGGAGGCCAGCGAGCTTACTACTGCACCGAACAGAGCGGCAAGCACGAACCAGGCCCAACCGGTTCCCGGCAGCAACTTGCGCAGCAGGGTGGCGAAGGCGTAGTCATACTGGTAGGCGGCCAGAGTGGTCGTTACGGTGTACTCTGCGGAGTTGGCGCGGGCGTCCTTTGTTGCTGCCTTGTCGATGGCAAGAATCTCCTTAGCCTTGGCCTCGCGGGCGGCGATGTCAGCGGCGGGGATAGCTGCAAGCTCGGCGGCCTTGGCATCCACCTCTGCTACCTTGTCGGCAGCACCCACGACGGTGAGATTCTTCTTCACATAGTCGACGGAGGAGGAGGCGGCATCCCCACGTACAAAGCGGCTTGCGGCTACGTCGTAGATAACCTTCTTGCCGGAAGCCTCGGCCTTCTGCACGATTGCGGCCGTGTTGCTGTCGGCCTTGTTGGCCAAATCATCGCGGAACAGGTTGTAGGCCAGAATGCCGGGAATGATAA
>JAUNRC010000011.1 GCA_030535875.1 Akkermansia sp. | reverse complement strand
AGGCGGGGCTATCTTCAAAATTGCAGGTCTGCCTAATTGCCGAACTCTATACTAGTTTTCGTTCAACATAATGGGCGCATAAGACAGTAAACAAGCCCATCAGGCAAACATTGCCCGGAAAAATCCCGATATATCCCTCCGATTCGGGCTACTGCACATCACCACTCTTTGTCAGGCGCTCTCGCATAGCATTCCAATCGGTAGCGTGCAGCAGCTCCACCAAATTACCATACCAGAACTCATGGTGTCCGTACAACTCATTGCGGAACTCAGCTTCCGCCTGAGCCACGGTCCAATTCTCGTAAACAATACGCCAGGCGGCTACAACGATACCGGTACGGTCACTACCATGCCAGCAGTGCACCAGTACCGGCCCCGGTGCCTGAGCTATCAACCTCAGACAATTTTCAACATCAGCCTCCTTCACATCACCGGCAGCCATGGGATAAGCCATCAGGTGCAGGTTCGTGTGCCGCGCCCGACGAGTATCCTTATGGTACTCACGCAGATTAAGTACAGAGCGTATACCCTCGGCCTGCAAATGAGTAAATCCCTCCGGCGTGGGTTGCCCGGAACGGTACAATGTTTTGCTGACGCGGTGAACATTCTCCACCCCTTTCACACTCAGCTTCTCTGCCGTTGCCGGCAATGTCACAGCAGGCACCGTCGCCTCATTCTGCGCCGAACAGGCTGCCGTCACAACCATCATCAAGGAGAGTAACCCGCTCCTGAACAAAGGAAATCCCATACTCATTTTCTTCATAAAACCGGTTACCCCCCGCATCACTGCAAACCGAGTGCCTCGTTGGCCAACATCTGGCAACCACGCAGGTCCATCTTGCCGGTCGGCAGAGCGGGAATGCTCTCCACCGGTATGATTTCACGCGGACACCACAGACGCGGCAAGCCCTTGCTGACCATGTAGGAACGAATATCATCCAAGGCCTGCGGCAAATTGGCACTATGCAGGCAGGAAAGCAGTACTAGCGCCTCGCCCTTCTGAGCATCGGGTACTCCCATAACCGCCACGGCGCGTCCGGTAAAGCCCTCAGGTTTCTCCACATACTCCTCGATGGCATCCTCCACCACTTCGTGCGGAACCATCTCACCGGCTACCTTAGAGAAACGAGAACGCCGACCGCCCAAAGTAAGGAAACCATTCAAATCAACCTTACCAAGGTCACCGGTCTTAAACCAGCCATCGCGGAAAATGCCGGCATTCAAATCCGGACGACCGATATAGCCCTTAAAGACATTAGCGCCCTTAAACCAAATCATGCCCTGCTCACTGAGCGGCACGCTCACGTTGTCATCATCAGGATCCGTCAGGCGTACTGCCATACCCGGCAATATCGGCCCCACGGAACCGAAACGACGGCCCGGCACAAAGTACGGCTGCTCAGGTGTAGAACAGGCATCATCCAAGTTCACGGAGCACACAGGGGCCGTCTCAGTCAAGCCATAACCCTCCAGCACCGTCAGGCCGCATTTCTCTTGGAACTCATCCGCCACAACCTTCTGCAACTTCTCGGCTCCAACGATGAAGTACTTCACGCTCTTATATGTAGCAGCCGAGGCGCGACGCAGCATGCTGCGTGCGAAAGTGGGAGTGGAAACCACAAGATTAATCTCATGTTCTTCAATGAGCTCGTTGAGCTTCTTAGCCTCCAGCGGGGAGGGATATGTCACCATACCGAAACCGTAGAAAGCCGGCAACATGGTCGAAATCGTCAGACCGAAGCTGTGGAAAATCGGCAAACTGCACAGGAACTTACTGCCGGACGGCAAATATGCCTTACTGAGCAACTGGGTCACATTGGCCACAATCATACGGTGCGACAACGACACCCCCTTGGGCTCACCACTCGATCCCGAGGTGAAGAGCAGTGCAGCCTCATCGTCCCCGCTGTACACATCGAGGTTAAAGCGCGAGCTGATAAGCGGCATGGGGGCCATACGGGCAAATGCCACCCAGGCGGCGATACGGGGCATACCGATGCCCTTCAACGTCTTGTCGAGGTGGATAATAGCATCGCCCTTAGGCCAGGGGAACTGCGGCAACTTGCTCATAAACGCACGGGCGGACAGGAAACGGGTAATACCGCTCTGGCGCACGATACTCTTAAAAGCCGGCTCAGACGAGGTGTAATTGATGTTAACCGGCACAATTCCCGCCAGAATACAGGCATAGTTCGCTATCACACCTCCCTTGCCCGGCGGCAGCAAAATACCCAATCGCTTGTCCGGCACAATCTTCTTGAGCTCTTTTGCCAAAGCCATAGCCACACCCAGAACCTTATAGAAAGGCAGTCGGGAGCCATCCATACCATCGATAAGCTCACTTTTGCCATTACGGCGAAGACCCTCCACCAGCAAACGAGCCACAGACATCTTCATGACCGGCTGCTCGGCATATACCTCAGAGGAGCACTCCAACCATGCCTCCAGCACACGCTCACCGGTCAGAGGCCCGGGGCTGAGCTTGGGCAACACGCTGACAACAACCTGATCTTCCGTACCGTCCGTACAAAACATACGCCAAATATCATTGCGGTACATCCCCACGAAAACAGGAATAGGTGAGATATGAAGAGCAGCCAACTGCATCATGAACGGCATAGGCACATCGGATATGCAGCCCTTGGTTCTGTTCGGCACACCGGGAACAAAGACGACATGGCGGCCCTCATTCATGTGACCGAGGAGCTGTTCACGCAGGACTTTACTGTTGGCCTTGCGGAAATTAAAACTGACAATCTTACGACCTTTCAGAAAACGAACCACTCCGGCCTCGGGCGCAAGCACTTCTTCGACCATGTATGCTACATGACCGGCACCTCCGAGCGCCTTCTCCAACTCCTTCAGCACCGCTGCATTCACCCGATTGGGCAGGTACAATGAAGGAGTAGAGCTAAGATTTTCCTTACCATTAAAGTATACTCTAGCCATGTGGCTATTCTACTTCATCTTTCAATGACTGTCAACGTAAAATTACAAAGAAAAACAGTATAGCATTACCGCCCTGCTCCCCACACGGGAACAGGGCGGTACATCAAACTTAACAGCCTGATTGTTCGCTCTTAAATATCGAACAGGTGCGTGACGGAAGCATTGTTATGGATATTGAGGATTGCCTGCGCAAAAAGCGGAGCAATGCTCACGGTATCCACATGCTCACAACCGCAGGCCATCGGCACGGAGTCCGATGTCAGCAAGCACTCCAGCGGGCTGTTGCAGATGCGCTCACGGGCCTTGTCATTCAGCACAGCGTGGGACACACCGGCAAAGATACGGGCTGCTCCGTGAGCCTTCAAAATCTGAGCAGCGGCGCAAAGCGTACCTCCCGACTCCGTCATGTCATCCACCAGCAGTACGTCCTTGCCGGCTACGTTACCGATGAGAGCGTGGGCATTCACCTCAGTGGCGGAAATACGCTGCTTGGCAACGATAGCCAACTCTGTTCCGAGAATGTTTGCATAGCTCTTGGCGGTCTTTACACCGCCGATATCGGGAGATACCACGACGAGATTGTTGATATCCTTCACATAGTGCTCTTTCAAGTGCTTAATAAGCACGGGAAGAGAGTAAAGGTGATCCACCGGAATTTCAAAGAACCCCTGAATCTGTGCAGCATGCAAGTCCATCGTGAGCACGCGGTTTACACCGGCTGCAGTCAGAAGATTGGCCACCAACTTGGATGTAATGGGCACTCTGGGCTTGTCCTTGCGGTCCTGACGTGCATATCCGTAGAAAGGCATCACAGCCGTTATGCGACTGGCACTGGCACGACGCACAGCATCCACCATCACCAGCAACTCCATCAGATTATGATTGGTCGGAGGGCATGTGGGCTGGACAATGAAAACGTCCTCACCGCGGATGGACTCGTTAATCTGAACAAAGCTTTCGCCGTCGGGGAAAGTATTGACGGTTGCATCGCAAAGGGGCAGGCCCAACCGGGCTGCAATGTCTGCGGCTAACTGAGGATGTGCTGTTCCACTAATGATTTTCATGTATGCAAGAGGGGATGTGTGCGCAACTATTCTTGACATTTTCGCAGAAAATGCAATACTAAAAGCACAAAATATCACTTTTTTTTAATTTTCCAAAAATGGAGAAGTCAGACAAAAATACTCTATTATACTTACCGTTAAGCACTTGGGTACTCATAGCCATTTGTTTGACAGCGGCAGCAGCTTTTTACCTGTTTTATTACGGATTTACTGAAGGAAACGACTCGGCATTCTCATGGATTTGTAACATTTCATGCAGAAGTCAGGAAAATGCTCACAATTGGATAATCCCCATAATCGTCATATTCATGCTCCGACAAGCAAGCCGGAACATCAACAGAAAACAGCTTCAACCCTCCCTACACGGACTATGGTTCATCGTGATTGGTTGCCTCTTATGCGTAGCCTCCGTACGTACTCAGCAACCGCGTATAGCCATCGGAGCACTTCCTTTTATTCTCAGCGGACTGGTATGGTACTATTGGGGAACCAAAATCGCCTTAAAGACCGCTTTCCCTTTTTTCTTCCTCTGGATGGCACTTCCACTCCCGGGCTTTCAACATGCAACCGTAGGCTTACAACAACTCTCCGCTCAAATGGCCCATTGGGGAGCGCAGCTCTGCGGCGTACAAACCATATTGGAAGGAACCACCGTTACCTCCGCCGACGGGAGCTGGGACAGCTTTAACATCGCAGGCGGTTGCTCCGGCATACGCTCGCTCATGGCTCTGCTCATGATATCCG
Source organism: Akkermansia sp. (assembly GCA_030535875.1). GTDB lineage: Bacteria > Verrucomicrobiota > Verrucomicrobiia > Verrucomicrobiales > Akkermansiaceae > Akkermansia. Next base: position 47,405 of record JAUNRC010000011.1, on the reverse strand, counting down.
TGGCCTGGGGCTACCTCGCCCATAAGCTCGCTCTATGGAAGCGCCTCATTTTGGCGCTCAGCGCCATTCCCCTCTCCATCATCGGCAACGCTTTCCGCGTAGCCAGCATCTTCGTATGTGCTGAATATATCAACCCTGCCTTTGCCGGCAAGACATGGCACGACTGGTCCGGCTTACTCTTTTTCTTCCCCGCCACCCTGATAGGGCTCACTATACTGCACGGCCTGTTATCCGGCGAAATCCCATTTCTGAAAAAGCGACGAGTCATCACCCGTCGCTCCCTCAATACTCCTACAACAAACGAGAAAGAAGAAGCCTGATGAGTCTACTCCGCAACCTACTTCCGCCGATTATCATCGCACTGCTCTTCAGCCTGATATTCGTTGTACCTGAAGATGTAAGTCTTCTCCCCTCCGCCGCCAAACCCGATCTTCCCTTAGGAACCGAATTGGACGGATGGACAGGAATTAAAACACAGGAAAGCGAAAAAGAGCGCATACTTCTTGCCGATGATACCGTATTCAGTAAAGGGCTCTACAATCACATCAACCCCTTTACATACGCCAAAGAGGAACCGTCCATCAGTGTATCCATTGTCTACTCCGGCAGCGACCTGAACAACTCCATTCACCGCCCGGAGCGCTGTTTACCATCCCAAGGACATGTAAATCTCATCTGCCAAGACTCAGATATCCCTCTTGATGACGGGCGAACTCTCACCTTCCGCCGGATAAACAGCCAATTACCTATCGACAAAAACCCGAAAAACTCCTTACGCTACATTCACTACTACGTTTTTGTCAGCAATAACTTCGTTACCAATTCCCACCTCACCCGTACCCTGCGCGATATATACGACCGCGTCGTCACCGGGCGCGTACAAAGGTGGGCTTACATCCAAATCGGCACTCACTGGGGCGGCTCAACAGATATAACCGAAGAGCAGGCCGACTCACTCCTCCGCGCCCTCATCAGCAAACTGGTCAGCCGCCAAATTGACTGGCAATCCATCGAAAACTGACGTCATCACCCCATCAGGGCATACTTTGAACTTGCCAGCAGCACGCTGACAGGCTAGAATAGCCGCACACGTTATGGGTGAGTCAGATATCAGCGCAAAAGTAGAAGAGGCCAAGAGCAAAAAATGGGACGATCGCACCCTCGCTCAGAAGGCCGCCGATATCGCACAGGATATTCATACCGATGCTCTTAAACTGCTCAAATCCGATGAACGCACCCTACTGGCAGCCCTCAGTCGACTGGTGACCGACGAGAAAAACCGCACATTTCTGCGCAACTTCTGCGCCCGCGTACTGCACGCTCCGCACGACCACCAATCGGACAACCTGCGAGCGCTCATGAGCGAGTTCGGTGGGGTACCCACCTTCTTCAGCACCGTGAGCAAACTGCGCTTCAAGGCCGCAGCCGTTGCAGCCCGCAGCATGCAGGGAGCCGCCATGGCTGAAGTTCGCCGCGTGTTCCGCTCCACCTTCGGTGAGCTCACCCTGCCCACCAACATGGACAAGGTCGAGCGCCGCGTACGCGATTTTGCCAAAGATTCCCTGCGCTTAGCTCTGCAACCACTCTCGCCGGCCGTCTTCGGCAACCGCAGCGCCGAGCGCTACATGAAAAACCTCGTCGCCATTGCAACCCGACAGTCCGAAGTCGGCCTCATCATCGAACCTCAGCGCCTTTGTCCGAGCCTGAGCCCCTACTCCCCCACCGTCAGCGCAAAAGACTTCAGCGACAAACTGCGCTCCCTCTTACAGCAAGTCTGCAAAAACGGCAAAAATACACCCATCATCATCTCCGCCACCAGCTCGGCACAACTCACCGTCGCCATCGAAGGCTGCAAGCGCACTCTGGGTAAAAAAGACTACTCCAAAGCCAACGTCATCATCGAACTGCCTGCCTATCTGAATGCCGCACCTACCATCCTGCGCGATTTGACAGAATGGGCAACGGCCCGCAGCGCCAAGGGCGGCTCACCCCTCAAAGTTCTCCTCATCAAAGGTTCCCACCTCAATACAGAGCGTGAATGTGCCTTCCTCTACGGACAGGAAAGCGCCGCCGCCCCCAACAAAGCCGCTACCGAGGCACGCTACAAGCAGCTCGTACGCCAAGCCATCAGCGCCAAGGCGACCGCCATCTGCCCGGTCATCGGCACCCACAATCCCTTCGACATCGCCTACGCCCTCCTCAACTGGGGCCGTAGCGGCCGCAAAGGACTGCCCCCCTTCACCTTCTGCGCCGGTCTGGGCAACCACATCGGACGTCTACTTACCTCGCAAGGAGCCGAAGTCATCCTCACCGCCGGAGTAACCGCTGAAGATGCCGAAATCTCCGGCTTCGAATCCTACCTCCTCGAACTCGTCAACGAGCTCTCCCGTCCGGATGGCTACCTGACCTACGGCTATGCCGTCGAACCCGCCGACATGGGCTGGTCGCGCATGCGCCAGCACTTCCTCGCCGCCCTCAGCGGTAGAGAAGAAGCCCCCACCGACGGCGCTCAACCTGCACTCACCGAGTTCACCGGCAGCCACCTCCACTGCACCGACCTCGCTGCAACCGAGGCATTCTACGCCGCAGCCGCGGCCGAGCTGGAGCGCCCGCAGGAACTCCTGCCCCTCATCGTCGACGGCAAGGAACTTCACAGCCCGCTCACCTGCATTCACCGCTCCCTCATCACCCCCGGACTGGAAGATTACCGCTTCATCAGCGCCGACTTCCAAGCCGTCAACACCATAACACGCCGCGCTGCCATTGCAGCCGTCCGCAACCACCTCTCATCGGATGAGCGCCGCAACCACCTCCTGCGCCTCGCGCGCCGACTGGACAAGCGCCGCACCGAACTTCAGGCCGTACTCGTACGCGATGCCGGCTTTACCTATGCCGATGCCGACACCGAACTGCGCAACGCCATCGATGCCGCACGCTTCTACGAACAAAGCGCAGCCGCCGACGGACTTTACGACGGCACCACCTACGAGCCCCTCGGAGTCATCGTCGTTGCACCGGGCCAAATCCACCCGCTTGCCGATGCCGTAGCCGGCATAGCCGCCGCCTGGGTCATGGGCAACAGCATCATTTACAAGCCCGCTGCGCACAACACCCTGCTCGGTCACAAACTCACCGAAATTCTCACCGATGCCGGCATAACCGACCCCGGGCTCCAGCTCGTTCCCTGCCTCGACAACGAGATTGCCGCCAAACTCATGACAGCCCCCGAGGTCGACGGCATCATCACCGGCCTCGGTAAAAAAGCCGCACGCGACCTCGCTGCCGCCAAGCCCACAGCCACCCTCTGCAGCAGCCCCTGCGGTGCAGCCACCGTTTACATCTCCTCTCATGGTGACTGGCAACAGGCCGTTCACGACATCACCGCAGCAGCATTCCGCCGCGCAGGGCATTGTCCCACAGCACCCCACATCATCCTCGTACACGCCGAAATATACGACAACCAGCACTTCATCAACGCCATCAAAGACAGCGTCGCAAGCCTGCGCGCCGCTACCGGCAACCGTGAAGAAGCCCAAGTCGGCTCAGCCCCCGGACCGTACACTCCCGAACAGCTCCGCTGCCTGAGCAAGCTTCAACAAAATGAATCGTGGCTCGTCCAACCCCTCGCCACAGAAATCGGTTCCCTCACCTACACCCCGGGCATCGTCACCGGCCTGACAAGCAGCAGCCCCCTCTTACAGCACATCGGCAACCTGCCCGTAATCGCCCTCTTCCGAGTGGGGAACACCACACAGGCCACCTCCCTCCAGCGCGAACTCACCGCCGGACAAGCCGCTGCCATCTACTCCCTCGACGAAGAAGATACCGCAAACTGGCAACGCGCCCTGCGCAACACCGCCCAACTCTACATCAACTGCTGCCCCGATGCCCGCCCCGGCATGCTCCCCTACGGCACGGCACGCCCGGCCCTCTGCGGTGAAGCCCCCCTGCCCGGCGGCCCCAATTTCCTCACATCCCTCGGCAACTGGCAGGAAAACGCCCGCCCCCAACGCCGCGGCAAGCAGCGTAACATCCCCTTTGCCCCATGGGACGTACTCGTTCCCAAGCCCTCCCCCGATGACATCATGCGCCTGACTACCGCAGCGGACTCCCTCTCCTACTGGTGGGAAAACGCCTACGGCACCTCCAAGCTCCTGTGTGACCGGCCCGGAGAGCCCACAGAACTCTTCTACAGCCCCATCAACATCTGCATGCGCGCCGAGAAGGAAACCTCCGATACCGACCTCGCCATCGCCCTCATGGCAGCCCTTCGAGCAGGTAGCTCCATGCAGTTGAGCACCGCCACCATGCGCCCGTGGATGCCCCGCACCCTTCAGGAACTCGGTGTACCTGTGCGTGTCGAAAGCCGCGAAGAGTTCGAATATCGCTTCCCCTCCATGGCAGCCGACGGAATCTTCGTTCGCGACCCCGCTGCATCCGACACTGCCGTCTCCGTCGCCGAGGCCTGCGGATTGCGCCTCTCCCGAGCATGCGTGCTGGCTAACGGCCGCTTAGAGCTCCTCCGCTACCTTCAGGAGCACACCATCACACGGAGGGTCAATACTCGCTACAGCCCCCTCTGACACAGCGACCCCACTCCGACCGACTGACCAGTGCCACTACCGGCTCCGATAAATAAATTTGCTCATCCAACGATGAAAAAGCCACGTTCTCTCCAACCGGCTCTCTCTCGCATACGGAAGCGTCTCAGCACCGCCCGCAACCTACCGATTGAACAACAGGTCCCATACTATTACTTTGACGGCACGACAAAAAATGATTTCTGTTCAGCACTCGAGGACGGACACCAAAGCGCCATCCGCTTAGCACTTGACATCCTCGCCGCCGACCTTCCCTTACAAACAGAAAACCATGAGACATACCTCCGCGCCATCCGCACAGCCCTGAGAAACGCCTGCGCCGCCGACCTGTTAAACCCGGCAGATAAGAAAACCCTCCTCAGCATCGAATATCGCCACCTGCAACGCCTTACCATTCAAGCACACTTCAGCAAACCGGGAGCAGAACAACAACAAGCCCGTCGGCAACTTACCGGCCATCAGGAACTCATGCAAAAACTCTTCGGTCACATCCCGCCGCTCAACATTAAGCTCAGCGACCTGCCTCCTACCACCCCACCTACCGACCTTTTTCAAAAAGCAGGCAACAACAAGCTCCTTCCGCCTACTCTCATAACTCAACTTTGCTCTCATAGCGCGGAACTATACTACATGCTCATTCACAGCCCCGAAGATTACCTCCCCGGCTCCCACCTGCACACCCTATCACCTGCCCCTCACGGCCAAAGTCTCTGTTACTTTCTTCACGAAAATAATGACCGCAATACCCCATGCTGGTCCTTAGCCCCGTGGAACATAATCTCCGATTATCCCGGATTCGCCCTCGCGGCAGAGGCCTCATTCTATCGCCTTATCGACGACTACGGCAACATTCACGGATATACGATTTGAGATTTACCATATACCATTTATAAAATTGACTTTTGCATGTAGATTAGAAATATGTGAATAAAATTGTAAGAAATTTTGTATGCTCTTTCTTCTTGCCTCCTTGAGCAAAAATGTTATAATTATGCAACCAACGCAATATTATAATCGGCTACGATGAAATATAACTTGCTGAGAAGTCTGAACTTCTTTCTACTGTCAATCACGGCAGCAGCCGGAGAAGAACTGACCATACATGAGGCCATGGAACGTCTGTTGAGCTATGGCATCATCATCGAAGAACCTGAGGACGAGACGGATGATTCCGTTGAAATTCTGCAACATTATGCCAAGCTGGTCAATCAGGATGAAGAAATCAACGAATTTCCCTATTGTGTGCGGATGATTGAAGCAGGCGGCGAAGATAACAAACTGCCCGTCAGTTGTCTGCATGCTTTCGTCAAGGCCGGGGCCAGCATTCAGGGAGAACATGGCGATACGTCCCCCTTACAGGCAGCGGCCGAAGCCGGTAATCTCAAGGTTGTACGTTATCTGTTGCAAGCCGGTGCCGGTGTCCACTACGTCGATGCGGCCATGCAAACCGCCCTTGATTATGCTCTGTCCGGAGAACTGAGCAACATTCATTGTGATATTGCCCGTGAACTGCTTCGACACCATGCCTTACCCACGCCCAACGCCATGCGTCGAGCCGCGCGTTACCACACTCCCCTGCTTCGCGAACTTGTAGAACAAGGCGGCATCATCAGCCCGGCAGTATTGAATATCGCCGTCTGGAATATTGACTCTCTGGAGTACCTGCTTGAAAAAGGAGCCTATGTTCATGGGCGTGAAGATAACGGTACTCATGTTACCCTTGCTCTTTTACAGCGCATCAGCACCGGTAAATGGAGTATTGAAGAACTGACGCGTCTGACTGAGCTTCTGGAGCACTACCATGCTCCCTTTTATCTCAACCGGCCCACCCAAGAAATTGAGTTCATGCTGCCGGAGGAAATTCCCTCCGAACTCAGACAACGATTGTTAAAACTCTACACGACTAAACCCGCTCCTAGCTTTCCGGAGACAGATGCCACCGATGTGGAAGAAGTATAAATCATATTCTCGGTTTGCCTGTGACAAGCGCCGCTAAGCTCTGAAATTTCTTGCTTGCAGTTATCTGATACGTTAAGCTGAGCGGGTTATGGGATTTACCGCACTTGCCGCCACTGCCGCCGCCCTGCCGAAAACCTTTGAGGCTTACACTTCATATCAGCAGGGAAAAGCTCTCAAAAAAACCGCTAAAGAACAAATCCGACTGACGGAAAATCAGGCCAAGGCTATAGAAGATACCGCTGTGGCCAATCAAAGCCGCGCCGCTCGCAATGCCGCTACCAATATGAGTACAGCCCGTGCGGATGCCGGAGCCTCCAACCTTGCCTCAGAAGGCTCGGTAACTGTTCGTGAGCGCGACCTTGCCACCCGCTTGCAGGATGAAATCACGGCCAATGCCAACACCGCCCTGGCCGAAGCTAATTCCGTCCGTCAGCAAGGTGCATACAATGCTTGGCAAACACGCCAACAAGCCCGCCGTTCCTATGCTAACATCGTCGGCAGCGGACTTTCAGCTATCGGCAGTATTTTTCAAACTGCAACCGCCGGCAATAATTCTTCTTCCGGCGGTAACGGTAGCAGTTCTTAATCTGCTGACTATAAAAAGTAATGAATGGTGGCAGAAGAATCATAACCGACTGCAATTTTCAAAATAATTTCCTCCTCGGTAGATAAATCCTTACCAAGAAAAACAATAGTTAATAATTAATAAACAATACCACGCACAATAATATCTTTTCCGCTGGGAATAAGCTCCTCCTGCTCAAAACGTCGTTCAGTGGGAAGATAATAGCCCGGAACAAGCAAATCCGGACCGCCGCTGATTTGCGGGGTTACAATCTGCACCCATTCATTGACTAAACCATCTTCCAGAAATGAACGCAACAAGCGACCACCGCATTCCAACATGAGATTGACTACCCCCTGCTCTTCATAAAGTGATTGCAACATGGCTCGCAGATTGCCGATATCCTCCCGTATAATGGTTCGCTCCCGATCTTTATCAGTAAAGACTTTGGCATCCTCCGGCAGCGACGTACTGTCGCGGGTCATAACCACGCGCCAAGGTTGTTGTTTAATGCTCGGCACTTCGCGGTACGGATGCCGGATGGTCAACGCAGGATTGTCGATTCGCAAGGTATGACCACCCACAAGTATGGCATCGCTCTCCAAGCGCATCTGGTGTGCAAAACGAATCGATTCCTGACAACTCAACCATTTTAACCCCGCGCGTGTGAGACGACCATCCATAGTCGTGGCTATCTTAGCTTTCACCCACGGACGTCGATGACGTACAGACCAAGCCCAGGGACGCAACAGAAGCTCGCAGGCGGTCACGCAGCACTCGCTGCGCACCCGTATGCCGTGTGCCGTCAAAATAGCGTCTGCACGGCCGCTGTGGCGCTCATCCGGGTCCACCGCACCATAAACCACGCGTTTAATACCCGACTCAATAATTGCCTCGGTGCAAGGCGGGGTACGACCATAGCTGGAACAAGGCTCGAGGGTCACATACATCGTAGCTCCTCGCAATAAATCCGAATGTCCTCGCAGACGTGCATTATTAAGAGCACGACGTTCTGCATGTAGCTCCCCTGCCCTCTCGTGCCAACCTTCGCCCAAAAGCATGCCGTCTTTAACGATAACTGCTCCGACAGGAGGATTGGGACTGGTTGTGCCCAGTCCTTTATGTGCAAGCTCAAGTGCGCGGGTCATCCAGAGAGAATCCTGATCTATACCGTAAGTCTCCATGTCTGTATTGTAGCAGTAGTTTAATGTCTGTCAATGCTTGCAAAAGGCCCGACTTTTTTACCGTCTGTGATAAGATTAAAGAATTTTATATTAAAATTTCATCATATTCAGCTATGTGAATAAGTATAATAAGTTATTTTATATATTGAATATAAGTATTTTAATAAGTTCTTATCTTGTGAACGGATTTGCGGATAAGGTGTCGGAATCGTGAACATCTGTTTATTCACATCATTGTTCACACAGTTATTCACCGGCTTATTGACAATTTATGTGAATAAGTATAGAAGTCATTGATAATTATTCTTCTTCAAGGAATTCACTAAAGAAAACGAAGGGTGCCATGAAGGGAATGGCGATGTTATAACCGATGGTACCGAAGACATCGACCGTGTAGAGACTGATTGCAGAAAGAGCTTTGGTGCCGCCGGAAACGGGCGGACTGATGCGGCGTGAGATGATGGTGGCGGGTTGTTCATCCTGTACGACCTCGGCACGGATTGCGCGAGTAGAGGCGTGCTTAAGCTCATAGACGGCTTCGCTGCCGAGCTTCTTGATTTCGGTAACGAGGGCGCCGGTTTGAGCGTAACCGTCTGAGCGTTGCAGGCAAGTGGCAGTTCCGTCGGAAATGGGGTAATAGACAGAATTGCCGCTTGTTTGTTGCAGGGTATAGACGGGGTCATTATTATCTTTGAAGAAAATGGAGTCGTGAATGACCGGATATCTTTTGCTGTATTGACCATTGGGTGTGCCGATATACCATTTTCCCTGACTGCGGTGCAGACTGATATTGTCTTTTTTCAATTCGGTACCTTCGTAAAGAACTCCTTTTTCTTCGATGTTCTTATTGGTCTGCATGTAGGCACAGGACGGCAGAATAAGAGCCGAGGCCGATATGAGAATGAGCGTCGCAGTCTTTTTCATGTCCGCTAGTCTATCATATTGAAGAAGGGTTGAAAAGATTATATTGCGTGCGCGCGCAAGGATGCAGTATTTTTTGAAAATATCATTTGTACACAAAAACCTTAAAATAGTAAAGTGTATGTTACTATTAGAAAGCATAACTGCCTCTTTCCTGAGTAAAGAAAGAGGCAGAAGAGATAAAATTGACCGCTGTGCCGTCAGTGGTATAAGAGCCACGTTCCCTGAACGTAGGTGGGTGCGGAGCCGGGTTTGTCTGAGGTATCCCTATCGGACGGAACATTAAACCCATTCAGCTTTGATGCCCCTTAGTGTATTATAACGGTCCGGGCCTGTTGAACCACGCGTCACGTACACAGCAGCTAGGTGTGTATATACCACAGCTCGGAGTTGCTTGCAAGATTTTTCGTCTTGAACTGCGGCCGTATTCTCAAAACGGTTGGAGATGTCATTTCTTAATCTCTCTATCATCAATCGGTAACAAAGTTAAAAAAAATTGAGCTGATGAAAAGTTGTGATGGGAGAGGTGGATGGATAACCCTAAAGCTTGCCTGATTATTGAATTCTGCTGACAATCATGCCTCGTTGAATGCTGATTAAGTATTGACAAATCAGCAGTAAGAGTGTATAAAGGCGGCGGACATGACGATACCGACCTTACTTTCCGAAAAGCTCCTGGCAGCTCTGAAGAGTGTGCTGGGTGAGAACTTGCCCGAAGGATTTGTTCCGGCTGTTACGCCGTCACAGGATTTGCGCTTCGGTGACTACCAGAGCAATGCTGCTATGATGCTTGCCAAGCAGGTGAAAACGAATCCGCGAGCCCTTGCTACTCAGATAGTTGAAACATTCGGAGATTCCGAAATTGCTACATTGGAAATTGCCGGTCCGGGTTTCATAAATTTCCGGGTAAAGGCAGATTTCTTTGCTGCCCGTACAGCCGCTATGTTGAGTGATGAGCGCTTGGGGGTAGCAGTCGTTGATAAGCCTAAGACCTTGGTGATTGACTTCTCTGCACCGAATGTGGCCAAGCCCATGCATGTGGGACATATTCGCAGTACAATCATTGGCGATACTCTGGCTCGTTTGGCTCGTTTCATGGGTCATACCGTGATTACAGACAATCATATCGGTGACTGGGGAACTCAGTTCGGTATGATTTTGTGGGGTTGGAAAAATATCCTCAAACAGGAAGATTTGGAAAAAGACCCCATTGAAGCTCTGCTGGCAGTCTACAAGACAGTTAATCAGAAGTGCAAGGATGATGAAGCTCTTCTTCCGGTCTGTAAAGCTGAGCTGGTGAAACTTCAGGGTGGCGATGAAGAAAATCTGACCATTTGGAAACGTTGCATCGAAGTGACGAAGACCGGTCTGGAGAAAATATATGCTCAGCTTGATATCAGCTTTGATTATTGGCTTGGTGAAAGCGCATATAACGATGCTCTTGCACCGCTGGTTGAAGACCTGCTGGCAAAGGGGATTGCACGCGAGAGTGACGGCGCGGTGTGTGTGTTCTCTGATGGTTATCACCAGCCGCAGCAGGACCCCTTCCTCGTACAGAAAAATGGTGAATGGGTGCCGGTACCGGCTATTATTCGCAAGGCTGATGGTGGGTTCCTCTACGCTACGACGGATCTTGCCACCTTGGATTATCGTACGCAAAACTTCAATGCCGATTCCATTTGGTATGTTGTCGGTGCACCCCAGGATAAACACTTCAAACAGATTTTTGATATCGAGCGTATGCGTGGTGTGACGGGTGACTTCCGTCATGTTGCCTTTGGTTCCATCCTCGGTAAGGACCGTCGCCCGTTCAAAACACGCAGTGGCGATACTGTGAGCTTGCAGGATGTCATTGACGAAGCTGTCACACGTGCCACTCGTGTGGTTGAGGAGAAGAGCCCTGACATGCCTGAAGATGAGAAGGCCCGTGTAGCCCGTGCTGTTGGAGTGGGTGCCATTAAGTTCGCAGAGTTGTCGCAAAACCGTATGAGCGATTATATCTTTGACTGGGACAAGATGCTTTCTCTCAGTGGCGATACCGCCCCTTATCTCCAGAATAGCTATGTTCGCGTGCGCTCCATTTTCCGTAAGATTGAAGGTAATTTCTGCGCTCCTACTGAGCTTGAGTTAAGTGCTGATGCAGAAATTCATCTTGCCCGCCTTCTGGTTCGCTATGCAGAGGTCGTACCCTCCACTCTCGATGATTGCCGCCCGAATCTTCTGGCTGCTTATCTCTATGAACTTGCACGAGCCTTCCATAGTTTCTATGAGGCTTGTCCCGTTCTCAAGAGTGAGGGTGCCGTGCGTGAGACACGATTGGCTCTGTGCGAACTGACTGCTCGTGTGCTGAAACAGGGCATGGGCTTGTTCGGTATCGAAATGCCCGAGCGTATGTAATCTTATGTTCCATGTGGAACAAGTGCTGATTTGTTCTGTCGCTGCCACAACTTTGTTGGCAGCGGCGGAACCGACAGCAGCCCCTGCTCCCTCCCCTGCTCCGATTGTTCAGCTTCCGCTTGCTACGAATAATGTAGCAGCTAATCAGTTCATGCAGGCGGGTATGGTCGATTTGTTGTTGGGGTGGGAAGAGTCTGCTCGGGTACATTTTGAAAAGGCTGTTGTGGCGGATGAGATGTGTTCTTTGGCGTACGTGGGTTTGATGATGACGGAGCCCGATGTACAAAAAAGAGCGGAAAGTTTAGCCGCGCTGAGTGAAAGAATCAGTACCTTACCGACTACGCCGGTCGAGGCTTTTTACTTGTCGACTTTCCTCAAACTTATCGGTAATGATCATTTGGGTGCGGCGGAGGATTTTTGCCGCCGTGCTGAGCGATTTCGGCGCGATACCTTTTCTGCCTGCTGGGGAATACTCCTTTTGCACAGTGCCGACTTGGGTTACGATGAGCAAGGTAAACCCCTTCGATTGCAGGAACGCGCGCTCGAATTGGCCGAGAAGCTATATGCACAATACCCTGAGAATGCACTCGTATGTTTTGTGCGTGCGTATGTGGAAGAAGCAGCTCCGGTAGTCAGTGAGAAGGCCCTTCAGGCCGCGATGAAAGCAGTTGAGCTCTTGCCTGAACATCCTATTCCGGCGCATCTTCTCGGCCATTTGTACTATCGTTCAGGACAGGCTGAAAAGTCAATTCCACATTTTATAAAGGCTGTTCAGGCTGCAACCGGTAAAGGTATTCCTGAGTGGGAAAGCGCTGTGCTGATGACTTCGCGTCTGTATGTATCCACTGCCATGTGGAGTGCCGGGATGGATTCTCGTGCTCTTGCAACACGCCGAGCGATGAATGCCATGCCGCTTGATCGAGAACATTTGCATGCGCCGGCCGTTATTCTTCAGCGCTGGGAGGCCGCAACTTTACCTTTGCGCGTGCTGGTCATGCGGCCTGATACCCCGACTCCGGGTGAGATTACTGCGGCAGCAAAGGCTGCTGAAGTTAAGCCTGCTTTGCCCGGTGATGACCCGGTTTTGTTGGTTCGAGATTGCCTGCGTGCAGCTCTATATGCTCGTTTAAGAGCCGCTAAAAAAGACGCGGAGTATGCTGCTCGTTCGCTCAAATTAGCAGAGGATGCCCTGCACCGGTATGAGCAAACACGCGAGGCTACCTTGGCTGCCGGCGTGCATTATATCACACCTTGGATGCGTGCTCTTGAGGCTTGTCAAATTGCTATCAATATAGCGAAAGCTGAGTTTTATGCTCAGACTTCAGAGATTTGGCGAGAGAATGCGCACCGGGCTGTAAGACCTGTTACGCTCATGTTGCCGCCTGTTATCCCTCAGCGCTCCTCTGCTCTTTCGCAATGAGGCTTGGCTTGAAAAAATTCCTCTTCACTTCCTCGCGTCCGCGTGTAGAAAACCACTCCCCTGCCCTGCCGGAAAGACAAATTATTTAATATACTCATAAATTATTGATGCTTAGTTTGTTATCGTTATTTACAGCTTTTTAATGAACTTTATGTTCGATTGTTCCATGTAGAACATATAACGAACTTCTTTTTCGGATGTTTCGTATGTCTATTATAAAGATTGTTCTATTTATTGAAGTGCATTCGCGATAGTCTGAGAACTGAATTAAATGAAGCCGGATGTTCTACTCCTGCTCCATATCGCCCTGCCCCTCTATTCTAGTATAGAGTTCGGCAATGAGGCAGACCTGCAATTTTGAAGATAGCCCCGCCTTGCGGGGCGTCATTTTTAATAGCGAGTGGTGCAGCGAGCCCACGGCGAGCGAAACCACTCGAACCAACGAATAAAAAAGGAACCCGTGCAACGGGGGGTGACAGTTAACCGGAGTTCGATAATTGGGTTACACTAAATGATGGCGTATCGTTGGATAGTAGCCCACATCTCTCTAAAAGCTGCATCAGTGTATGTTTTTTTTCGGCACGAGTGGTTTCGCCGCTGAGCGGCTCCCCACTCGCTATTGAACATGTTGCCCGCTTTGCGGGCTCTGAAATTTGTCTCGCTTATATTCGCAAACAGTCCGATTATTTGCCGAACGCTATTCTAGAGTAATGATGATGTCGTTGAGCATGATGTCAATGTTCCACGTGGAAATGGAAACAACATCAATATTTAAGAATTTCTTATCAATTATACAGCTCTATGCGATTCTCAAAGTAATTAGGAAGTTCATCCGTGTGCAGCTTTGTTGTGCCAAGAATTGAAGAATAATGATACGTCATTCGTTTGAATAAACGAGATTCTTGAAATAAAAAAAACCGATGTTGTGACATCGGCTTTCTTATGTTCCACGTGGAACAGGAAATGACTTTAATATTTAAGATGTCCAAATTATCCGGTAAGCTGTATTAAAATCTCGAACAGCTTCCGGATGACGTTTAGCATACGCTAAGATAGGTTCAAGAAGATTGCTCAGTACGGCATATTTCAATTCATCAAACTTTTCATTTTTCAGAGCCGGACATTTTTCATAAACTCCAATCACAAGTTTGCTGTGTTGTTTCATGATGCGTACCGGCCAGATGCGACATTCAAACGGTCGTTGTTCGCGAGGCAGCATGCAACCGTCACAAGGATTCAACAATGGACAGTTTACTATTTCTTCTTTTGAGTCGGTTTGAAAATGAAGATAAAACGAAGTGCTTCCGTCCGGTCGTTTTTCTAACGGGATGCAGTGTTCGTGTGCCAAAAAAATTTGTTCTGCTTCGAGCGCCGGTGTTTCCCAAGCTGAACTGCGATGAAAATTGCAGCACAACTTACAGTTTGCACATTCTTCAGGTGTAAAAATATCTGTCAACATAAGTTTACTGTTGCTCGTGATTTTTGGAGAATAAGGTCGGGATAATACGAAAGCTTGGCTTGTCGCAAGCCCGAATAGTTGAGGTCTTCTTCACGATTTATCCACTCAAGCGAAAGGTGCCGGGCCATTGCTTGATTAATCATCGGGTAGGCATCGCGATATTCCGGTATGCATTTTTCATAGTGAATATCGGCCACTTTTTCATTGATGAGAGATGCCAGAGTCATGGCAACCGGGCGGTGTTCCACATAGAACAATCCACCGAAAATTCCCAAAGCAGAAGCGTGCTTCAGTGCATTTTCTATGGCTTTGAATTCGTGCCGGAGGGCAGGGGAGTCATTTTGAGCATCCAGCCATTTTTGTGCCACTTCGAGCGCAGAACTTAAATTATGTACTCCCAAGGCTTCAAAATGACAGTTTGGATTCATCCTCTCAAAACGTGCAATATGGTTGCGTTTTTTGTGAAAACGGCTACCGTTGAGTTCGGCTAAATGTTGGCGACGGTACAGATAATCTGCATCGCCACGGTCTGTAAAGACAGATACTTTGTCACCATAAACTTGCTTCAGGAAGTCTACATTTTCGTCCGTCAGCAGACAAAATTGAAGGGGTAAATTGTGCTCTTTCGCATATTGTTCTATGTGGAACAATGCTGTTTTTATGTCACATTCCGGTCCGCACGGAAAGGCAAATCCCTGCAATCTTCCTCTGCCTGTAAAGTAACGATAGAGTGTATTATCACGGATGCAAATTTCTGTTCCGTACTTATCCGCCAGCAGATAAATATTAGCGAATGATAAGTCACTCTGCATGCAGTGAGCAGTGCAAATCCGAACATCCTGAAGGTCGTTCAGATGTGCTTTTCGAAAGATGAGAGGGCCGGATTCCATATCACTGAGCTTTATTATATCATAGTTGTCAAGCTGCATATTTGTGTTCTCATTTATCATTTATATACTTGTTCCACATGGAACATGTGTTGAGAAATATTTATCTATTATATTGAGTGCTAGTTTTTTATAAGTATATAAAAATTATAGGAAATAATTTATAGGCAGTTATTATAGAGCTTGTGAGAGGCTGATTTGGTAACTGTCTTCAGAAATATATACCCGGCACAGATTCGTCCTGTGAGGGCGTGCAATTCTACTGTGATGGGGCTTATTATGTTTTGAGGATAGTTTACAGAGTATAGGGAAGGGGGGTTAGATGTGAGCTGAATAAAAAAATGCTACCGAAGCGTGGGGCTTCGGTAGCAGACCGGTAATTTAAGAAATGCATCAGTTTTTGCAGGCTTTGATGAGGACGATACCTGCCAGCACGACCAGAGCAATCACGCCGATTGTGAAGTAGTCTATCTGCTTGGCAGGTTTCTCGAAAGTAAGGCGAGCGAAAGGAGCCCATTTTCCGACGCTTACAAAGGGTTCACCATCTTTTGTACTCCAACCCCATGAGCGAATATTATCGGTTGAACATCCTTTTTCGTCGACTTGGCGGCAGGTGAAGCGTACTTCTGTCATTAAATCGGGTGTGAGCTTTTTACCTTTAGCGGCGAGGAGAGTTTCGCGCGGTTGGGAGCTGAAGAACACATGGTAGTGGCGGTCGGGATTGAGTTCGATATTATCGAATGGAAAGCTACCGATGGTATTTTCGCGTGTGCTGATGGTAGCGGAGACGGCTCGTATCTTGAAGGTTTTCGGACTGACGATGAGGGCGGTGAGGCGAGGATGATTTCCTGTTGTTATCGATTTGCTGCCGCCGGTTTGGATATGCAGGGCTTTGAGAGTAATTTTTTCGGGCAAGCTGCCGTTATAGTTTGATTCGGCGCGTTTCGCGCTTTCGGTAGCTTTTTTAACATTGAAGGTAAAGGCGTAGAAATTACCTACATCTTTTGTTTGGTATTGTTTGGCGGTTGTGATGTGGAAGGTATCGTCATTTTCCGCAGCAGCAGAGATGTTCGGTAGCAGGCAGGCAAGGGCTGTAATCAGGGAGGTCAGGTATTTTTTCATGGTATAAGGGGAGAAGAGTGGGTGTGATAATGGTTGTCAGCCATTATACAATTTTCGTGGAGTGTAATGAATTTACTGCGGAATGTAAAGCAAAAACATGTGCCTGAGCGGAGAACCTGTCAGAGTTTTGCGATGTCCTGTTGTATGCGGCTGCGAAGTTCGTCGATGGAGTTGAATTTGATTTCGGGACGAATGAAGCGGAGCAGTTCTATGTTGAGTTGTTGACCATAGAGGTCGCCGCTCCAGTTCGGGAAATGGGCTTCGAGTCGCGTTACTTTGATGTGTTCGTTGATGGTGGGACGCAGGCCTATGTTGGCAATACCGCGCTGCGTGCGGCCATCGATGAGTGATTGTATGGCATAGACTCCCGCGCGGGGCAGGGCAGCCGAGGGCGGTAGGGAAATGTTGGCGGTGGGTGCTCCCAGTTGGCGGGCGAGGTGTTGGCCATGTTCTACGGTGCCGATAATATTGAAGGCTCGTCCGAGCAAGTGGTTGACTTCTTTTATTTTTCCTTCGCTCAGCAGGTGGCGGATACGTGTGGAGCAGACAGTATCGCCGTCGATGGTGAGCATGGGGTTAATGCATGCGGTAAACCCGCTTCGCTTTGCTTCAGCCTGCAGGAAATCGGCATCGCCGCTGCCGCCTTTACCGAAGTGCCAGTTTTCACCAACGGATATACCGCTGACTTGGCATGAGGCGCATAGTGTGTCGATAAAGTTCCGGGGGCTCATAGCAGCCAGTTCAGCCGTGAAAGGTAGTACCAGCAGAATATCTACGTTGAGCTTGCGAAATAATTCAGCCTTATATTCCGGATGAGGGGTCAGGAGGGCCGGAGCGGCTGAGGGTCGCAGCAGTACCAGAGGGTGCGGCATGAAGGTGATGACCCCTCGCCATGCTCCGGGTGTGGATGCGGATTTTATCACGCGGCGGTGTCCTTCATGTACGCCGTCGAAAAATCCCATTGCCCAGTGAACGGGGCAGGGGACTTTTCTGAGCTCAGCGAAGGAATGAAAAATCTGCATAGCTGCGGTGGAGAGGAAATTATTGCTTGCGGTCGGCGAGTACTTGTTCGAGCGGGAGCAGGCGCGCGAGCAGTTCATCGCGACCGGCTGCCTTGAGGGTGGGAACATCGACGGCCTGAGCGATGTCGAAATGTCCGGAGCGAATGCGGCGCAGAGCGGTGAGGTGAGCACCGCAGCCGAGGTGTTGCCCGATGTCGTGCGCGTAGGTCCGAACGTAAAATCCCTTGCTGCAATGAATGGTGAAATCCACTTCAGCCTGCTTTAAGTCTATGCGGGTTATCTCGTACCGGAGAACTTTTACATGGCGGGCTTTACGTTCGACTTCCTTGCCTTTGCGGGCAAGTTTGTAGCAGGGTACTCCGTTAATCTTAACAGCGGAATACATGGGCGGCACTTGATCAAACTCACCTCGGAAATGTTCGAATGCTGCGCGAATGGCTTGTTCGCTGAGGGAGTCAGTGGGTTTTTCGGCGACAACTTCTCCGTCGGCATCCTGACTGTTGGTCTCGATACCCAGTTTCATTGTGGCTGTGTAGACTTTATCCTCGCACATGAGCAGGTCCTGAACCTTGGTAGCCTTGCCCACGACGACAATGAGCATGCCCGTGGCCATGGGATCCAGCGTACCGCAATGACCGACCTTTTTCGTTTGCAGGATGCGGCGGCAGAGTGCCACGGCATTGTGAGAGGTAAAGCCGGGGTCCTTGTCGACCAACAGTACTCCGCAGGGTTGTTCCGTAATTGTACTCATGACAGCTTGCGCACTGCTGTGCGGATGGAGTTCAGAACGGCTTCGCGAGCTTCTTCGAGTGGTCCGCGCATTCGGATGCCTGAGGCCATGCAATGCCCGCCTCCGCCGTGCATGCCTGCAATGGCGGATACATCTATTGCCGGGTCTTTCGAGCGGAGGGATACACGTATGCGCCCGTCTTCCAAATCTTCGAAAATAGCTGCTACCTTTACTCCCTGCATCACGCGGATGATGTCTACGAGGTCCTTGGTATCTTCCATACCGACACCGAGTTCCGCCTTGCGGCCTGCCGGCATGGAGTAGTGCGATATGGTGCCGTTCTCCTCAATGACCATGTTGTTGAGAACTTCACGTTGTGTGATAAAGCAGGTGGGCGGTACTTCCTGATATATGCGACGGTTGATGTCACCGACATCCACTCCGGCCTCGATGAGTTCGGCAGCTATTCGCATGACTTCCGGTGTGGTTGAGCTGTATTGGAAAGAGCCGGTGTCCGTACTGATGGCAGCATAGAGTGCCTCAGCTATTTCGCGACTCAGTTCGGCTCCCGTGGTACGAAGAAGTTTGTATATCATGCAGCCGCAGGCGGCAGCTCCGCCTTCCACCACGTTGAGTTGAGCATAGTGCGTGTTGGTGTGGTGATGGTCTATATTGATGGTAAAAGGCGCTTTATTAAATATATTCTGTACATTTTGATTAAGGCGCTTGATGTCGCCGGTGTCCACGCATATCATGACCTGTACATCTTGGGGCATGTCATCAGGTACGGGGAGGATGTCCTGAGTGCCGCTGAGGAAGGCATATCGTTGCGGCACGGGGTCGCTGTTCCACATAAGGACTTTTTTACCGAGGCTGCGGAGGAGTAGTCCGAGGGCGAGGGTGGAGCCAATGGCATCGCCATCAGGTCGGAAGTGGGAAATGACGGCGAAATGGTCGTGCTGTTGAAGTGTACGGCTAAGTTCCTGGTACATCATAAAAAGGTCTGATGAGGTCAGTTAGGTTCCTGTTCTTCTTCGATATAGAAATCGGTATTTTCGGGGGCATCGGGGGTGATATCCGGCGGCTCGGAGATGGTGAGTCGGCCTGTTGGTTCGATGACTTTGCGGTACATGGCGGCTTTGGCCAGAATGGCGGCGAGAACAAGCACAAAACCGCAGAGCTGGCCTGTCTGCAATGTCTCACCATATAACAGGCAGCCGAGGACGGCAGCTTCGGTCGGTTCGAGGCATGATACAATGCCGAACTCCAGTGAACTCAGGCAGCGCATGGCAAAGGCCACCAGCAGCAGCACACCTACTCCCTGACAAAGCCCGATGCCCAGCAGCCAAGGCCAACCTGTGTTCAGATGGCTCAGCACTTCGCTGCCGCCGAATAGCAGTGGTACCAGCAGTACCAAGCTGCCGGCAAAGGATTGCCAGAAGGTGCGTTGCAGCAGGCTGATATCGGGTGTCATCAGGCGATTGAGCATGATGTAGACGGAGTAGAAAAGGCCGGAAAGCAGGCCGTAGATGATGCCCAGCGCGTCGTTTTGGCCGGTGCCGCTGTTGCCGGCAAAAAGGCTGACAAGTACGATGCCCAGCCCTGCGGTGAGGATGAGCAAACCGTCGCGGCGGGGAGGGAGGTGGTGCTCCAACAGGGCAATCCATACGGCTGAGAAGAGCGGTCCTGTTGCCGGCAGCAGAGCGGCTATACCGGCGGAAGTCTCCTTAATGGCAAGGAAGTAGAAGAGAATGCACAGACTGATGCCGATGCCGGAGATAAAGGCCTTGCCGTTGAATGCCAGACTGCCTCGGTGCCCGCAAACAAGCGCTGCTCCGGCACAGCCGATGAGCAACAGCCCTATGCTGAAACGGGCAAAGGAACAGAGCTGTGCGCTGCACGCGGATTCTCGCACGAAAATACACAGCGACCCCATCAGAAGGGCTGCTATGACGGCTGCAAGAAATGCCTGAATGTATGCCTTATTCATTTGTTGATGAATAACCGAAAACGCGCGCGCGGATTATACCACTCGCCCGGCATTCTGGCAACTCCTTTTTCTTGTTCTGCAAGAGTCGCTTCAGGCACCATAGCGCTGCGGAGGAAGTACTGACGGATAATCAGCTCTGAGCAGCCGGAGTGAACATCTTTTCGACGTACTTGGCAATCATGTCTACCTCGATATCAACGATGCTGCCGGGCGTGTAGCAATGCATGATGGTGCGCTGCCAGGTGTGGGGGGTAATCCAGAACTCGAGTTCACCGCCGGGGTGAATGGCGGCGATGGTGAGGGAGATGCCGTCGATGGTGATGCTGCCTTTGTCGATGGTGTAGCGGGTGAGGTGCTCGGGAATGCGGATGCGAACCATGTGGTCCTGTCCGACAGGTTCGATGGAGGTCACGGTGCCGGTGCAGTCAACATGTCCCATGACGAGGTGACCACCGAAGCGACCGCCTGCGCTCATGGCGCGCTCCAGATTGCAGAGTGAGCCCTCAGTGAGGGTGCCGAGTGATGTCACGCGCATGGTTTGCGTGAGCAGGTCGAACTCTACATGCGTGCCTTCAATGCGATCTACTGTCAGGCAGCAGCCGTTCACGGCCACGGAGTCGCCGAGTGCCAGCTCGGCCGCGAAGGGAATGTCGATGGTGTAGCGTGCGCCTTTATCCATCGGCTTGCGTGCCAGTACAGTGCCGGTGCATTCTACGATGCCGGTAAACATAGTTCAGGAGATGGTCAGCGGATGAGGATGAAGAAGAGGAACATGATGGTGGTGGGCAGAGCGGCCCACAGGAAGAGCTTGAGAGCGCTGATGCCGCTCTTGAAGTACTTGCCCAGAATGGCTTGACCGGCCGGGTTGGGGGCGTTGGCAATCACGGTCAGACCGCCGCCCGTCACGGCACCTGCCACGATGGCGTACTTGATTTCTTCCTGCAGGTTGGGTACGGTACTGGCAAGGAAGGTGACGGAAGCATTGTCATTGAAAGCGGTCAGGATGCTCGCTACACCCATGGTGGCAGTTGCTCCCAGCTCGGAGAGGGCTTGAAGGACCGGCTGCATCCACCAGCCCTGCACACCGCCCATGATGAGCAATCCCGCAAGGAAGAAGGCCACAAGCATAGGTACTTTAATGGAGAAGGCATTCTGGTACTGCGGGGTGGCCATCGTGAAGCCGAGGAAGAACATGAAGCCGCCGATGAAGCAGGCCGGGTGGTGGGCAAAGTAGACTGTCCATGCCAGGAAGAAAATGGAGACGGCGTAGACCCATACGGGGATGATGTCCTGACGGTCCTCCCATGTGGTGGGAACGGTGCTGTCGTAGGCACTGTTGGCTCGCTGCACTTCGGCCAGTCGGTTGAACTCCTTACGGAAGATGAAGAAGTAGATGATGTTGGCCAGTATGATGCCGACTACTGCTTTCCATCCGAACTGCAGGAACATGTGGCCCATGCCCCAATCCCATTTACCGGCTACCATCACAATGGGAGGTGCCGCAAAGTGAGTGAGGGTGCCGCCGACCGAGACGTTGACGAAGAGCAGGGCGATGGTGGCATATTTGAGCGCTTCGGAGGGTTTGAGCTGGTAGAACTTCTTGCCCAACAGGATGGCCGCAAGGGTCATGGCTGCCGGCTCGGTGATGAAGGAGCCCAGCAACGGGGCAATGCTGAGCACGGAGAGCCACCAGGCGACCGGAGTTCCTTTGCCCAGAGAGGCTCCGAACTTCAGCGTGTTCTCTGCCAGACGGTAAATCGGGCGCGAGGAGGCGATGACCATCACCACGGCTACGAAGAGCGGCTCGGTAAAGCTGGTGTCGTGGTCAATGTAGAGCAGGAAGTCCTCCATCGAGTAGTAGGATTGGCATACCAGCGCAAAGGGGATAATCCACAGACCGAACACTACTTCCACTTCACCCAGGAAGTGGCAGAGGGTCGAGGCGAAAGACACCGGCACGCGTTGCTCCGGGTGGAGAATGCGGAACTTCTCCTGCTTGAGTTTCTGCTTATGGTCGTGCTCGAGTTTGTGGGCCAGTGCCTGGAACTTGGGAGCGAGGAAGGTGTGCAGAATGGCGCACAGGAAGATAATGGTCGCAGCCAGGTTAAAGCCGTCAATCTCCACACGGTGGCAGAGCTTCTCCCACAGTCCCATGCCGGTTTCTTCGGAGGTATAGATGCTTAACGGAATGGGGAAGCGGCTGTACTGCTCCTTGTCGCCTGTGTAGTGGCAGGTCCAGGCCGGGATTTCGTCTTTGTGGCGGTTCCATACGGTTTTGCCGCAGTCGGGGCAGGGCATGCCGTTTGAGGGGGGGAGGAAGCGGGCCTTCATCTTGGCGTGCTCCAGAGCGCTGTGGCCGTCGTAGGCATGGTGGCCGGGTTCGCTCATGTAGCCTTTAAGGAACTTGAAGCTCATGTCTTTGGCCGCAGTACGCAGGGCGTGTTTGGCTTTGTCGGTGAGGTGGGTGGCACCGGCTATGAGTTCTTCTTTGAGTTCATCTTCTGATTTGACGTGTGTTTCGGCAGGTGCAGGAGCAGTCGGCCCTACGGCTGCAGGCTCGGTCGGCAGAGGAGCGTGTGTGGGAAGAATATCTCTTTGAGTAGCAGTCTCCTGCGCGGAGGCTGTACTGACAAAGGCACCCAGGCATACCAAGGCAATCAGATGCATGAACTTCAGCATGGCGAAAATGTTGTTTACGCTCGCATACTAGCACAAATATCGCGGGTTGGCGAGTGAAAAATGCCGCACGGATTCTAAATGAGCTGTTATGGATGACAAAGTTGCGCTTGCAGGGGGGATAAAAAAGCCCGGTACTGTGTGGTACCGGGCGGGAAAAGCTACGAGTAGGGCAGTGGCTCAAGCCTGCTCTTCGGGGGCAGTCGGCTCAGCCGGTTCAGCCTCGTTCTCGGGTGCGGGAGCCTCGGTGGGCTTGTCGGATTTCTCCTGAGTTTCGGGGCGCTCGCTGGCGGCGCTGACCATCAGCTCGCGACCCATGAAGGGTTGTCCGTGGAGCACTTCGGCGGCCTTGCGGGCATCATCAAGCTGGTACATTTCCACAAAGGCGTAGCCCTTGCTCTTGTAGGTGCGGGGATTGTAGATAATTTCCACGCTGCGCACATTGCCGAACCCCTTGAAGAGATCTTCCAGCTCGCTTTCCGTGGCCTCGTAGGACAGGTTGCCGACGTAGAGACGGGCATTGCGGGTGGGAGGGGTGGATGTGGCACGGCGGCGACCTTTGTTACCGGCTGCGGGATTGCCCCCGCTGTGGTTTGTCTTGGCCACGCGCACTTTCTGCGGCGGATTGTTGCGGTTTTTTTTCTCGCGTTTGACGGGTACTTCTTCTTTCTTCTTTTTGCCGAAGCCGAAGAAACCGAGAATACGTTGGAGCAGCGAGGGTTTGCGGGCGGGCATGGATTCAGGGCGGGGCATGCGCTGGCGGCGATGGCGACCCTGGTAATTATTGCGACGGCGACGGGAACCCTGACCTTGTCTGCCTTGCGTGTGATGTTCAGCCATTGTTGTATGTACTTGTTAAGGTGCGGTCATCAGCGCTGTCAGTCCTAAGCTCCCTGTGTTCACTCGCGGAGAGGAGCAGCTGCTGATTGCCGCTGTTATTTGTTTGATGTGTGCTTGTTGGGTGGGCACGCTGCATACATTGAGAGAGAAGCAGTGCCGTTATCCATGAAACTGGTCACCCTGCTGGGAGTATAGAGTGAGCTTATGAAGTTGCAAGCGTAAAGTGTGACATACGGCGATTTCGTTACACTTTGTTCGGTGTGGCTGCGGTGGTTGTGCCGGATTTAAATGATATTAAACGTGGTGGGGGAGAATGAGGTCATCAGGGGAGATATGTACAGTTTTTTCATACGTCG
Organism: Akkermansia sp.; assembly: GCA_030535875.1. Classification (GTDB taxonomy): domain Bacteria; phylum Verrucomicrobiota; class Verrucomicrobiia; order Verrucomicrobiales; family Akkermansiaceae; genus Akkermansia. Next base: position 23,276 of record JAUNRC010000011.1, on the reverse strand, counting down.
GCCGGTGGTGGCGATTTGCGTGGCGCTGATGGTGGTGCTGGGCGGTTTGATATCGATATGGAGCCTTCCGGTGGCGCAGTACCCGGATATTGTACCGCCGGAGGTGAGCCTGACGGCGACTTATCCCGGTGCGGATTGCGAGACGGTGGCGGATTCGGTTGCAGCGCCGATTGAGCAGCAGATGAGCGGTGTGCCGGGTATGGAGTACATGACGAGCACGAGTACGAATGAGGGGGCGATGAGCCTGTCGGTTCTCTTCGATATCGGCAGCGGGGCGGATATGGACCAGGTGCTGGCCTACTTACGCTATGCACAGAGCACGGCACAACTGCCATCGGAGGTGCAGCAGACGGGGGTGAGTATGCGGACTTTGAGCGGACCGCCGATGTTGCTCTATGTGTTGCGGGCGCCGGAGGGGGAGTATGGGGCGGAGTGGTTGAGTAATTATGCTTATATCAATTTTGTCAATCCGTTGTTGCGTACACCGGGGGTGGGTAATGTACAGGTATTCGGGGCAGGGGAGTACGCTATGCGGATATGGTTGCGACCGCAGCGGCTCGCTGCTCTGGGTCTTACGGTGCAGCAGGTGCAGTCCGCTGTGGCCGAGCAGAATGCTGTCCATCCCGTCGGTAAGGTGGGGGCCGCACCGGCCCTGCCGGGGCAAAAGACGACTTATACCGTGCGCACGAAGGGGCGCCTGAAGTCGGTGGAGGAGTTCGGCAATATTATTTTGCGGGCTGATGAGACGGGGGTGGTTCGCTTGCGCGATGTGGCACGTGTGGAGTTGGGTTGCGAGACATACAACATGAGCTCGTCCTATAATGGGGGAGCCTGTGCTATTGTGGCGATATCGCAGAGCCCGGGCAGCAATGCCTTGCAGACTGTCCGGGCAGTGGAGTCGACCTTGTCCGGGCTGAACTTAGCTCCCGGCTTGGAGTTGGAGCAGGTGCTCAATACAACGGAGAGCGTGCGGCTGGGGATTGAGGAGATTGTTTACACGCTGGGCTTGGCGCTGTTGTTGGTGGCGCTGGTGGTCTACGTTTTCCTGCAAGGTTGGCGGGCTACTCTTATTCCGCTGACGGCGGTTCCGGTGAGTGTGGTGGGTACTTTTGTTTTTTTCCCGTTTTTCGGGATGGAAATCAACACCATTTGTCTGATGGGGCTGGTGCTGGCTATCGGTCTGGTGGTGGACGATGCGATTGTGGTGGTGGAGGCCGTTGAGGCGCAGTTGGCGGCGGGGCTTTCACCGCACGAAGCGACGCTGAAAGCCATGCACGAGGTGGCAGGCCCGGTGATGACAACGGCACTGGTGCTGGCAGCGGTATTCTTTCCCTGCATGTTGCTGCCGGGGATAACGGGACGGCTCTTTGCTCAGTTTGCCGTGACAATCGGCGTGTCGATTCTTCTTTCGGCATTTTGTGCGCTGAGTCTCAGTCCGGCGCTTTGTGTGCTCCTGTTGAGACGGGAGAAAGGGGGGCATGGTTTGCTGGGGAGGATATTCAATAGGCTTGTGGAGAACTCGCGCAGCCGTTATGTACGGGTGGCAGGGAAGATGATTCGTTGCGGATGGCTTGCCGCTTTGTTGCTTGTGTCGGCGGTGCTGTGTCTGTGGCCCCTGTCGCAGCGGGTGCCGGGCGGGTTTCTGCCCGGGGAGGATGAGGGTTATCTTTATGGTTTATTGCAGCTCCCGGCCGGCAGTTCATTGGAGGTGACGGAGAAGAGTACGGATGAGGTCGTGAAGTTGCTGCTGCGGCACGAGGCGGTTAAAGGGGTGGTGATTGTCAACGGTTTTAACCTGCTTACCGGTGTGCAGAGCCCTAACAATGCCTTTTACTTTATGACTTTACAGCCTTGGGCTCAGCGCTCGGCAAAGTCACAGAGCGCTGCGGCGATTGCTGCTGAGCTGAGCAGGCAGCTCCGCGACATCGCCTCGGGCGGGATAGGGACTGTCATCATGCCGCCGCCTATTCCGGGGGTAGGGGCAACGTCGGATGTCACCTTCATGGTGGAAGATCGTGCCGGGCGCGGTTCGGAGTACCTTGCCGGGCAGGTGGAGATTTTTTTGCGGGCGCTGGAGGCCTATCCCGAGATTGCGACGGCTCAGAGTTTTCTTGCAGCCGACACCCCGCAGTATTTCCTGACTTTTAACATGCAGAAGGCTCTCACTCAGGGGGTGAACCCATCGGCAGCCTACGGTACATTGCAGACTTTCCTGGGAAGTTCATTCATCAATTATTTCAATCTTTACGGTTATCAGTACCCGGTTTATATGCAGGCGGAGTCTGCGGCGCGCATGCGGATAGATGAGTTGCGCGAATTTTACCTGCCCGGAGCAGGCGGAACCGAGGTGCCGCTGGATGCTCTGGTGGACCTGCGTTTTACCTACGGGCCGGAGTATATCATGCGACAGAATATGTACGGAGCGGCCATGCTCAATGTGAGTGCTGCTCCGGGGTATACGGCGGCTCAGGTGATGAGCTCGCTGGAGGAGTGCTTTGCCCGTAATATGCCGGAAGATATGGGCTATTCTTATTCCGGTATGAGCTACCAGCAGAAGAAAGCCGCGGAGGGGATGAGTATGGCGGGGATATTTGCCATATCGGGTATTTTTGCTTATCTGCTGCTGGCGGCACTTTACGAGAGCTGGTTGCTGCCGCTCTCGATTGTGATGTCCGTGCCTGTGGCCTTGCTCGGGGCTTTTCTTACGCTGTGGGTCACGGGGCAGCAGTTGGACCTCTATGCGGAGATTGGTCTTATCATGCTCATCGGGCTGGCGGCAAAGAATGCCATTCTTGTGGTGGAGTTTGCTCAGGACAGGTTGCGGGAGGGCATGCCCTTGCTGCGTGCCACTTTGGCCGGGGCAAGTGTGCGCCTACGGCCTATTCTGATGACCAGTTTAGCTTTTATTCTGGGCTGTGTGCCGCTGGCTGTGGCGACGGGACCGGGAGCAGAGGCGCGACGTTCCATCGGTGTGACGGTAATCGGCGGGATGTGTGCGGCGGCCTTCGTGGGGGTGCTGTTCATTCCCTTCTGCTATCGCTTGGTGGCTGCGATGAGGTCACGGCGTGCTCAATGATGGCAGCGGTCGCAGTTGGTGGGTACTTCCTGTTTGCGGTGGCAGTCCAGGCAATTGCGCATGCTGTGCGGTGCCTGTCGGTCGGGGTCGGGATGACATTCTTCACAACTGTGACCTTTGGCGCTGTGCTGACCGTGATGGAAGAAGATGCCCTCCGGCAGAGCCGCCTTGCGAACCCACCGCAGCGGTTCTCCGGTGTAGGCCGGGTGGTCGGGATGGGCGGCCGCATGCAGCGGCAGCAGGCGCTCATCGTCAGCAAGCAGGTGCCGATGGCAGTCCAGGCAACTCGTGGCTGAGGGCAGGCCGGCTCCTGTGGCATGAGTGGCGGCGGCGTGGCAGGAACGGCAGTCCATGGCTGCCTTGTCGGTAGCGGTGTGGGTGGCGTGACTGAAGGGTACGGGCTGTATGGGAGCGTAGGGGCGCGGGTAGTAGGCGTGCAGGTAGAGCAGTACAAGCGCTGTTACAGCACCGATAATGAGCCACCGAATGACGGCAGGGGCGACATGTGGCGGCTTGGTGAACATAGGATGAGTGAGTGGGGTTAGAGGGCGCGCAGGCTGATGTTGCCGTAGGAGTCGTTTTCTTCAGTCATATCGAAGGTGACGAAGATGCGGGGCTCTTTGACGGGGCGGTGAACTTTGAGGCGATAGCTGTTGTTGAGGTGCTTGTGGCCGGTTTGACCTGCGTGGAAATCCTGGGCGACGATTTGTTGGCCGTCGTAGAGTTCGACGGCGAGCACGCGCAAGGCATGATTTCCCGAGGTGTAGGTGAAGGTGAGTTCGTATGTTCCCGGGCGGGAGATGGGCAGGGGGCCATGGAGCTCTTTCGCGACGTAGTTGCTCGGAAGTACTCGGGGGCACCATCCCCATTGCAGACTGAGTTCGTTTTTACTTACGCTTATGCTGCCGTAGGAGTTGCGTTGTTTCTGCATGTCGAAGGAGATAAAGAGTTTCGGCTCTTTGAGGGGGGTACGGACGTGCAGGTGGTAGGTGTTTTTTCTGTGTTGAGTTCCGGCGAAGCCTTCATGGTGGTCTTCGGCAATTTTTTTGTCACCGTCGTAGAGTTTGACGGAACGGATGATGCAGCCGTCGTTACCGCGGATGTAATTGAACTGAATGTTATAATGTCCGGGATCGGTGATGGGGATGGGCCCGAGTAGTTCGGTGGGGTTGTCGGTCAGAGGGAGGACGGAAGGGCTCCAGCCGTTTGCAAGGCTGAGTTCATTTTTGATGATGGCAATTTCACCTTGCGAGTTGTGCTTTTGGGGCATGTCGAAGGTGATGAAGAGGCGGGGCTGCTTTACTTCTGAGGGAACGTTGAGGTGGTAGGTGTTTTTATTGCGCTGAAATCCGGCGAAGCCTTCATGGCGGTCTTCGGCAATTTTTCTGTCGCCGTCGTAAAGTTCCACGGCTTCGAAATTGCCGCCCTCACTGCCGCCTTTGTAGGAGAAGATGACTTCGTACTTACCGGGGGAGTTGATGGGTAGTTTGCCGGTTACTTCAAGCGGAACATGGCTTTGGGTGATGACCTCGGAGCACCAGCCTTCCACGATGTTGAGTTCGCGGGGCAGGGCTTTGCCGTCGGGGGAGTATTTGTCAGCAGCATGCAGTGCTGTCAGAAGTGCGTGACGGTCCGCTGTGGTGCCGTTCCGGCGGAGTAGTTCCGCCAGAAGGCAGTTGAGCCGGTAGAGTTCCTGCGGATTGTTGTCGGCAGTTCGGATGTGATGGTGTAGCTCGTCCCTTTGTTCTTGAATGCTCTTTTTCTTCGGTTCCGCGGCGTGTGCCTGCGGGGCGGGGGGTGTGTTGCGCTGAGCTCCGGCCCACTTCAGGCCGACGATGGTGCCTGTTGCAAGTAGGATTACTGAGCCGATGATGATGAGAGAGCTTGATTTTTTCATGCCTGATAAGGTCACATCGTTGAGATGTTTTCAGTCTACCATTCTGTTTGTCACCAAGCAAGCAAAAACCCCCTCACGATGCCGGTCGGCACGGTGAGGGGGTGGGAAATGATGGGGTGATTACTTTTTGGTGATGGTAATCTTGCCGTAGGAGTCGCGCTTCTCACCCATGTCGAAGGTGATGAAGAGGCGCGGGTTTGCCACGGTTTGCGGAACATTCAATGAGTATACATTGTTGTTGTTCTTGTGGCCGGTGGAGCCGTTGTGGCGATCTTCGGCGATTTTTTTGTCACCGTCGTAGAGTTCAACAGCAGCTATGCGCAGGGCCTCCGTGCCGCTCTTGTAGGCGAAGAGAACTTCGTAGGTGCCGGATTCCTTGATGGGTAGGCTGCCGCTGAGTTCCACCGGGGTTTTGTCAGTCGGCAGGCACTTGGGGCTCCATCCTTCGATGATATTCAGCTCGCTTATCCACAGGCGGGCGGCATCTACAGCGGATTTACCCAGCAGACTGTCGGGGTCGAGCGCGCGCAGCTTGTTAATCATCTCCTTGAGTTCAGCCTGATGTTGGGGACCGCCATGGCGGTGCAACAGACCGATGCTGATGCAGTAGAGCTGTTGGCGGTGCTCGGTGGTCAGCAGGGGATTGTCCATCATACCCTTAATTTCAGCCAAGGTGGCCTTCCAATCTTTGGTGCCGGCCGTAGCGATGGCCTTGTGGGGCAGGTTGAGCGTGGCAATGGCCATCATGCCGCTCTTGTCTTCGGGGTCGAGGTTTTTAATCTGCTTGCTGATTTCCTCCATGCGGCGAATTCCGGGGATGGCTGCGGCCTGCCCCAGAATATCGAGGCAGTCCTTGCGGGTAGCCTCAATCTGAGCCTGAAGCTCAGTCAGCTTTTTGTTGGTCTGAGTTTCGGGGGTGGCTGTAGCCTGCCCTTGACTATCGAGGGAGTCCTTGCGGGCAGCCTCAATCTGAGCCTGGAGCTCCGTCAGTTTTTTCTGTGCTTGTTCGGCGCGGGTCAACAATGTTTTGCGCTGCTGAATGGCACGGCGTATGGTCAGGATTTTTTCTGCCACGATGTCGGGCTTGTTGCACTCATCATACATGATGGTGACAGTGCCTTGCAGCTTGCCACCTTTGTTGTAGAAGTGAATGGCGGGGTAGCTGTCGGGGGTGGGAATTTCCAGTCCGTCGTAGCGCACCTTGCGAGCCTCTTGGATTTCTTTTGTCGAGACATCGGGTATGCCGGCCTGCATGACGACTGTACTGCCCAGGGCGCGACCTACGGCAAGGCTGTTGAGCATGCGCTTAACGGTGGGTTTGCTGTACTTGTCCCAGCCATCGGCGTACACAAAGATGGCGTAGCCGTCGTCATTGACGATTTCTTTGGCCTGCTCCATGGTGTCGGCTTCGCGGTAGGAGGGAGCGGTCATCAGGTAACCACCGGCGATTGCACTGAATACCAGTACCCAAAAAATGATGTTTTTCTTCATGGTAAATGAATGGTGAAGTGTGATTAGGCTGCCTGGTTACCGTAGACGTAGACGGCGTTGAGGTGGAAGAAGTCGGGGCCGCCGGTGCGGATGATGCGTACATACTTGGCGAGGGGAAGTTTGCTGCCGAGGTCAGCACGCATGACGCGCTGTTTGCAGGGGCCGAGTTGCTGTACATCGGTCCAGTCGGTACCGTTTTCCGAAACCTGAATCTTCATGTTGTTGCAGCGGTGGAGATTTTGGCCGGGGTTGCAGACGATGACTACGCCTGTGACATAGACCTGACGGGGCAGTTGAACGGTGAGGGAGGGATCCTTATCTTTAGAGGTATGGAAGGAACCACCCTCGGGGGTCAGTAGGCCGGCATGCTCGTAGGGTTTGTCCCACTTGGAGGTTGTATTGGCCCACACAAGGCCGCCTTCGGAGGCGAGTTTGCCGGGGAAGGGCTCGAACTTAGGCATCTTGATGTCCGGGTTTTTGTAGCCCATTTCGCGAATCATATTGCCCAGTGCCCGGAAGGCGGACATATCGCGATTGGCCTCGGCGGCGAGAACAGCGGGAGAGAGTAGCTTAATGCGCTCTTCCTTGCTCATGGAGCCGGTGGTGCCGAGTGAGCTGATGATGGAGGCCATGAGCTTGTTACGGCCTGTTTCATCGAGTTTGCCGTTGAGCTCATTGCCCCAGCCGAGAATGATGGGGGCATACTCGCTGTTGGTGATGAGAATGTTGAGCACGTCACCGAAGTAAGAGCAGAGGGGGTCGATGTTCTTATGGGAAATCCCCTGAACATCGAGCTGCTTGTTGGCCAGTTCTTCCACAGGCCAGCGATCCGGGCCTGTAACGGCAATGTTCTTCCAGAACTTGAGGCAGGCATTGCGCAGGCGCTCGGGGGACTGTTTCATGGCATCGGCCATGCCGGCGAGTACACCCTTCATCATGTGTTCGGCTGCCATTTCGGGGTAGATGGGCACGAGCTTGGTGCAGAGCGTGTCGTTAAGTTTGTCCCAATCGTCAGCGGTTGTGGAGGGGTTGTTGAGGAGGGCTTCTTTCCATTCACGCCAGGCCATCCAGTTGAGGGGTTGAGTGGTGACGGCTTGGCAGTAGGTCTCGGTCGCCCGGTTGAGATTACCCTTTCCGGCTTGTACACCGGCGATTACGCGCAGAGCGTTGGAGCGGTCGGTTATATCTTTTTGTTCCGGGGAGTACAGCTCTGTGGCGGCGTGCAGAGAGGAGAATGAGTGTACATCGCGGAATACCTGCCAGTGCAGACCGCGTCGCCAGTCCAGAGAGTAGGCCGGGGTCCACTTGTTGTTTGTCAGGACGATGTAGGAGCAGTGACCGGGTTCACCTGAAGTCATGGCAGGCACGCCGTTAGCCAGAGCGGCAAAGGCACCGAAGTGGGACAGACTGCCGCACACACCGCCGACGTAGTAGGTCATGGCAGAGCGATTGTTGCCCAGAGCACTTTCAAAGGGAGCGTAGTACAAAGGACCGTGGATGGAGTCGCCGTAAATGTTGTTGAGGCGGTAGTCGGCGCGCCAGCAGGCACCGGTGTATTGGTCGCCGGGGATGTGAACATTATCGAGCGACCATTTCAGGCTGGCGAGTGAGCCGTAGTCGTTGTCACCCTTGCAGCCGCACACCATGCGTCGCTGCCACATGGGGAGGGAGTCGAAAATGGTGTTGAGTCGGTTGGATTTCCATGCATTGATGTAGAAGTCAGCACGATCGACGGCATCTTGCTGGTTCCAGTTAGACTTGGCATATTCGAGTGCAGTAGCCGTAGCGATATCGCGCACCATGAAATTACCCGTCATGTCGGGATGCTTGGCGGCGATTTTTTGCAGGATGGAGACGGCCATACCCGGGCGCACGCATTCGCCGCTGAAGGCAAGTAGTTCTAACCAGTTCGGGTCGCTGCTCAGCTTGTCCAGGAGGGCACTTCCGCCCTCGGCGGTAACATTTTCGCTCATCAGGTGAGCACTCTGCTGCTCTTGTTGCAAGCGAGCCAGTTTTTCTTCCTTTTTTTTCAGGTTCCAGGCAGTAGCTGCCGGTAGCTCAACACCCTTGGGATAGGAGGCTTTTTCTTCTTCGATCTCTTTGGTGAGCTTTTCGATTTCTTTACTGCGCTCGGTCGTTGATTTGGTGACTTCTTCCATGCTGCGCAGTTCGGCATCCGCTACGACCCACTGGGCCAGCAGAAGGCGATTTTCGGGGTCCTTGCCGAACTCGACTATCTGCTCGGCGTTCATTCCCTCGGTTTTGCGGCTGATTTCTTCGGCTACCTTGCTGCGTACAGCAGCGCAGTCGGCCCAGTCACTACCTTTGATGAGGCTTGCCACACCGGTTGAACCGGCGGAAGGCAGCTTGAGGCTGTCGCTCATGTTATCTCCGCCCGAACCCTCGAAAAGAATATTCTCGAAGAGTGTGGGCTTAACGAGATAGGTCGCGCCGGCAATGGCTAGCACTGACAGAGCGGTGTTTACAATGATTTTTGCTTTCATAAAATTGATCCCCGTTCGAGGGGTTGCTAAAGTCTAGCTTTTAATCTGCCGGACTGCAAGGAAAAAAACAGTATGTGATTTTTTTTTGGAGATGAAAAAGCATGTATTCTATCGTGATGTCATGTTCCGGTACGGCGCAGTAAACAAACGAAGAGAAAAGGAGCCGGAATGACGGCAATTCCCAAAAGATAAAGTTTGATATTAAATAAAAGGTGCACCATTTCCACTGAAAATATCGAAGGAACCATCCCTTCCTGATACATTGTAAATATCGAAATCGGCAGATATAAGTACGATATGCAAAGAATGAATATGATATCTCTCTTCAAAGGAGATATCTTTTTTATGAGAGAAAACAGCTTGTAACCCAATGCCATCAAAAAGGAAGAAATGAGAATGCCGCAACATATAAATGCGTATATGATACATTCTCCGAGAAGATGACCTCTGGGAGAGAAATATACAAAAGGAAGATATATTGAAATAACCCATAAGGCTACGCTTAAAAGTGAGTATGAATACATTTTAAGCGTAGTCATATGTCAGTTTAAACTTTTTTTTATGTGATATATTTTACTTTGTCATGCCGAAAAGGCGCATGAAGCCCGGGATAAAACGCTTGAGCAGCCAGTAGGCACTCAGACTTGTGGCTAAAATGGCAAAGGGAGCCCACGAGGCTTGCGCGAGTGTCAGGTCAGCGCGGTAGCCGCCGGCACAGAAGAACTTGATGCACTTCAGCAGCGGATAATGCGTGACGTAGACGAAGAAAGCTGCCGGACCGGCTTTGGCCACGAAGGAGCAGAAGCGCGGAAGGTACTGCTCACACAGGCAACCGATGCTCATGGTTGTGGTCACACCCAGCAGCACGAGCGCGCTGCTCATGATGGGAGGATTGAACTTCCAGTAATAGACGGCCGGCAGCAGAATGAGCGAGCCCAGAATGGGCAACCAGGCATAGCTGCGCATGAAGTCGGTGAGTTGCTGCATGCTGAAATAACGGCGCACCAGAACACCCGCCCCGAAGAACCCGAAGGCCAGCACACTTTCGTACAAACGGAAGGGAATCCACTCCACTCCGGCGCGGTTGAACTTAGAGGCTGTCTCTGTGTCGGCAAAGCACAGCACATCGCTGGCGGCAAAGCTGAAGAGTACCAGCCCCAGCAGCGCCTTCATCGGTAAACGTTGCAGCAGCGGGCAGAAGAGCGCAAGAATCATCAGCGTGCGCATGAACCACAGCGGTACATTGCTCAGGCTCCAGTACTTCCAGTCAATCAGCCCCATTTCGCGGACCACCATGTGGAAATGTACCCAGCTCCAATCTCCGGCACATACTTTATCCCAGTAGAGAAGGGGAGTCATTGTTACAACGGCAAGGAAGGCCCAGAACAGGTAGGGCCACAACAGACGGCGGGTGCGCTTCCAGTCCAGCCATTGACCCTCTGTTGCCTTGTGGGTGAAATAGGCACTGAAGAAAAAGAAGAAGTATATCAGGCTGCGGTAGGTGAAAAGATCGGTAAAAAAGGCCGGACTTTCCGTATAGCGGTCACAATGGCGCACTATCACGCAAAATGCTACATAGATGCGGCAGAAGTCAATCCATTGCACACGCCCGGTGGATGAAGTCAGAGTGGACATGGCGGCAATGGTACCACGAAACTCTTTATTGTCAATCAAAACAGTACATTTTTTGTTGGAAAATGTTACGAAAATATGCTTTTTCGGATTTGTGTGGCAACAAAAATCCCGCCGAAATGATATTCCGGCGGGTTTTCATGAAGTTGAGCGGAGAGAGTGGGATTCGAACCCACGGTGACATCTCTGCCACGCTCGATTTCGAGTCGAGTGCCTTAGACCAACTCAGCCATCTCTCCTTTCAGATAGGTCGTGGCGAGATTATGAGGGCGGGAGGGCTTGTTGTCAAGCTATTTTTGAGGCAATGTACCGATTTCCCTTGAGAAGATGTCATCTATATGCTATAATAATGGCCGACCTACATCGATAAAGCGAAAAATTTTACCCTGTGAAGATAATGAAAATGAACTTAATATCAGGTTTGATAATGAGCTGTGCGGCGGTTGTTATGTCGATGGCGGGAGTGCAGGCATTGGAAATGAGTGAAATTAAAATGCCCTTTACCCGTAGCTATGCCGACAGGAACTTCTCGAAGGATTATGATTTCCGCGTGTTGGAGGACAGTACCGTTCGTCGTACCTGGCAGTCCGGCAATAAGAGCATCATCATCGACTTTGATATCCGTACGGATAAGCCGGTGTGTATTTTTGTGGATTATGATTCTGCAGCGGCAAAGATGGAGGCTCTCGCCGATGTGAAAATCCTGACGGAAGGAAATCGCGATGGTGTTGCCTGGACGAGAATAAAGAGCGGTTCGACTTCTAAAATCGGCATAGGTGATTGTCGACTCATGCGCCTGAATGATGGAGCCATGCTTTTCTGGGAAGGCGGGGCGGATGAGTGTGAACGCTTGTGTTGGTTTGCGCAAAGGCCGAACAAAGACCGCATGAAGTTGAGCAATGCCACCGAGACTCAGGGACATACCGCTATGGGTAAGGCTGCCGGCTCGGGAGCTTTCAAGCAATTGTGGGATGATGAGCGTCGTCGTCAGAAAATCGAAGTTGCCGGCAAGCCCCGCAAGCCTGTCGCTCAACCTGAGCCTAAGCATACCCCCTCAGCAGTACCCCGTCCGGCGCCTGCACCTGCGCCGGAGCCGGATGATATTTTTGCTGATGAGACGGAGACTGTTGTCATTAAGAATAATAAAAACAATCTGCTCGAGGTCATTGGGCTGGATGTTAACAGCGAAACGACAAAATGGATTTTGCTGGGCGCCGGTTTTGTGATTCTCATCATCATTATGAATGTCATCTCTTCCTCGCGCCGTAAGGCACGGCAGCAGGCCGCTTTTGAGGCCCTGTTGCAGCAGCGTCCACCCCGTCAGAGATGTCGTAAGTGAATAAAATAACCCGGTGGCTGAGCGGCTACCGGGGTTTTTGTTGCTCATTAAATGTTGAGGTCGGTGCGGGCAACGGGTGCGGGTATGTTTGCGGTACAGCCGAAGCGAAGTCATGTTTTTTCTTTACGGCATTTCAGCAGTAAAATTATAATGATGGCATGTCAGTACATTATGCACGCCATCATATAGGAGAGAATGTCAGTGTTCGTTTTGCCATAGGGAGCTATTTATCGGGATTTTCCGCACCCATGAATCGTAATGTCGCCGGCTTGTTCCGTGCACTCCTGCGCCGCATACCGGATTTAGCTGAGCGGCACGTACACTCTCTTGCCCGTGAGCCGCTCATGCAGCAGGCACTTGCCGTTGCAACTTCATCCCGTCAGCGCTTGTTATTTTCCTTGCTCCTGACGGATTTTTTCAACTTTGCCGAGCGTTATGGTTGGGGAGAGCAGGAATTGTCCGTGACGGAGAACGAGTAATCAGCCTCGTCCTGTTCCGCCTCTGCAAACCCGTCAAGATGAATGTTCCGCTGCGAGATGGTACAGGCGCGAAAAGTTCTTGACGAGCGGGCGCGGATAGAGTAGAAATAAGTCGTTCATGTTCAGGAAATCACTTACCATTACCACGCTTTGTCTGTTGCTTTGCCAGTGCAGTCAGTTACAGTCTGACTGTGAGGCACTTCGAGTGCGCGAGGCGGAGATTGCGACTGAGGCTCCCGGCGATTATTTTGTCGGTCGTCGTTATTATGTGCCGTATACCCGCTTTTGGGGGTACATGCGCGAGCCCGGCAAGAGTTGGCGCACGGCAGGTCTGGTGATGATGGATGAGAGCCTGTGCCGCACGCCCGACCGCGGCATAGAGCCGCCTGCTGCCGGTGCCGTCTATGGAACGGATAATAATGCTGAGTACATCGTGAAGGGCAGCTACACCGGTACCAAGGCTTATGATCCGAGTACCAATCAGATTTTGCCTGTGTTCCGTCCTACATCCTTTGAACTGCGCAATGCCAAACCCGGTTTCCTTTTCGTGCCGTCCGAGGAATATGAGGAGGAGCGCGTGACCCTGCGACCGGCTATCATGCCCACCGAGCAACAGTGTGCACAATATCGTTAATATGACGCGTATTTATCGCGCAGCCTGAGCCTTTATCTGCTACAATACCGTAAGGAACATTTACCAACAATTTTTTCACTTTCGTAACTCTCTGTCACAATATGGCACAGTCAAAAATTCTCGTCGGTCTCGAAATCGGCACATCCAAGACCTGCATGGTGGTGGGTGAAATCCGCCCGGATGCAACTGCAACCATCATCGGTGTGGGTGAGGTACCCAGCGCCGGGGTGCGCAAGGGTGAGATTGTGGACCAGAGTATGGCGCGCCAGTGTGTGTGCGATGCCTGGCAAATCGCTCAGGACCATGCTGAGGTCGACATCCTCAATGTCTTCCTTTCCGTGACGGGAGATCACATTACCGGTGAAAATTATCTGGGCTCATACCGTCTGCCGGATGATGAGTACATCATCGAAGATGAACATGTGCAGAAGGCCAAGGAAAAGGCCGAGAAAGCTGAAATTCCTTCCGACCGCTTTGCCATCAATCGTGAGTTGGGCAATTTCTCCATTGACAATCGCGAGGCCTCCCGTCATCCGGTGGGATTGACCGGCCGTACGTTGGATGTCAACTGCCACGTCATGCACGGCATTCGTACCCGTCTGCAAAACTCCCTGCTTTGTGTACGTCAGGTGCCGCTTGAGGTAGAGGACCTTGTTTTTGCTCCTCTGGCAACGGCTCAGATGGTGCTTAATCGTCAGCAGAAAGAGGCAGGCGCACTTTTGATTGACATCGGTGGCGGCACGTCGGATTTCATTTGTTACAGCGGTGGTGATGTGGTGGCCAGTGGTTGCATACCTGCCGGCGGCAACACCATCAACAGCGATATCGTCAAACTGACTGAGCAGCGCGTGAGCAACAAGGCTGCCGAGGTGCTCAAGTGCACCGAGGGCAATGCCTTCGGCAATGTCGATGACCGCTCCATGGCTCAGTACAAGAGCGAGTTGGGCATGCACGATGTTTCTATTCCCAGAGGTGATTTGAACCGTATTATTCGCGACCGATTGGCTGATATTCTGGTGCGAGTGGGCAAACGGGTGCCTGAGGAAGTCTGGAAGCAGAGCGGCATGAGCGTGTACCTCTCCGGCGGTACCAGTCTCATGCGCGGGCTCGATTCTTTGGCTCATCACATTTACGGCGTACCGGTGCACCAGCCGGCTCCTGTTGCGGAAGGACAGAACTACTCTTACCTTGCCGACCCGCGTTATTGCACGGCCATCGGGCTTATTCGCTTTGCTCAGCGCTATGATGATGATGCTTATACGACGGCCTCGCCCGGGTTCATTAAGAAATTGCTCAGCATGTTCCGCCGTCGTCGCTACTGATAGTGCGCGGTATTGATTATCATAACTTTTCAGCTTTTTACAGATATGCTCCCTTACCAGACGATACCGCAGAAGGAAGACGGCATAGCGATTGTGGGCATTGGCGGTGCCGGTGCCAATATTTTGCAGTGCTTTGCGGGTTCGAGTGCGAACAATGTGCGCCTGTATACCCTTTCGCTTGATGAGCGCGTGGGTCGCTCCTGCGGCAGCAATGTGGAGTTCGTGCAATTAGGTGGCGGTCTCAATCATGGCCTTGGTTCCGGCGGCGACCCCTCCGTGGGCAGTCAGGCTACTCATGAGAGCCGCGCTGAGATTGAAAAGATGTTTGAGGGTGCCCGCTTGCTGGTACTGGTGGCCGGTTTGGGCGGCGGTACAGGTTCGGGCGCTGCACCGGTGCTGGCCCGCATGGCTCGTGAGGCCGGCTTGTTTCTGGTGTCGGTCTTGGTCATGCCCTTCGCCTTCGAAGGCAAGCGTCGTCGTGAGCAGGCGGAAGGTGCTCTGGAAGAGGTGGCTCGTCTGAGTGATATTGTATTCTGCTTCGAGAATGATTACATGGAGGAGCTCTTCCGCAATCGTCCCGGCGCGCGCGCCGTGTTTGAGGAAGTAGACCGCATGTTGGCCCGTGCCACGGCTTCGGTACCCATGTTGGCCTCATCTCCCGGCTTCATCAACCTCGGGCTCGACGAATTGGCCGTGGCGCTGGAAAATCAGGACAGTCGCTGCATCTTCGGTAGCGGTAGCGGCTATGGCCCCGAGCGTGCCGTCGCGGCTGCTCGCGCTGCACTGGAGTCGCCCTTGGTGGCTTATCACGGAGCTTTGAAGTTTGCTCGTACGGTAGTGGTCCACATTGCCGGTGGCGACAGCATGTCCATTACCGAAATCAAGACGGCGATGGAGACCGTGCGTACGGCACTGGCCGACGAAGAGGTCAACATCTTCTTCGGTACCACGGTTAAGCCTCACCTCGGCGATGAAATCAGAGTGACCCTTATCGCCTCTATCAATGCTGCGGAGTTTAAGTTCGCGCTGGAAAATATGCCTGAACCGGAGCCCGAGGAGCAGCCTGCGATTGAGGAAGAGGCGCAGGAGTTTGAGGAGAAGCCCGCTGATGAGCTCTTCGAGGAGGAGCCGGAGGAAGTACCGGTGAGCTCCATCGGGCAGGAGGAGCCCGGCTATGAATTGCCGGCGGATGAACAGCCGCTCTTCAGCGAAGAGGTTGAGGAGGAGTACTATGTCGATGAAGAGGAGGAGCACGTGGCACCTGTTGAGGATGCCGTTCCTTCTTTCAATCGTCAGCCTGCCATGCACCAACCGGAGCTCATGCCCGATATGGTTCAGCGTGAAGATGAAGTTCCTGCCCCGCATGAAGGGGGGAACTACGCATCTACGGTCGGGGCAGGACGTTTTGCCGCCCTGCATCGTCGCCGACCGCAGCCGGCGCAGGACGATGATCTGGACACTCCGCCTACTCTTAGCTTTAATGATCTGCGCGATATGTTTTCGCGATGATGTTTATCACGAAAAAAGGCCGCTTTTACAGCGGCCTTTTTGATGGGGTGAAAGAAAGCTGTGGGGTGGGGAGGGAGCGACTACATGTGGCGTAGGGCGAGGAACTCGCGTATGCGGTCATTCGCGGAGTTGCGCAGCTCGGTTGGTGTATCATCCTCCACTACATAGCCATCCGCCAGGAAAATGATGCGGTCGGCCAGTTCGCAGGCGAAGGCAATGTCGTGTGAGACGACAATCATGGTCATACCGTCGCGGGCCAGTTCCCTCATGAGAGCCTGAACTTCTCCGACCATTTCGGGGTCGAGAGCGGAAGTGGGCTCGTCGAAGAGCAGTACCTCGGGGTTCATGGCGAGGGCTCGTACGATGGCTACGCGCTGCTTCTGACCGCCGGAGAGCTGGGCAGGGTAGGCTGCGGCCTTGTCTGCCAGACCGATTCGCTCCAACAACTGGTGAGCGGTGCGGCGAGCCTCGTCTGCGCTCATCAGACCGCACTTAATGGGTGCGAGCGTGATGTTGTCGAGGATGTTGAGGTGGGGAAAAAGGTTGAAGTGCTGGAAGACCATCCCCACTCGACTGCGGTAGATATTGAGCTCTTTTTCGCTGCGACCGGGTTCTTTGCCGTGGAAGAGCACTTGTCCGCCGTCGGGGCTCTCGAGGAAGTTCATGCAGCGCAGCACCGTGCTTTTGCCGGCACCGGACGGTCCGACTAGGAACACCACTTCGCCCTTTTTCACAACGACATCCACTCCGCGGATGACCTTCAGGGCTCCGAAGTTCTTTACCAGATTGCGGACTTCGAGTATGGGTTTATCGTTCATTTTTCTTCAGACGGAGTTCGAGTTTCTTGAGCAGGTGGCTGAGCAGAATGACCATGCTCAGGTAAATAAGGGCTACGGCTATGAGCGGCAGGAAGGCATCGTATGTTTGACTGCGGATGATGTCGCCGCCTTTTGTCAGGTCTTGCAGAGCGATGTAACCGCATATACTCGTCTCTTTCAGCAGTACGATGAATTCATTGCCCAGCGCCGGCAGAACATTTTTGAAGGCTTGCGGCAGAATGACATTGCGCATGGTGCAGCCATAGCCCAGTCCCAGACTGCGCCCGGCTTCCATCTGCCCGCGGTCTACAGACATGATGCCCGAGCGGATAATCTCAGCCACGTAGGCGGCGGAGTTCAGACCGAAGGCGACGATGGCCACCAGCACTTTGTTGACATCAACCGAGCCGAAAATGACGAAGTAGATGATGAGGAGCTGTACCACGACCGGAGTGCCGCGCACTACAGTGAGGTAAAGTCGGCATATCATGTCGGGCACGCGCAGCTTGCCCGTGAGGTCGGCGGTGCTGCGGATGACCGCTATGAGGAAGCCCAGCGCTATGCCTACCAGAGCCGCCGCCGCAGCAATCTCGATGGTGACCAGAAAGCCGTCCGCCAGATAGTGCCAGCGATTGTTCTTGATGAAATCGGTGCGGAAGTCATCCGCCAGGCGGCCGAGCATGCTTTCTGCGCGCTTCTCTTCCTCCGGCTTATTGTCGCGCATGTGGCGCTCGATAATCTCGTGCAGAGTACCGTCGGCCTCCATGGCATCGAGTGAGCTGTTGAGCATGTCGAGCAGCTCTTTGTTCCCCTTACGAATGGCCATGGCATATTCTTCTTCTGCCAGAGCGGTGGGCAGGATGGTGAGTTCAGGGCTGCCTGCAACGTGATTTTCGGCCGGGGCATTGTCGAGTATTACGGCATCGAGTTTGCCGGCATTCATGGCCGAGACGGCCAGCGCTCCGTTCGTAAATCGTTCCGGTTCCTTAATGTGCTCGGTCACATAAATGTCGCCTGAAGATCCGTGCTGTACGCCCAGTCTTGCGTTGAACAGGTCCTCAGCTCCCTTGATGGCAGAGCCTTTTTTCACAATGATGACCTGACGGGCACCGGAATAGCTGCGTGTGAAGTCCACCTGACGGCGGCGATCCTCCGTAACGGTGAGCCCCGAGATCACGAGGTCCACCTTACCCGTCTGTACAGCGGTGATGATGGAGTCGAACGCCATGTCCTCCAGACGGAAGTTTACATTGTTGCGCCGTCCGATTTCCTTGAGAATGTCGACGTCGATTCCCGCTATTTCTCCGTCGCGATAAAATTCGTAGGGCGGGAAAGTAGCCTCCATGGCCACGGTGTAAGTTTTTTGTTCCTGTGCCTGTTCCTCACAGGCCATCAGCAGCGGCAGCAGAACTACCGCCAGCAGGGCGCTCGCGTACAACCGCACGCGCTCCCACAGGCTTTTTTCCGTTCCTGCCTTGTTACTCATTGATGTCATGGCACTCAGCATAACACAGCCGGGCCTTTTATGCAAGCAAAAGTGCCTTGCGCTGTATGGGATTACAAGCGTTCCTATGTAAAATACCCGGCGGGAAGTGCGGCTTCTGTCGGCAAAAAGCCCGTCACCTGTTGAAAAGGCGACGGGCTTTGATTCAAACAATCAATATTTCGTCGAAAAAAACTTAATAGTAAACCCTGCGCACTTCGTACACATTCTGGATGATGGGCTGGCGATCGAAGCCGCCCTCCGGTATGTCATCGGTCGTGGCGCCTTCAGGTGAGTCGAAGAGTACAACGAAGAAACCGCCGCACACCAGCAGGGTATTCTCCAGACAGGTCACGGGAAGGTCGACGCACAGCCAGTCCAGCGCGCCGGCAGTGTACCACAGAGCGGCAGCCGGTGAGGTGTGGTGGTAGAAGTACTCGTATTTCTCGGGGGCGCGACTGACGGTCAGGGTGCTTGCTCCCTGTTTGATGTCATCTGCGTCATCCGTGCGCTCGAAGAAAGACGGCTCGACCGGAGCCTCGGCCTGACCGGTGAGGTACATGGCATAGTCGGCCGGAATTTTGAACATATCGACATCATCGGCATCGAGTTTGTGCTTGGTGGCCGGGTTCATGGGAGCGGTTTCGAAGGCATCGTACTGCGTGCGGATGGCCTTGCCGAAACGGTAGCGCTGCAATTCGATGTAGTACTCGCCGTCCTTGCAGTAGACGGCATCTCCCGGCTTGAGGTCGGTGACATCGGCAGCGGCGCGGTAAGAGGCCTTTTCAAACAGGTGGCCGGCAGAGTTGAAGTAACAACTGTTCAGCGCGGCGCAGAGCAGGAGTACAGTTGCGCTTGCAAGGATGCGGAGAGAGCTTTTCATATTAACAAGCGGAGGGAAATTTTCCCCTGCCCGGCTATCTCAGCAGCCGGGCAGGGCATTGTAATATCAGTTGTAGTAGTACACACCCGGTGCAGTCAGTTGGTTGAAACTGTCCTGAATGGTGACATTTTTGTAATAGTTGCTGGCGCGCTCACGCGAGGCGGCATTGGATGTCTTGTGGTTGAGCAGGCGCAGACCAAGCTGAGCCTTCTCATCGCCCTGTGCCGCTGCGCGGCTGAGCCATTCTTCAGCGCTCGAGTCGCTCTGCGACACGCCGTTGCCGTGCAGGTAAGCCAGACCGAGCTTGCGCTGGTGCTCGGCGGAGCCGCGCTCACCGAGCATCTTCCAGCACTCCATCATCTTGCCGTTATCGCGGGGGAAACCATTGAGCCCGCGGGCGAAGTTGGCCTCTGCCTGTCGCAGAGCATTCATATCGCCCGTTGTGGCCTTCTGGTAGAGGGTTACTGCGGCGGGATTGGTGATAGTTTCGGGCGGATCGACCGGCAGGTCACCCACTCCGCAGGAGCAAAGAAGAGCAGCGGCAGCTCCGAGAAGGAATATCTTTTTCATTGTTGAAATGGTGAATGAGGTGAGTACTTATCAGTAGTACATGGCGTTTATCATGGCATTGTAGGCGCGGGCCTGCTGCATCTGCTGATTGTAGCGGCGCTGAGCCTCGGCAGCCTCCTCGGCGGCTATGCGCTTCTCAAGCTTGTCGAGAAGTTCGGCCGATCTCGTGTCGCCGGCAAGTACAGCCATGCCGAAGTACTTGCGAGCTTTGTCGTCGTCGCGCAGGCGCCCCTCGCCTTCAGCATAGCAAAGAGCTATCATGCGGCAGGCATAGCCATCTCCCTGATTGGCTGCCATCTGCCAGGCGTTGGCTGCATCGCGGGTGCTTTTCGGGAAACCATTGGAGCCTACCAAGTAACAGTCAGCCACTTTTTTCAGGGCATTGACATCGCCCAGCAGGGCATCTTGGTAGGTGTTAATCCATGCGGTGCTGGTAACGGTCGACGGCGGCTGCTCGCTCAGAGTCTGAGAGCAGGAAATCATAAGACCGGCAGTCAAGGCGAGAGCCAGAACGGAAAGAGTGCGTTTCATATCAGTTTGGTATATCGTGTGAATATTGAAGAGTTTGTGCTTCTTGCCGGGATGTTTTTGTATGAACATATAGGCGAAAGTCAGCATCATTATGCTACAATATCTTTCTCTGCTCGTCAATGATAAAATGATATGTAAGCTACTCAAATCTCGGAAATAGAACCTACGAATTTTGTGATTGACAAGTTTCGGGCAGGCAACTATAGTGTTGCAAGCGTGTTTTGATATTGTGATAATGAAAAGGGCTCAACTTGTCAGTATTCTTATTGCAGCGGGATTTTGCCTGAACTCCTGCGCCACCATTTGGCATGGCACGCAGCAGGAAATTACTATCAAAACCAATCAGCCGGAGGCTCAGGTTCTCGTCGATAATCTTTATCACGGCAAAGGTAATCAGGTGGTGAAACTTGCGCGCGATGAAGATCATATTATTGAAGTTGTGCCGGTGAAAGGTCCTGCACGCACCGCCAAACTTGAGCGCAGTCTTTCTCTCGCCTTGTTGTATAATTTGCTTATTCCTGTTGGATCTACCGTAGGTGCCATTGTTGACTTTATCTCCGGTGCCTG
The DNA here is from genome assembly GCA_030535875.1 of Akkermansia sp. GTDB lineage: Bacteria > Verrucomicrobiota > Verrucomicrobiia > Verrucomicrobiales > Akkermansiaceae > Akkermansia. The sequence continues at coordinate 2,541 of JAUNRC010000011.1, read as the reverse complement.
CTATGAGTTCGATTCCGAGCAGGTCGAAGTCAATTTTGAGTAATTTGCCATCGATAGCAATTATATCATGCTTTTTTTCGCTTAAAAAATAGAGGCCGCCATCTTTGCAGACGGCGCCCCTTATCGTGCGGTGATATTTCATCATGTCATGTCGCCTGTCAGGGACGGGTGCTGTTATAAAATGTGATTGACTTGAGGGGAGCGTGAAGATATCATTCGGGCATGAAAAAAGTTCCGTCAGTTATATGGGGAACGGGAGGTGTGCTGTTGGTGCTGATGTCGGCCGGAGTGTGGGCTGAGGAGGAGGGCGACGCGACAGTGGAGGGGGTATTCGGCTATGGGGAAAAGACGGTTGAGGTTGAGACGGCGCAGGATTTGGCGGCTGCGGTGGACTCGAAGAACAATTTCACGGTGCTGCTGAAGCGGGATATCACGGTGACGGACCAAGTGCCGGTGCAGACGGAACTTCCCAAGGACCCTCCTTGCTGGGGGCAGTCGCACTTGTTTAATTTGAGCAATTATGTGTTCCGCCCGATGTGGGAGCAGGTGATATTGAACTTGAGTTTTGCTCCGACGGCCGGTGCGACGGTGGGCAAGGTGGTACGCAATGGCAAGGCAGAGTTTTGTCGTTTGGGTAATTTGAGTTTCAGCGGCATTCACAATGTTACTGCCGACACGGAGGGGACGTTCACGCCCTTTCAGCCGATGGCGGCGGGTGGTGTGATGGTGGCTGCGGCGAGCGATACGACGTCTTGCTCCGGCTACGGCGGTGTGTTCCGCAGTGTATCGGACTTGGTGACCGGTGAGGATGGTGGGGTATATATTCATGACAATGGGGGTGCGGTTGATTTTCGTAATATTTGTTATGACGGTAGTTCCATGGGTGATGTGAACTGCGGTATCAATCTGAAGGGCGGCGCGATATATGCCGATGCGAAGTGGAATGTGGAGATAAATCGGAACGGGCACAGTATGGGGGGCGGGGTGAACTTTGAGAATGTGAGCATTGCGCTGGACCGCAGCGAGGACTATTCCCGTTCCTCACAATGTTATTTTTATGCTTATGGCGGTGCGATATACACCGGCGACCTGAAGATGGATGATAACCATGATGATATAAACTTCATCAATGTAGGGATATATCAGACGGCGGTTCATCAGGATGAGGGCTATGCTTACGGCGGAGCGCTGTACCTGCATGGCGACAGTTCCGTGAGCCGAAATGAAGGCGATGTGAACTTTCTTGATGGCGGGGTGGAGGTGGCCAACACGGCGAAGGGTGGAGCAATTTATCTGAGCGATGGTGCTACGCTTGCGATGGAGGGGAATGGCGGCGCTGTGAACTTTGAGCGCAATGTGGCAACCGCTAGCGCGATTGATGGTATCCTGAATGATGATGCCCTGGCGCAGGGTGGTGCCGTTTATCTCGGCAGCAGCAGTCGGCTGAGTGTGCGGGGGAATGAGGGTAAGGTTTTATTCAGCGATAATGTTGCGAGTGCCACAGTCAGTCAGCAAGGGGCCTCGAGCGGGGCGGCCGGTGGTGCTATATGGGGTGCGGCGGGTTCGGTTACGGATATCAGTAACAATGGCTCCGTGTCTTTCGTTAAAAATCGGGCGGCAGTGGGTAGCGCTATTTATACGCAGGGCACATTAAGTGTGCGCAACAATGAGTCTGTTCTTTTCAGGGACAATGAGGGGGAGCATGCGGTACATCTGGAGGGGCAGGCGGCGGTGCTGGAACTCTCTGCCGCCGCCGGCGGGAAAATCTGTTTTGAAGATTCGGTATATGTTGAAGGTAAGGCGGATCTGAATGCCGATTATGAGGGAGTGGTTCAGCAGGGTGACATCGAGTTCATGGCGAGCGAGGGTACCTTCCTCGGGCAAACAAATCTTTACAATGGCACGCTCCGCCTCAAGCAGGGCAGTAGCCTGAATGTGAATAAACTGAGACTGATGTCGGCCGGCGCCGAGTTGGCTGCCGAGGGCAAGGAAAACTCAATAATGGGTATCGTCGATATGGCTGAGGGCTGCACCCTGGCTCTCACGCTCAATGATTACAATAAGTCCGCGGCAGTACTGGTGCTTGATGGGATCATGAGTACCAACGGTTACTATACGCTCGATGTGGCGTTCAATGGGGTGCCGACGGTCGGCACGGAGTACATCTTGCTGGATTTGAAGCAGTATGGCTACGCGGAATCCGCCTGGAATGAGCAGAAGGTGCATGTGACCGGCGATGTGAGCTTTGCAGAGCTTGAGTGGCAGAATGATTATACCCGCTTGGTTTATCGGGTACTGACTGTGCCTGAGCCGACTGCGACCACGCTGAGCTTGCTGGCCTTGGGCGCTCTGGCTGCCCGTCGTCGCCGCCGCTGAAGCTCCCGGCTTTTCTGCGATACGCCGAGACCGGTTGGCGTGACAAGTCGTCGCCGCCGCAGTTACACCCGGATATCCACAGGCATCATCCCCCGATTTTCGGGGCAGGGAAGAAATGTGCCGAAAAATGCAATTTTGAAAACATTGATTTTTCAAGGCTTTGTA
>JAUNRC010000093.1 GCA_030535875.1 Akkermansia sp. | reverse complement strand
CAACAGAGCAGAGCGCCGCTCCCCAGCCCCAGCGTGGCCGTGGTCCCCGTCGTGAGGGTGGCCGTGGCGGTCGCGCCCCCCGTCGTGAGGGTGGTCGCCGCAACGAGGCTCCCGCTGAGGAAGGTCCCCAGCTCATGGAGAAGGTCGTGTATGTGAACCGCTGCGCCAAGGTGGTCAAGGGTGGCCGCCGCTTCTCCTTCTCCGCCCTCATCGTGGTGGGCGACCAGAAGGGCAAGGTTGGCTACGGTTTCGGCAAGGCAAACGAGGTGTCCGACGCTATCCGCAAGGGTACCGATGCCGCCAAGCGCGCCATGAAGAACGTGGTAGTGGTGAACGAGACCATCCCCCACGAGATTTACACCGAGTTCGGTGGTGCCAAGATCGTGCTGAAGCCTGCAACGGCCGGTACCGGTCTTGTGGCCGGTGCTAAGGTACGTGCCGTGCTCGAGGCTGCCGGTGTGACCAACATCATCGCCAAGTCCCTGGGTTCCTCCAATGCCGCTAACGTGGTGAAGGCTACCATGAAGGCCATGCAGTCCATGCGTACTGCTGACCAGGTACTCTCCGCCCGTGGCAAGAAGAAGAAGGAGGCCGCAATCTGAGATTAACATTCAACCATTGATTTTACCATCATGTTGACACTTCAAACACTTCAGCCCAACCCCGGTGCCAAGCATCGCAAGAAGCGCCTCGGTTGCGGTGAGAGCTCCGGCCTGGGCAAGACCTGCGGCAAGGGCAACAAGGGTCAGAAGGCCCGTAGCGGCGGCTCCATCCGCCCCGGCTTTGAAGGTGGCCAGATGCCCCTCCATCGTCGTCTGCCGAAGAAGGGCTTCAACAACGCCCGCTTCCAGTCCACCATCGCCATCGTCAACCTTTGCCAGCTTGAGGCTTTCTTCAATGCCGGTGAGGAGGTTAACGAGAACAGCCTGCGCGCTGCCGGTCTGGTGAAGGGCTGCTGCGATGCCGTTAAGCTGCTCGGCAATGGCAACCTCTCCAAGGCACTCAACGTGACGGTTGACTTCGCCAGCGCCTCTGTCGCTGAGAAGATTACCGCCGCCGGTGGTACCCTTACGGTACTGAGTGCTCAGTAATGAGAAAGGCGCATAAAGCGCTGCAAATCATTAACTAAGAACTACACGAGGCCGGGTGGCGCAGCGCCACCCGGCATACGTGTGGGGAAGGGGATGGGTACATGAGCCCCATTCTATGACCCCGAACCCGGTTGAGAACGGCTATCCGAGGTGCATGAGTGCCCGCACCTGAGCCGACGACCACCCCGCTGCAGAACAATTTTTTAACATTTCACAAACTGAACAGGTAACATGATCTCCGCATTTGCCAATACCATGAAGGTGCCGGAACTGCGCAGCCGCATTCTCTTTACGCTGGCGATGATTGTCATCGTGCGTCTCGGAGTGCATTTGCCGCTGCCCGGCGTAGACGTGCAGGCCCTCAATGATTATATGGCCAAGACCGCACAGGAGGGTGATAACCCCTGGGGTGCTCTGGGTGCCATTCTGACCATTTTCTCCGGTGGCGGCTTGCAGCAGTGCGGTATATTTGCTCTGGGTATCATGCCCTACATTTCCGCCTCCATTATGACCCAGTTGATGGGTGCAGTCATTCCCAGTTGGCAGAAGATGTTGCAGGAGGAAGGCGGTCGTCAGAAGATGACCAAGTACACCCGTATACTGGCCATCATCATTGCCGTGGTGCAGGGCTACCTGCTGACGACATCGCTGCGCAATCCGGCCAACATCGGACTTTCCGGTTTGGGCGACTTGGTGATGGACCCCGGTTTCGTCTTCACGGCGACAACAATTTTCATCATTGTGACGGGAACCATGTTCCTCATGTGGATAGGTGACCAGATTACGGAGCGTGGTGTGGGTAACGGCATATCGCTTATCATTTCCGTTAACATCATTCACGCTCTGCCCGGTGCATTCTCCATTGCATGGAAGACCTGCGTGATGGCCGGTGACGGATTGGAAATCAACCCGCTCGGCTCCCTGAAGATGGTGGCTCTCATCCTCTTCATGGTGCTGGTGGTTGCCCTCGTTGTGACCATTACTCAGGCTCAGCGCCGCATCCCGGTGCAGCAGGCCAAGCGCATGATCGGCCGTGGCAAGATTGTGAACGGCGGTACACAGTACCTCCCGCTGAAGTTGAACTACTCCGGCGTGATGCCCGTTATCTTCGCCACCGCCATTCTGGCTCTTCCCTCCCTGCTGGTGCAGCAGATTTTCTCCGCCGACAGCTCTGTGGTGACGGTCGTGAACGTGTTGATGTCCCCCTCCGACATCGGCTACTACATCATCTCCGCTGTGATGATTTTCTTCTTCTCTTACTTCTGGGTGGCCACCATGTTCCGTCCGCAGCAGATTGCTGAGGATATGAAGCGCAGCGGCAGCTACATCCCCGGCGTGCGTCCCGGACCTCCCACGGCTACTTTCCTGGACCAGACCATGAGCCGTCTGACCTTTGCCGGTTCTCTGTTCCTTACGCTGATTTACTTCCTGCCGAGCCTTCTTTCGGTGTGGGGCAGTCTGCCCATGTTGGTCACGCAGTTCTTCGGCGGTACGTCTCTGCTCATTCTTGTGGGTGTGCTGCTGGACATGATGCGCCAGATTGAGGCCACGCTGCTTCAGAAGAACTATGACGGCTTCATGAAGAAAGGTCGCATTCGCGGCAAGTACAACCACCTTCAGGGTACAGGTGCTGCTGCTGAGGGGCGCGGGATTGTCATCCTGTGGGTAATCATTGCCATCTTCGTGCTGATTGGTGCGGTGGTGATGGCAAGCTGATTCGGTTTGTGACCACAACATAAAGTCCTCTTCGGAGCCTCTGCCGGGTGCAGGGGCTCTGATTTTTTCAAGGTGCGGTCACGTGTGGGAAGCTGTGACATTTCTTTGTGGTCCTGTGCGGAACAATTCGCTTGCAAAAAGGCCTGTTCTGTTGTAGAGTGACTGTGTTATGTTACGTTTAGCAGTTCTCGGTAGCGGCTCGGGCAGTAATTGCCAGTCTATTTTCAATGCCATTAAGGAAGGCCGTCTCGATGCCGAGGTGGTGCTGGTGCTCTCCGATAATCCGGATGCCTACATCCTTGAGCGTGCTCGCCTGAATGGTGTGCCGGCCGAGGTGATGGATTGCGGCGGCTATAAGAATAAGTTCCCGCTGGAGGTGCAGGCTGCCGTGGCGCAGAAGCTGAAGGAGCTGAAGGTCGATATGGTCTGTCTGGCAGGGTTCATGCGATTGGTGAAAGAACCTTTGCTGAGCGCTTTCCCGCGTCGTATCCTGAATATCCATCCGGCCCTGCTTCCGTCTTTCCCCGGGGTGGAGGCTTGGCGGCAGGCTCTCGAGGCCGGTGCCACTCAGGCAGGTTGTACGGTGCATTATGTCGATGCCGGTATGGATACCGGCGAGATTATCATGCAGGCTTATGTTCCTGTGTTGCCTGACGATACGCCTGAGAGCCTCCATGCGCGCATTCAGGTGCAGGAGCATATCCTTTACCCGGCCGCTATTCTCTCGGCTCTCTCGCGTCTTTAAGCGGCTTTCTGAGGGCATGTGCCGGGAGTATAGTATAACGTTCGGCAAATAATAGGACTGTTCGCGACTATAAGCGAGCCAAATTTCAGAGCCCGCAATGCGGGCGACATGTTCAATAGCGAGTGGTAGAGCCGCGCAGCGGCGAAACCACTCGTGCCGATAAAAAACACATATTGATGCAGCTTTTAGTGAGATGTGGGTTACTATCCAACGATACGCTATCATTGAGTTTAACCCAATTATTGAACTCCGGTTAACTGTCACCCGTTGCACGGGTTCCGTTTTTTATTCGTTGGTTC
>JAUNRC010000092.1 GCA_030535875.1 Akkermansia sp. | reverse complement strand
GTTTAGAGTACCATCCGGAGGAAAGTTTTCGTCATCGTTATCGTTAACGTACAGCCGCAGGCTGTCAGACCGTTCATCGTTCATCGTTAATCGTTAACCGTTCACCGTTTTCTCATCATCGTCAGTCCGTCGCGCAGCGGCAGGATGAGCTTCTCCACCCTCGGGTCTGCGGCCACGAAAGCGTTGAATTCGTTGATTGCTGCCGTTTGGCGGTCACAAAGATACGCATTTTCCACCACATGGCCATCCCAAAGCGTATTATCTGCCAATATAAATGCATTTGGCGATGTATGCCTGAGTGCCATCTCGTAGTACTGCATATACTGTCGCTTGTCGCCATCCATGAATACCAGGTCGAATGTCTCGCCCAGCCGGGGCACCTCGTCCAGCGCATTGCCTATATGGAAACACACCTTGCTGCCGTAGGGCGAGCCCTCTATCCACGGTCGGGTAAAATCCTCCAGCTCATCATCTATCTCGTAGGTATGCAGCACGGCTCCTTCGGTCAACCCCTCGGCCATGCACAATGCCGAGTATCCCGTGAAGGTGCCAATCTCGAGCACCCTGTGTGGCCTTATCATCTGCACCAGCATCTTGAGTAGCCTCCCCTGCAGATGCCCCGATGTCATGCGCGGGTTTATCAGCTTCAGGTGCGTCTGTCGGTACAGCGCCTTCAGGTAGTCGCTCTCCGCGTCCATGTGTTCCAGTATGTAGGCATCTATCGCCTCTGAGTGGCTCATCATAGCACCAGCAGCGCCTCCACGGCCAGGCGGTAAGAGTCCATACCGAAACCGCCTATCACGCCTACACAAGCCCCCGTGATGAGCGATGTATGGCGATAGGTCTCCCGTTGGTACACATTGGATATATGCACCTCCACCACCGGCGCGTCTATGGCCTTGATGGCATCGTGTATCGCCACCGAGGTATGCGTGTATGCCCCTGCATTGAGCACTACGCCGTCGTAGGAGAATCCCACCTCATGCAGCTTGTTGATGATCTCTCCCTCCACGTTCGACTGGTAATAGGTGAGTGCCACCTCGGGGAATCGTTCCTGCAGTGCCGTCATGTAGGTCTCCATGGAGTTGTCGCCATAGATTTCCGGCTCGCGTCTACCCAGCAGATTCAGGTTAGGGCCATTGAGTACAAGTATCTGTTTTTTCATACTTCCTTATTTTTATGGCAAAATTAGTGCAAAATTTCGTTTAAGCGAAGACAATACAAATTTACTTGTATTGTTGAGCGTAAGAAATTTAGTTCAGGCGAGAGAAATGCCAAATTTATTTGTGCATTTCCGAGCCGCCGCCTAATTTCTGCTTTGCCTTGCAAAGCTAAAGATACGAATAAACGAGCGAGAAATATCAAGCTCGCTTGAATATTTATCACAGCGAGTGAAGTATCTTCTTGGCGAAGCCATAAAATTAGTGCAAGGCGAGAGAAAAAGCAAGGGGCCAAAGTCAACGAGAGAAGATGTTGGAGGCGATGATCTGCAGCAGGGTTAATGTACTATAGAAATATTCTATTTCAGTTCCGCCAGGATATTCTCCAAGATATATTGATCGCTCATCAATTGAAGTCCCGACTTAGGGTTGGTCAGTTGTGTGTAGGTATCAGTAGAATAAAACAAATCGAGCGCACGCTCAACATCAATCTGTAGGGTTTCAGCCAGCAATATCGTTATATGGCTTATCTTTCGCCAAAGGACTGCATCTCTCATCACATATCCTCCTCCGATTGAATTATAAGACATTCAACAAACTCCAGATAGCGGTCTATCACTTGCTGGCTAAGAATACAAATCTGGTGATTCACACTCTTATAGCGCAATTGTCCTAACGCCTGTTCGGCGGTGATGATACCCTTCTCATAATCTTCGACCGTGTCAATAACATTATCATTAGCAACACCACCTTCAACAATATCGTATTCACCTGAGACATCCTTACCTCTACGGCAATCAACGACGTAATCAAGCCATTCAATATCGTATGCCTCAAAGCGTTTGAAACGCACGCCATCTGCCACTGCCCGCGATTCATCAAAACGGAAAACGCTAACATGACCTTTCACTTTTCGACCTTTGCGACCTGCCACGATAGCAGCCCAACTCTCAGCCTGCGTTCTCAATCTAGTCAGATAAAAGCCCTGACCAAAATCAAGATTACGACGGCCAGCCTTTGCCAAAGGGGCATTCACCTCTGTATGTGAACCATGATATAGAACTTTCATTACATATCCTCCTTAACTTCGTTCTCCCAATTGCGTAACGTCTCCAAAGTATCCTCCACTACCCAGTCGAGGCTTTGCGTATGCAATAGTTCATAATGACGAAAAAGGCGACGATGTATCAGCCCCTGTTCCTTGAGGCGACGATGCATCTCTTTTCCCGACACGTTTTGTCGTTTTGCACTAGCTTCAATGGCCATAACAGCAAAATGCACCTTGCGATATGTCTCTGAATAGTTTTCCATCGGACAATTTTTCCATCTTACTACATCGCAAAGATAGGAGTTTTTTTGACACAAGGTGCATTTTCCTACAAAAAGATCTCACAAAAAACTGCGTTTTCCATAAGAAAAGAGCTCTAAATAGGTGCGTTTTCCATAAAACTACGACAACTTTTGGAGCAAGCAGCTGGCTATGAACCTACTATTATAATAGTAATCTCCCCCACGCACCGATGTGCGTGGGGGAGAGTCTTTATTTTCAGCGATGTGTGAGTCTCGATAACGGTTTAGAGTGTAGTGTGTAGAGTATCACTCATCACTCGCCACTAACCGCTGCGGAGCAGCTTTAACCAGCAGCGGAGCTGCCAAGTTATCGTTAACGTCAACGTCATCGTTGGTTAAGTCTGCTCGCAGACTTAATCCTCTGCCCACAGGTTTCCCCACTCGCCGCAGTGGCAAAGTCCTTATTTATAACTTGGTCTGATATCCTCGATGGGTATCAGAGGTATTGTTATAAAAGCGAGAGGGGTACCTTTAAGATTTTTCATCATAACTCCGCGCAAAGCTCCAATTGCCGCCACAATGAATGTATCAAGAATCAGAGTATCTTGAGTTACAACATTTCCATTCTTGTCAAATGAGATAACATTCTTTATGGGTGAAATGCCATATACCATTGATATTGCATTTGTTACAAGTATCTTATCGGTAGTAGAATCAACGATGCATACTTTAGCGTTAACTACAATACGATCCTCTTCCATGAGAGGCCTCATATCATGACCAATCTGAATGTTCAGCGTCTCAGGACTAACAGATTCATAATTGAAATCGTAATCGAATCTGTATTCGGTTTCATTTATAGACTCCAGTCTGTATTTAATTTCCATAATGTTTACGTCAAGCTAGAACAAAATTATCTGAAATGCTCCACTCACCACAGCCACATCTAAAAACATTGTTCCCCGACATACTATACTGGCGAGGCGAACGTGTCTTTTTAACCTTGACATGCACTGCATGGGCCGAAACCCTTCTTGTGCGTATATCAGAATTAGGGAGTAAACGTATTCCTAGACAATCACTGATGTCAGAAAGCGTGTCTACGGTAAAGTTCCTATTCCCTGATAACCATTCAGAAATTTCAGACTCGCTTTTACCCATAATCTCAGCAAAGGCTTTCTGTGAAAGTTTCTTTGCTTCTAATGCGTCGGCAATTTTTACGGCAACAAGCATTCTGTCGCGCATACGACGCTTATCTTCATCAGTGATAGAAGACATTATTCTTGTCAGAGTGGCTGATGGCTTTCTTCTAATAGTACTCATATTTCAAGTTCAATAAAATCTGTTGTTGTTATCTTTCCGTCTTCTTCAATAATCAGATCCTTATTCATGATTGCTTTATTGATACATGC
>JAUNRC010000041.1 GCA_030535875.1 Akkermansia sp. | reverse complement strand
CTGAAGGTGACCGTCCCGTTGTTGCTCAGGTTGATGGTGCTGTCATAATTTCCATAAATCGCGCCGCCGTAGGCAGAGGAGCCGGTCGAAGTCGCGGAGTTGCCGCTGAAGGTCACGCTCCCGTTGTTGCTCAGGGTGATGGTGCTGAGAGAATCTCCATAAATCGCGCCGCCAGAGGCTTCGAAGCTTGTTGAATAACATACGATATCTTCGAAGCTTATGCTCTCGTAATAACAATAATTGACTGAGCCGGTTTTGCGAGCTGTAATGGTAAGTGCATTTTTCACCGTCTCGTTGTGGAGCTGCATTTGCAGGGTGCCGTCAGGGGTCAGTTGCAGGGTAGCATCTTTCCAATAGCCGGAGCCGGGTTGTGAGGTATCGAAGTATTGCGAGGCTGCGTTGTTGGCAGAGGAGAAGATGAGCTGAGAGCCGTCAGCTCCGTACAAAGTACCGACATTGGTCAGGAGATTGATGTACTTACCATCAGTAGTGGTACCGGGAATGAGGTGAAGAGTGGTCCCGCCTGACAGAGTGAGATCGTTCCCCTGCATGGACGAGGGCGCGGTGGCAGAGCCGTAGTCGAGAGAAAGAGTACCGTCGCTAAAGTTAAGTGAACTGTCTACGCTATTACCGTTTAGGGTCATTTGCTGACCGTTCTCGAGCGTGAGCGTCTCTCTTGTTTGATTGCCGTCCTGCAGTCCGGAATCATCCTGCAAATACTCAATTGCTCCGGCAGCAATTGTTATGGAAAAAGCCGTCAGCAAATAGCTCAGAACAGTCTTTCGAAGAGAGAGAGGCAGGTGCAATTTCATACCACCACAAAATATACCCATTCAGAAACCGTAAGAATATCAGATATATTATTAATTTCCAAATTCTTCCAAAACAAGTGCATATAGTGTGACACCCGATGCGAAGCATCATTTTTATTTTGTATTAAATCTTATTTGATGCTTGACTTACGGTTTCTGAAAGGGTAGTTAACATGAATCAGATAACAGAACAGGAACGGGCGGCGATAGAGATATTGAGAAGCACGAAAAATGATGTTGTGGAGGCGGCACTGATAGCGAAAGAAGCGCTGGCGGCAGGTCGAGGGCGGCTGAAAAGGGCTAAGCGTTGTATAGCGGCAGGAGCAGAGGCGCTGCGGCAGCAGGAGCGGACGGTAAGCTTTCAAAAGGCGGTGGAGGCAGCGCTGGAGGCGAGGCGCGACAGACGAGCACGGACGCTGTGGGACTTCCGATATTTCACGCGGCGTTTCATGAAGCGCTGTCGCGGCTTGTCCACTCGGCGGGTGAGAGCCATCAGCTCTCAGGAATGCGCAGTCTATATCGAGCAGGCCTTCGACACGCCGCGGCAGCGGCGGAAAGCGCGACTGATACTCAGCGGGGTATTCGGCACAGCGCTTAAGCGCGGGTGGTGCAGCGAGAATCCTGTGGCGCGAGTCGAGGTTCCGCGTGTGACGGAGCAAAGAATCGAGGTGCTGCAAAGGGATGAAATTGAGCGCTTGCTGACGACAGCACGGCACTATGGCGGCGGATGCTGTCTGGCAGCGGTGGGAATGATGCTCTATGCGGGCATACGTCCGCACGAGGTGGCGCGCCTGAGCTGGCAGGAAGTCGATGTTGACGGCGGCACCATCAGCATATTGCCCCGCCACAGCAAGACCGGCGGCTCACGGGTGGTAAGTATCCATCCGCCCTTACGGCGCATTCTGCAAGCGAGCAAGGCGCAGCGCAGCGGGCATATATGCCCGCCGCGCTGGCTATACCATTGGCGGGAACTGCGCCGCGCTGCGGGATTTCATCATTGGGTGCCGGATGTGCTGCGCCATACATTTGCGAGCTATCATCTGAGGTATTTTCGCAGTTACAGCGAGTTGCAGTACGAGACCGGGCATCGGGACAGTGCGCTGCTGAGGACGAGGTATGTAAGCATGCGGCGGGTGGGCGATGCCGCGGGCTTCTGGGCTTAAATGACGGGCTTATATCGGTTCTCTGATATCAATCGTCCAAGAGCGCACGGAGGGAAGCTATGGCATCTTCACATTGGTCCTCGGTGAGCGGGGTTTTCATGAGTTTGTCGTAGTCGACGAATTCGTAGAGCTTACTCGGAATTTCAGAGATGAAGCATGAGGGTTGGCAGCGCTCCTGCTGTCCGTAGCGCGTGCGGCGGGCGCAGTAGGTCATGGTCAGTCGTTCGCGTGCGCGGGTGATGCCGACGTAGAAGAGGCGGCGCTCTTCGTCGAGGTTGCCTTCGTCGACGGAGCGCGTGTGGGGGAGGAGGCCTTCTTCCACACCGACGATGTAAACCTGCGGGAACTCGAGCCCTTTGGCGGCGTGCATGGTGATGAGGCACACGCCGCTCTTGGACTCGATGTCGTCGTCGTCGCGGTCGTTGTCGAGGTTGATTTTGGAGAGGAAGTCGGTGAGCTTGGCGCCGGGGAGCCAGAATTGGCGCAGGGCGGATTTGATGTCGTCGATGGCGGCCTGGCGGCGGATTTTTTCTTCTTCGGTTTTGCAGTTTTTGGAGATGTATTCTTCGTACTCAGTCTCCTTGAGGAAGTCGGAAAGGATGTCGGCAAAGGGGCGCTCGCTTTGTGCGAACTCGGTTCCGTAGCGGGTGACGAGTTCGGTGAAGGCGGCGATGCTGTTCTGCGAGCGGGTGGAGCACTCGGAGAGGAAGGAGAGGTCGAGCAGGGTGGCCCAGATGCTTTTTTTGTTGTCGCGGCTCCAGTCGATGGCGAAGGAGGCGGTGTTGGGGCTGATGCCGCGGGGCGGGGTGTTGAGCACGCGCAGGAGGTGGAGGTCGGCATCGGGGTTGTCCATCATTTGCAGGTAGCTGATGAGGTCCTTGACTTCGCGGCGGTCAAAGAAGCTCTTGGTGCCGACCATGCGGTAGGGGATGTGGCGCTCGCGGAGAGCCATTTCGAGTGCTCGGCTCTGGGCATTGGCGCGGAAGAGAACGGCAAAGGACTCCCACGGCAGGCGCTCTCGGAGGTGAAGTTGCTCGATTTCATCGGCCATGAACTCGGATTCTTCTTCCGGACCGGGCATGGCGAGCAGGCGCACGGGGTACTCGCCGATTTTGTTGGTGCGCAGGGTTTTGTCGCGGCGACCGGCGTTATTGCGGATGAGGATGTTGGCGCAGTCGAGTACTTGCTTGGTGCAGCGGTAGTTCTCTTCGAGCTTGATGACGGTCGGGTTGGGGAAAAAGCTCTCGAAGTCGAGGATGTTGGAGATTTGGGCACCTCTCCAGCCGTAGATGGACTGGTCGTCGTCGCCGACCACGCAGACGTTGTGCTCCGGGCCGACAAGCTGGCGCAGGAGGCTCATTTGCAGGGAGTTGGTGTCCTGAAACTCATCGACCGTGATGTAGCTGAAGCGCTTGTTCCATTTGTCATGGATGTCGGGGTAGCAGCGCAGCAGGCGCTCGGTGAGAATGAGCAGGTCGTCGAAGTCGACGGCGTTTTGCGCCTTGAGCTCGCGCTGGTAGGCACCGGCAACGGCGGAGATGAGGGAGTCTTCAATGGCTTTGTAATCCAGTCCCAGATTGCGCACGCGGGAGTATTCGTTGATGACTTGCGCCGGCTCGAGTTTTTCGCGGCGGGCACCGTACTCCATGATGAGGCGCTTGAGCAGGCCGCTCTGGTCGCTGCCGGTGTAGATGGAGAAGTTTTCCTTATAGCCCAGGCGACCGATGTCCTGCCGCAGAATGCGCACGCAGAGCGAGTGGAAGGTGCAGACGGTCATTTTGCGGGCGGCCTTGCGGTCGACGAGCCCGGCCACGCGGTCAGCCATTTCGTTGGCGGCTTTGTTGGTGAAGGTGAGGGCAAGGATGCCGGCGGGGTTGACCCCTTTTTCAATCATGTTGGCTATGCGGCAGGTGACGGTGCGGGTCTTGCCGGTGCCGGCACCTGCGAGGATGAGTACAGGGCCGTTCAGGGTTCGGACGGCTTGCTTCTGGGCTGCATTCAGGCTGTTGATGTCGAATTTTTCTGCCATGATGGGGGGATATACCTGCTTGGAGCGGCTCGGTATGCTAGCATATTTTCCGCGTGGCAGCAAGGAAAATTATGTGGTCGGATCGGAGCGGCGGCAGGTCGAGGGAGGGAATGGTTATGCCTCGCTGCGGTCATGGACGGGCAGCATGAGCAGGCGCAGCAGGGCCAGTACCGGCAGTTGCGCCCAGAGGTAGTACCAGGGAGCGCTGCCCAGATAATCAAGCAGGGTGCCGGAAATGGGCGGGCCCATGGTGTAGCCGTAGTTTGTACCCAACCATAGGTTGATGGGGTGAATGAGCAGAATGTAGACATCCATCACCAGCAGGGTGCGCAAATCATCCCATCCTCGGGCTCGCCAGCCGATGAGAACCGGTATGGCAAGCGCTACAACCAAAAGCAGGCTGTGGGCGATAAAGAATACGAAGAAGGCGAGGCTCGGGTAGCCGTTGGCCATAGCCGGGGTAATGAGCCCCTGAATGCTCCCGGCCAGCACACCGAAATAGACCAGCGCGCAGGCGGTGCGCTGCCGCCACCACAGGGCGATGAAGGCAAAGATGCTCATGAAGGAGCAGAAGTGGAGCGGTAGGTTGTACTGCCAGGGGCCGTAGTCGTCCGCAAAGGCGCGCCATATAAACTCGCTGATGAGCTGGAAGAGGACCAGTCCGCCCAGTACTCGGCAGAGGATGAAGCGGCCTTTTTCCTGCATGCGGCTCCCCAGCCACAGGACGATGACCGCGACGATGACGGTGAGGATGAGGGCGGTGATGTGCGGGGCGGACCAGCGGATGAAGGGGTATTGCATTTATTCCTCAGGGGTGGAGAGCTTGTCGGAGGACGGGCGGACGAAGAGGTACATGATGAAGAAGAGTACCAGAGCCGGAAGTTGCAGTTTGAGGTAGTACCAAGGGCCGGGGCCGAGTTGTGCCAGGATGGTGCCGGCCGGTCCCTCGGTTGTGTAGCCGTAGTTGCTCCCCAGCCATAGGTTGACGGGATGGATGAGCAGGACGTAGAGGTCCATAATCAGGACGGCCAGCAGCGGATCGCGCAGGCGAGCACGCCAGCCCAGCACGAGGGGGAGGGTCAGAGCGGCGATGAGTAGCAGGCTGTGGGAGATGAAGAAGTTGAAGAAATTAACCTGCGGGAAGTTCTCGTTGAGAGCCGGGGTGATGATGGCCTGTATGCTGGCGCTCAGTACACCGAAAAAGACGAGGGCTGAGGCCCATCGGGCACGCCACCAGAGAGCGATGATGCAGATGATGCTCATGAACGCGCAGAAGTGCAGCGGGAGCAGTTGTTGTTCTATACAGGCGGTCAGTCCGTAGGTGCATATGCGCCATGTGTACTCATAAATGAAAAAGAGGGCAATGACGAGGCCGAGTCGACGGGCGAAAAAGAGGCGGTTCTGCGCAGATTGTCTCCCGGCGTGGTACATGAGAAAGAAGGTCACCAGGGCGATGACAATCATCGTCAGCAGGTGGGTGGCAGACCACATTTCGAAGGGGGCGGTACTCGGGGTCATGATTCTTGCTCAGATTGTTTCTGCCACAGGCGGGCAAGTTGGGCGCAGGCCATGAGCTGTACTTGGTGAAAGACCATGAGCGGCAGCAGGAGGTTGTTGTCGAGCTCACCGAAGATGGCCATCATCATGGGTGCGCCTACGGCCAGACTTTTTTTGGAGCCGCAGAAGACGATAGTGATACGGTCCTGACGGTTGAAACCCATCCATCTGCTGCTGTACCATGTGGCGGCAAAGGTGAGGCAAAGGAATACGGCGCAAACCAGAATAAGTCCCAGCAGGTACTTGCTCTCCAGCATGTTCCAGTAGCCGTTAGCCGTTGCGCCGGAGAATGAGGTGTAGATGACCAGCCAGATGGTGCCTTGGTCGTTCCATTTGATGAGTGCCTTGTGCTCATTGACCCATTGCTGCAGTCGGCGCTGACTGAATTGCCCCAGTATGAAGGGTAGCAGGATTTGGAAGCTGATTTTGAGGAAGGTGTCGAGCCCGACTTCGGAGCTGCCTTGTTGCGTGTGAGTGAAGAGCAGTCCGACCAGCAGCGGGGTGAGAAATACGCCCAGCAGGCTCGAGACGGAGGCCGAACAGACCGCAGCCGGTACGTTGCCGCCCGCTACGGCTGTGAAGGCGATGCTGCTTTGCACCGTGGAGGGCAGGCAGGCAACATAGATGAGCCCCATGAAGAGAGAGGCACCCACCAGCGGCTCAAAGAGGGGCCGTAGCAGGGGCATGACCAGCGGGAAGAAGATGAAGGTGAAGCCGAAGACCATCAACTGCAATCGCCAGTTGAGAAGTCCCGCTATCACGCTTTCTCGCGACAGCTTTACGCCGTAGAGGTAGAAGAGCAGGACGATGGCGGCATTCGTCAGCCAGTCAAAGCCCGTAGCCACGCTGCCTTCGCAGGGGAGCAGCAGGCCGAGGATGACGCTGATGACGATGCCGACCGTAAAGCGGTCGGCCTTCGCGAAGATATTGAGGAAGGAACTCATGGGGCGTAACCGCCTGTTGTTACCTTATTTGCGCGGGGGAAACTCGTAAGAAACGCGACCGGTACCCGGGGTGAAAACGAGGTAGGCATCGAACTTCTTACCGCTCTTATGGCTGATGAAGTCTCTGATGAGCTCCGTTTTGCCCTTGGTGAGCAGTCGTGTAATGACTTCCGCGCTCAGGGAAATACCGCACATGGTGCGCGGAATGACAAGCGGCTTGCGGTTCTTGCCGTAGGTCAGTCCGTTGACGTGCCAGGCCTCCTCGGTTTCGAGCAGTTCGTACTCGCCCTTGCCTTTAACTTTGATTGAGCCGTGACGTGTGGCATGGCTGAGGTCCTGTGCGGTGACATCGGCTGCCGTGAACTTCTTGTCGGCGGCTGCTTTGGTGTCCTTCTTACGCGGTTCGCGGGGCGGGAACTCAAAGCCGACGGTGCCTTTGCGGGCATCCAGCACGAGGTAGGCATCGAAGGGGCGGTTGGTGCGCTGGGAGACAAAGCCGGTGATGAGGTCGCTCTTTCCTGTGGCGAGCACCTTGTAGAGCTGTTCGATGTCAATTTCCTTGCCGAGAATGGTGCGCGACATGGTGAAGCCGGTCTTGCTGCCGGACTGTTTGAAATCGGGCACGCTCCATTGCTTGTCGTTTTCCTGAACTTCGAGTTCGCCCTGGTCCATGACGGTGACTTTACCGAGGGTGCTCGTTGTGGCAGCAGGGCTTTCACTTGTGCTCTTTTCGTCATCGAAGTAGAACTCCGCTTTCCATGTGCCGCCTTTTTTCTCCGGTTCGAGCAGACGCAGCCCGGCCTTGAAGGGCTTGCCGAACTTGGAACGGAAGCCCTCCATGACGGGCAGTTCACGTTTGCTGATGAGCTCGGTCATGAGCTCATCCGTCAGGCCCAGTCCGGCGTGCATGCGGCGCAGACGGAACTTACAGGCGGAGCAGGAGACGGCATCGACCCTGCTGCTGAGGGAACTGTTACCGCAGGCGGGACAACTGATATTGAGGTCGGGATTTTTGCTGTTGCTCATGTAATCGCGCACGGCCTCCACGATGTCGGTCGTGTAGGTGCGGATGTCCTTCATGAAGGCTTCGCGGCCCAGTTTGCCGCTTTCCATGAGCTTGAGGCGGTACTCCCATTCGCCGGTAAGCTCGGGGCTGGAGAGGGTGCTCAGTCCGATTTTGCAGAGCAGGTCAATGAGATCCATGCCGCGGCGCGTGGCAACAAGTTCCTTGCCGTCACGGGCAATGTACTCCTGTGTGAGCAGACCTTCGATGATGGCGGCTCGTGTGGCAGGGGTGCCCAGTCCGCGCTCTTTCATCGCGTAGGCCAGTTCTTCATCTTCGACCAGCTTGCCGGCGGTCTCCATGGCGGTGAGCAGGGTGGCTTCCGTATATGCAGCAGGAGCTTTCGTGCGGTCTTCAACGGCTGCGGTCTTCACCGTCTTTACGCTCTCGCCGTTCTGCAGGGGGCAGAGTTCGTCTTTTTTCCTGCTGCCGGAGTTTTGGTAGAGAGCCTTCCAGCCTGCTTTGAGCTGTACGCGCCCGTGGGTGTAGAAGTGGTCCTTGGCTCCGGGGCTGCTGACGATGCTGGTGCGGTCGGTGTCCTCATACTCGGCATTGGGTAGGAACACGCCGAGAAAACGCTGGACAACGAGGTTGAAGATGCGTGCGGCATCGCCGCTGAGGTTGACGAACTTGCCGGTAGGGATGATGGCAAAGTGGTCGCTGACCTTGCTGCTGTCGAACACGCGCTTGCTCGGACGTACCCGATTGTTGGTCAGGATGTCTGCGGTAAAGGGCGCCATGTCCGGCAGATGCTCACCGATGGCGGAGATGGTGCGGCTGACGGTCTTCAGGTAATCATCGGGCAGGAACTTGGAGTCGGTACGCGGGTAGGTGAGGACCTTGTGCTTTTCGTAGCATTCCTGAGCAATCTGGAGGGTACGGCTGGCAGAGAACCCGAAGCGGTTGCTGGCTTCTTTTTGCAGGGAGGTGAGGTCAAAGAGCAGGGGTGCCGGCATGGAGACGGGCTTCTTTACCTCTTTTACCTCAGCGCTGCGCCCTTCGCAACGTGCCGCAATCGCGGCAGCGGTGGCGGCATCCCACAGGCGCTCTCGGGTGCGCTGCGGAGCAGTCTCGTCTTTCTTCCATTCCGGGTCAAACCAGCGACCTTCATAGCTGCCCGAGGAGGCCGAGAAGGTGGCTTTCACCTCGTGGTAGCTCTCGGGGACGAAGGAGAGGATTTCCTTCTGGCGGGAGGCGAGCAGGGCCAGAGTGGGGGTTTGGACGCGGCCGGTCGGGGTGATGTTGAAGCCGCCTGCTGCGGATTGGAGGACGGTGAGTGCGCGGGTGCTGTTCAGACCGACCAGCCAATCACTTTCGGAGCGGCAGACGGCGGCATCTGCCAGATTGGTCATCGAGGCATCGCTCTTGAGGGTAGCCCATGCTTCGAGGATGGCGTCGTCCGTCATGCTTTGCATCCACAGGCGACTGAGAGGCTTGCGGATTTTTCCGTAACGAATGATGTTGCGGAAAATCAATTCACCTTCGCGCCCGGCATCGCATGCATTCACAAGTGCCGTTACTTCCTTGCTGCGGGCAAGTTTGAGGACTTTTTTCAGGCGGTCCGCGGATTTTGCAATGGGCTCAAGCTCCATGCTGCGGGGCATGACGGGCAGGTAATCCATTTTCCAGGGCAGGCTCTTACCATCTTCGGTCTGCGGTTTTTTCTGTTCCACTAAGTGGCCGACGGCAGAGGTGATGATGAGCTGCTCATTGACATAGCTGCCATTGCTGTCGTCTTTCTTGAACTTGCCTGTTTGTTTGCCGAGTACGCGTGCCAGGTCGGCGGCTACGCTGGGTTTCTCGGCGATGATGAGGGTCTTGGACATACTCTGAAAATTGTTGTGTGTGGGGGAAATTATCTGCTGCCCCGCGGGGCGCTTCGCTTACTCTATAGTGAGCCAGAAATGACCCCGCCTTGTCAAGTCTGAATTGTGGCATATAACGTTTTCTGAGCATAAAAAAAGGCTCGCCGTTCAAGTGAGCGGCGAGCCTTAAATGTTGAGCGTTTAGGGGCTGAATTACGAGTAGGCAGCTTCCACCTTCTGGGCCACATCGAGGTAGCCGTAGTCGACTTCGTAAATAACCTTGAAGTTCTCGAGGGCCTTTTCCTTGTTGCCGGCCTTTTCGTAGAGGCAGCCGATCATGTAGAGGATTTCCTTCTTGGTATCGTCCATGGCGACGATTTCCTTATCGGCATCTTCGAGCTGGCGGATGGCCATGTCGGTCATGTTCTTGGCGGCATAGCACTTGCCGAGCATGAGCATGGACTTGATGCGCAGGTTCGGGTTGGTTCGGGCGCGCTGCAGCGGGGCGATAGCCTCGGTGTACTGCTCGGCATCGAACAGAGCCTGACCGTACTTGAACTGAAGCTGAGCGTCGGTCGGGTTGGCATCCACACGAGCCTTGGCATCGGCCACGATGGAGGCGGCGATTTCTTTCTTGCGGGCGGCGAGAGTGGCCTTGGCTTCTTCGTTGTTCGGGTCGGCAGCCAGCACCTGCTCGTAGTAGGTGATTTCGGCCTGCATGGCCTTCTCCTGCATTTCCATGGCCTTGTCGTTGATGGAGAGGTCTGCACCGCCGCTGAGCTGGAAGGCGTAGGCGTAGAAGGAGTAGGAGTTGGCGTAGTCTTCCATCTGCTCGTAGATGGAGGCGATGTCCTTAACGATTTGCAGGTTGGTTTGGTCGGCGGCGTACTGCTCGGAGAGCTGGGCGAGGCGCTGCTCCATTTCGGCGCGTGTCAGGCCCATTTTGTCGGCGTTCTCGAGGTCAGTCGTGGCGGTCTTGTTCTTGAGCTTGGTGCGGAAGTCGCCCTTGCCTTCCCAGTTGCCCTGCTTCATGGTGGCACGGGCGGCACAGTCCTTCTCACCACGCTGGGCGATGGGGTCGGTGCGGTCGATGTTGAGAATGCGACGGTAGGTTTCTGCTGCCTGAGCGTACTGCTCGTTCTTGATGTAGTGGTTGGCCAGCAGGTGCATGTGCTTCTTGGCATTGGGCTGGCCTTGGCAGATGGTTTCGAGGGCGAATGCTGCCAAGTCGGGCAGGTTCAGGTCGGTCGCAGCAGCGAAGAGGGTTTCGTTGGCCGTGACGGAGTAGGGGTCTTTCTCCAGGTCGTCTTCGATGGTTACGATGGTGGTGGCGGGGTCGCGGCGTGTGGTGGATATGCGCATGCCGCCGAAGAGGGAGGAACGACGTCCGGCGTCGGGAGTGGACTTCACCTCACAGGCGCGCAGAACCTTGCGGCCGTCAAGGAAGCCGGGGGCTCGCTTGATGAGGGTCTTGAGGATGCTGACGGCGTATTTGTAATTTTTAGCAGCTACTGCCTGTTGAGCCTTAATCCAGAGTGAGGCTTCTGCCGGCTCAAGCTGTCGTTCGTTGATGATGGTTATCATATGCGTGTCTGAGAGAGAAGTTATGAGGGCAACAGGCGATGGTTTTCGACTGTTGTGCGTGCGTTTGCAATATAATTACCACAAAACACACGCGATTTCAATCTTGAAGTTTGAAAAAATTATGGCAAAATGACGCAGAGATGAGATTAGATGCCATATTGAGTCGTTACGGCTACTGTTCGAGGCGTGAGGCCGCCATGTGGATAAAGCGAGGCAGGGTGACGGTGAAAGGTGTGCCTGCGAAGTCGGCCTCGGCAAAGGCGGAGCCGGCGGATGTGCTGGTGAACGGGGAGCCGATAGAGTTCCCGGACGGCTTGTATGTGGCACTTAACAAACCGACGGGGTGCACTTGCAGTCATCGGGAAGAGGGTGAGCTGGTTTATGATTTGTTGCCGCCGCGATGGATGGAACGAGGTGATGGGGTGAGCACGGTGGGGCGATTGGATAAGGAGACGGCCGGTCTGCTGCTGCTGACGGATGACGGTGCCTTTGTGCATGCCTTGACAAGCCCTAAGCGCCATGTGCCCAAGGTGTACGAGTTCGTCTGTTCGGCACCGATTCCGCGCGATGCGGTGGCCATGTTTGCCGGCGGCGAGTTTATGCTGCATGGGGAGAGTACTCCCTGTTTGCCCGCAGAGTTGGAGATAACAGGGGAGTGCTGCGGGAGACTTACCTTGCATGAGGGGCGTTACCATCAGGTGCGTCGCATGCTGGCAGCGGTGGGGGCTCCTGTTGTTGAACTGACTCGCATAGCCATCGGACCGTTGACATTGGAAGAACTGCACTTGGCTCCGGGAGAGTGGGTGGCCATAGACCCGTCGATATTTGCATGAGTTTTGACATGCCCATAGCGGTGCAGGCGCATTTCAGCGTGCTGTATGAGGATGATGATGTGCTGGTTGTTGATAAGGCTGCGCCGCTGCTGACGCACCCTACGGGGGAGAAGAATGAACCCACGCTGTGGCACGGGGTGCGCGAGTTGTTGGTGTATGAGCTGGCGTGCGGGGGGCAGGTGTCGTTCATCAATCGATTGGACCGCGAGACGAGCGGTATAACCTTGATAGCCAAACATGCCGCTGCTGCCCGTGAACTGGGCAAGGCCATGCAGCAGCGACTGCTGCACAAGGAGTACTATGCCGTGGTGCAGGGAGTGCCGCTTTGGTACACCGCATGTTGTGATGAGCCTGTTTTACGCATGGAGGATGTGGCTGCTACCCGCATTCATGTGCGCCAATGTTGTCACCCGCAGGGTAAGCCCTGCCGTACGGACTTTGAGGTGTTACAGCGTGTGCCTGCTCGCAACGGATTGCCGTCGCTGAGTCTGCTGCGCTGTGTGCCGCATACCGGGCGTCTGCACCAAATCCGCGTGCATGCGGCCTATCTCGGTTATCCTTTGCTGGGAGATAAGATATACGGCGGTAATGAGAACCACTATCTTGATTTTATTGCGCAGGGGTGGACTCCGGAGCTGGCGGCGAGCCTGCATATAGAGCGCCATGCGTTGCATGCCTGTGCGCTGCGATTTCCGCTGCGCGGACGCGAAATCTGTGTCAAATCGCCTCTTTCTGCCGACCTTGCCGCGCTTCTGGCTTGATTTTTCATTCTCTGCGAGGTAGAATACACGCGTTATGAGTAATGCCAAATCCGAATTGCTTGATATCTTGCTGGCGAAGTCCATCAAGACGGGTCATTTCATTCTCGCCTCCGGCAAGGAGAGCGATTTGTACTGCGACTGCCGCATTACGGCTCTGGATGCCCGCGGTGCCAACCTCATCGGTGAGGTCGGTTGGCAGATGGTGCAGGAGGAGATTTTGCCCCGATTCCCCGAGGCTTGCTCGATTGGCGGTATGACGATGGGTGCTGACCCCATTTCTCTGGCTATCGGCATGTACTCTGCCGGTGCCGAAAAGCCGCTGTGCGTGTTTACCGTGCGTAAGGAGGCCAAGGACCACGGTCGCGGCAAGCGTATTGAAGGTAACTTCGCAGCCGGTCAGCAGGTCATTGTCGTGGATGACGTGATTACAACCGGCGGCTCCACGCTGAAGGCTATCGATGCCATCGAGGCAGAGGGCGGCAAGGTTGTGGCTGCTCTGGTGCTGGTGGATCGTCAGGAAGGCGGTCGCGAGGCTATCGAGAGCCGCGGTATTCCCGTTTTCCCGATGTTCACCCGAGCCTCCATTTTCGGCGATAAATAATATCGGTTCGAACTTTTAGTGAGCAAGAGGCAGGTTCGGGTACAGACGGTCGGTGCGGCAGTCCGGTTCTGAACCTGCCTCTTGTTTATCCATGTTGTCTCATCGATATCATGTTGCCGGTTATTGCAGGGATTGAAGGAACTGTGCTGAGCGCGCGGGAGCGGGAGCTGTTCACTCGTTTGCAGCCGGCCGGCTACATTCTTTTTACGCGCAATATAACGGACTATGAATTGACCCGAGAGCTGACGGATGAACTTCGTGCTCTTACGGAGGGACCGGATGTTCCGGTGCTGGCAATTGATCAGGAGGGTGGTCGTGTGGTTCGCACGGCGGATATTGATGTCAAACTCCCGTCCGCCGCTGAGCTGGCGGCAACCGGCAGCAGTCATCTGATAACGCAGGCGGCATGGTACAATGCTCAGTGTCTCTATACCCTGGGAGTCAATACCAACTTTGCGCCGGTGTTGGATATCGGTTCGGTGCATGCGAATGCTCTGCCAAGTCGTTGCTGGGGCTATGATTCGCAGTCTGTCACTACGCATGCCGGGGTGTGGAACCGAGCACATGTTCGCGCCGGAATTGCCACCTGCGGTAAGCATTTTCCCGGCATGGGTGCGGCGGAGTGTGACCCTCATTATGATTTGCCTGTGCTGCATGGTACGCGCGATGATTTTCTGCGTGATGCCGCCATACCCTTTCATGCGCTCATGCCGGAGCTGCCTTCTGTGATGATTGCTCACTTGCTTATTCCTGAGATTGACGGGGAGTTGCCTACATCATTGTCGCCGGCGCTGGTGCAGGGATTTTTGAGAGAGCAGCTCGGTTATGAGGGGGTGGTGTTTACCGATGACCTTTGCATGGGGGCGATTGCCAAGCGTTATTCGCCGGCGGAGTCCGCTGCTCTGGCATGGCGAGCCGGTTGTGACCTGCCGCTTATCTGTCATGGAGCCTGCGAACATTTGGAGGCTGTGGCCGAGGCTGCTGCGCAGTTGCCGACGGCTGTGGTGCAGACGATGGAACAGCGCATCGAGCGTTTCCGTATGGGGCTGCATACGCGCTGCCCCATGCCGTTCATTCAATGGCGCGATTACCTGAAGGACTTGCGGGGGTTCTGTGAGCAAGTTCCGGTCTTGGGTGGAGCGGCTCCCGGTTCTCCGGTGCAGGATTATTGATTTTGGTGTATATCGGCTCCGTGACGGAGCTTTGGTGGCTTTTGTCGCCCTTTGTCTGATTTTGCAGCATTCTGAGCTTGCAATCCGAAGTCGGATGGAATAAGATAGCGGCGTTAACAACAAATCTCTCATCTCGTATGAAAATCCTTATTACCGGCGGTGCCGGCTTCATCGGTTCCCACATTGCTGAGCACTATCAGGGTGTGGCTGAAGAAATTCGCGTGCTTGATAACCTTCGTACCGGTTACAAGAAAAATCTTGATGGCCTGAAGGTGACCTTTATCGAGGGCTCCATCACGGATCGTGAGCTTGTGGCGAAGGCTGTAGAGGGCGTGGATTATATTTTCCACATGGCCGCTCTGGTATCCGTGCCGGAATCCATGAGCAAGATTCGCGAGTGCATCGATCTGAACGTAAACGGTCTGCTCGTAGTGCTTGAAGAGGCCAGCAAGGCCGGTTGTAAGAAGGTGGTTCTGGCTTCCTCTGCCGCCATTTATGGTGACAATCCTGTTGTGCCCAAGGTGGAAACCATGTACCCCGAGCCCAAGAGCCCCTACGGCATCACCAAGCTTGATGGTGAGTACTACATGGATATGTTCCGCACCACAGGTCAGATTAACACGGGCTGCTGCCGTTTCTTCAATGTGTTCGGCCCCCGTCAGGATCCCAAGGGTGCCTACGCCGCCGCCGTACCGATTTTCATGGAGAAGGCTATCAAGGGCGAGGATATTACCGTTTACGGTGACGGTGAACAGACCCGTGACTTCATCTATGTGAAGGACATCGTGGGGGCCTTGGCATACGTGGCTGAGCATCCGGAGGTGACCGGCGTGAACAACGTGGGTTACGGTGGTCAGATTACCATCAATGATCTTGCCGAGATTATCATCAAGGCAGCCGGCTCCGACTCCAAGGTTGTACACCTGCCGGAGCGTCCCGGTGATGTGAAGCACAGTCGTGCATGCGCTGACAAGCTCCGCGGTGCCGGTTGGGAGCCCAAGTACACGCTGGAGGAGGGACTCAAGACTACCCTTGAGTACTTCAAGAGCGTGACGAAGTAAACGATTCTGAATGAACGGCACCGCAAAGCCCGGAGGTTTTGCGGTGCCTTTTTGTTGATGTCGGGAATGTGCGATGATGGTACACCTCGCTTGAGTGCAAAAGCTCTGGCTCAACTGGCTGCTGAGCGATTGTCTGTGCTTAGGGCTGATGGTGAGGAGTTGCACCCTGTTGTAAACTCCACACGCAAACTGGCGGTCCATTTTTGGGGGAGTGCATGGATGCGACATCTGGCCGCCTGCGAGGCCGGGGGGCTGTGCTTGTCACCGGGGCGTACTTTGTTGCGCCATGGTTGTGTGCTTGATTTGCGCATAGCCCCGGGGAGCATAAAGGCTCTGGTGAGTGCCGAGGAACTCTATGAGGTGGAGTTACAGGTAGCTCCGCTGACGGATGATGGGCTGTCTGCGCTGAGAGATGTATGTTGCGGACATATTGATTCTCTGGTGGCTCTGATGGAGGGCAAGGTGGATGAGGCGGTTCTGGCCCGCCTTTGTGAGCCGGAAATCGGGCTGTTGCCGTCGCCGTCGGATTGGCGCATGAATTGCAGTTGTCCGGATTGGAGTGAGCCGTGTGTACATGCTGCCGCTGCTATCTATGCGGCCGGCGTTCTCATCGATGCTGACCCTCAATTGCTCTTTACGCTGCGCTCGTTGGAGCCGGAGGACTTGTTGAAGAGAGCCTCGGCCCCGGTGGTTGAGGAAGGGAATTTCGATACGGCGGCACTCGGCAAGATGTTCGGCATCGATATTGATGCACTGTAATGGGATATGGTCGGAGCTGCGGCTTGATTTTGATTAAGCTCTGACAGAGTAAGCAGTTGCACATGCGGGTGCTTTCTGGTATAATCGCGCCGTTATGTCAAATACTTCCCTCACTCCTGAACTGGTGAAGCTCACAACCGAGCTGGCCAACGCATTCGCTCAGAGCCAGAAAGTGATTTCTGCCAAGGCTCGAATCGGGCTGTTTTATCAGAATCCTGAAGCCACGGACCTTTTCCGCAAGGTCAACGAATATGGCGAGAAGTTGCGCAACAAGCACATGGAGGGCATGCCCCCCTCGGATGAAGAAATCGCTACCTTTGACGGGCTGCGTCAGGATGTGATTGACAATGCCGTGTGCAAGGGCTTTCTTGAGGCTCGTCAGGAGCTCGACGAATTGCTTTCCGTGGTGAACCAATATCTGGTTATCGCCATTGAGAAGGGCTGTGCTCCCTCGGATGAAGAGGTCGCGGAATCGATGACTCAGCAGATGAGTTGCTCCTGCGGTGGCGGTTGCAGCGGAAATTGCGATGAGTGCGAGAGCGATTGCTCCGGCCATGGACATGAGGAGCATGAGTGCAAGTGCGGTCACGGTGATGGTGAGTGCTGCGGCGGTCATGGAGAAGGTCACGAGTGCAAGTGCGGTCACGGTGATGGTGTGAGGTGCGTCGGCATGGGAGGAGGTGTATTGTGATCGTCATCCTGGCGATGATGTAGGATGTCAGGGTCACGATGATCGGCTGCATCTTGAATACGGAGATCATGAACCCGTTAAAGAAGCCGAACAGCAGTGAAACCAGCAGCGCCATCACGATGCGCGGCAGCCGCAGGTGGCTGAGCACGGTGAGTT
>JAUNRC010000040.1 GCA_030535875.1 Akkermansia sp. | reverse complement strand
TTACCACCCTAAAAAATTCGATTTTCGTTCCGGCCGTTCCCGGGTCGCACCTCATCCATCACTTTTGAGGTCATCTCGTTTGACGATTGGGGCGAATGGTAATTTGGACATGGAGGTGAATGCTGCTAATTCTACAACTCCATGCCTGACGTTTGTTGCAAATGGTACAATGTCCGGATTGGGTATGGGAATTGGTGCGAATGCCATGTGGCAGAGTGCTTCCACTCCGGCCTATCTGAACCTGTCAACAAGTGGCTCATTGACGGCGGGGGATTATATATTGGTGCATCTTACCGGTGACAACATGAGCAATGTGGGTCATGTGGAAGGTATGAACTGGATTGGCGGAGAGGGCGTGAGCGGCCTTGGCGCAAAGGACTCCCTGAAGTGGAGAACCAATGCTGACGGAACCTTGGATTTAGTCTGGACGATAGGTTCGGATATTGTCAGCCTCGTTCGTCCCGCAACCACGCTGACCTGGAGTGGTGGCGAAGGTGTTTGGGCAGTCAAGGCCGGAGGTGATGCGAACGTATGGACCGGCTCGGTAGAAGACCTCAATTTCTACGATGGCGATACAGTTGAGTTCAACAGTGCTGCAACCGTCACTGTAGAGGGGAATGTGGCACCGGCTGCCATAGTTGTTTCCAATGCGGATGGTACTGTAACGATTGAAGGTGCCGGGCAGATACAGGGAGCAGGAAAACTGACCAAAACCGGAAATGGTACACTTGCTCTCAACACTCGCAATGCCTATACCGGCGGAACGGAGCTTAACGGCGGAACCATCGAAGTGGGCGACTCCTATGCCCTCGGTCTGGGGGAGG
Organism: Akkermansia sp.; assembly: GCA_030535875.1. GTDB lineage: Bacteria > Verrucomicrobiota > Verrucomicrobiia > Verrucomicrobiales > Akkermansiaceae > Akkermansia. Next base: position 16,187 of record JAUNRC010000040.1, on the reverse strand, counting down.
TGCAACTGAAGAGTGGTAAGTTGGATTTAGGAGGCTGTGGCGTGGGTAACACCATCAAGGCAACCGGCGGAACGCTGGCAGGAGCTGGGGATTATGCCGGTATGCTGCTGGTGAATGGCGAACTGGCGCTTGAGGGCGATGTGAGTGCAGCCGGTGGCGTGGGGCTTGTATCGGGCAAAATCAGCGGAGGTTCCATAAAGGATTCTCTGATAGCGGCTGATGGCGGCGAGCTGGCTTCGACCATTATCGGCAGCAGCTCCGTAACCGCTCAGGAAGGTAAGGTGACAATAAGCGGGGATAATAGCTATTCCGGCGGCACAACCATCAGCGGTGCAGAGCTTACAGTGAAACATGCTAACGCATTGGGAAGCGGAGCCATTTCGGCCACCGGAACTTCCTCACTTATTGTTGATGGTGTAACGCTGGCCCCTGCCAAGGCCATCAGCAACAGCGGCACGCTGACTATCAGCGGTAAGTTTGATGGTTCCGCTCTTAGCAAGGTGGCAGCGGATGATGTGCGGATTGATGATTTGGGCGTAGAAAACGCTACGAGTGGTTTCCTCCGCACCGGAAACTACACCGTCACCCTTGTAGAGGGTGGGACGGTGAACAGTTCTGCTGCTACGCTGGAGTACAAGGGAAAGACTTTAAGTCTGAACGGAGGTGTGGGCTATGCAGCCGGTACTGTCGATTACAGTACATACTTGTTGACCGGAAGTGACAGTGCTACGGTAAGTAAGATAGCTGCTGCTGCCGGCACTTCGTTGACTTGCATTGATATGCAGGGTGGTGCCCTTACTGTGGACGAAAATACGGAGCTTATTACAGCCACGGGCGGCAGCATTGAGCTGACCGGTGGCATAATGGGCGGTTCCATTGGCGGCAGCACCGTTGTGACAGTAAGCGGGGATGCCTCAATCTCCGGTGCCAATACTTATACCGGCGGAACGAATATTGCCGGGGCTGAGTTGACTATGACGCATGCCTCCGCGCTGGGTGAAGGAACGATAGCTGTCACCGGAACGTCCTCTTTGATTGTCGGTACCGGTGTGACCTTAGTGCTGACGGATTCTATCATGAACACGGATTCCCTGAGCCTGAGCGGTAATTTTAATATTGACGCTCTTGAGCCGAGCGGTGAAGTACCCTCGGTACGAGTGGACCTGACCGGGACAGAGGGGGAAAGCGGTTTCCTGAAGACTGCCGGTTATAATCTGCAGGTGGTGCAGGGAGGTCTGGTGAATGATGATTCCGCCGTGATTTCACACAATGGTAAGACTGTTGAGCTGAATGATGCCGGTGTGGCAGTCATTGAGGGAGGTATTAATTATACCCAGTATCATATTGCTTCCGGACATATTGCCGGGGTGACGGACATTGTCGCCGCTGCGACTGCTGAGGGGGTGACTCTTTCCGGTATATCTCTTGCAGAGGGTGGTACGTTGAATGCCGATGCCACAATTGAAGTAAAGGCAGATGGCGGCACCATCAGCCTGACTGCAGGTACACTGAGCGGAACATTGAAGGATGTTCAGGTGCAGGCCTCTGCCGGTGATATAGCCGCTACGTTCTCGGGAGAGAAATCAGCTTTGGTCGGCAGCAACTTTGTGATGGGGAGCAATGCTCTGCAGAATGAGGGGCGTTTGGCCTTGAGCGGTAGCTATGTGGCCGATGCTCTCAATTCAGTGCTTACCAATGTTGATGTTCGTGTGGATGAAAACGGAACAGCAGGCGGCGGCAGCGGTTTCCTCCGTACCGGAGATTTCACGGTGACGCTCATTGAAGGCGGAACGGTGGATAGCTCTGCGGCTGAGGTTCAGTACAAGGGACAACAGCTTGCCATGACCGGTGGTGTGGGATTCGGTGTAGGTACGGTGGATTACAGCACTTATCTCTTGACCGGCAGCGATACCGCAACGGTAAGTAAGATTGCTGCAGCCGCGGGAGGAGCCTTGTCGGGTATTGATATGCAGGGCGGTACCCTTACGGTGGATGAAAGTACGGAGCTCATTACGGCCACGGGCGGCAATATCGAGTTGACTGCCGGGGTGATGGGTGGCTCCATCGGTGGTAGCACGGTGGTTACAGTGAGAGGAGATGCTACAATCTCCGGCGATAATTCCTATACCGGTGGTACGACAATTTCCGGCGCGGCTCTCACCATGACGCATGACAATGCACCGGGGAGTGGTCCGATTGCCGTCATCGGAGCTTCGAGCCTGATTATTGCCGACGGTGCTTGCCTGAAACTTACTCAGACCATTACCAATAGCGATTCCCTGACCCTTAGCGGTGCCGTTAATATCGACGCGCTTGCGTCCACCGGTGAGATTCCTTCCGTGCGTGTTGATCTCAGCGGTGCGGAGGGTGAGAGTGGTTTCCTGAAGACCGGCTCCTACAATGTGCAGGTGGTGCAGGGCGGTACGGTGAATGCCGAGAGTGCCGTTATTTCCCGCAATGGAGTAACCGTAAGTCTTGATGAGGCCGGTGTGGCTTTCATTGAAGGCCGTACGGATTATTCGCAATATCATGTAGGAGCCGGACATGAGGTGGACGTGCAGAGCGTCATTGCCAAATCCTCAGCCGAGGGGGCTTCCTTGCAGGATATGTCCCTGACGGGCGGTGGCACATTGAATGTGAATACGTCGATGGCTGTTATGGCGGATGGCGGCACCATCAACCTCAGTTCCGGCATTCTCAGCGGCTCCCTTGGCGGTGGTACTGTTGTAAGCGTGACCGGTATCGGTACTATCAGCGGAGCCCATCAATATGAAGGCGGTACATCGTTGACTGATGCTGCTCTGACCGTGGCCCATGCGGAGTCGCTCGGCACCGGTTCGATTGCTTCTTCCGGTACAAGCAGTCTGACTGTGGCTGATGGCGCAGCCCTTGCTCTGCGACATGTTATCACTCAGGCGGATGATGGTGAACTGACCATAACCGGCGGAGTGAATGCCGATGCTCTGGCACTCGAAAGAACAAGCTCCGATAAACGTGTCAATCTTGATGGTGAAGAGGTTGCAGGCAGCTTGAGCGGTTTCGATAAGGATGTGAAGTACAGCGTGCAGATAGTTGAGGGCGGCAAGACCCTTGGCAGTGCTGCTGTGGTGAAGCATGCTGACTATACAGGACCTGCTGTTCTTGTGCTGGGTGAGGATGGTCTGGCAAGTACAGGGACTATCGATGTTGATTATAGCGATTATTTCCTGACAAACGGCGATTCCGCGAATGCCGGCGATATTCTTGCCGAGGCCGGGAAGAATCAGACAGAGTTCGATGAGGTGCATTTGGACGATGGTAAATTGGTGGTGGATGCCGACGTGACTGTCGATTCCGAAGGCGGTGAAATCGAACTTGAATCCGGCAATACTCTCTCGGGTGAGCTCAAAGATACCACCATTGTGGTACTTCCCGGTGATGAAGCGTCGCGGATAGAGGCGGATATCTCGGGTGAGAGCTCTGTTGTTGTCAGTGGCGGCAGTACTACAATCAGCGGTAATAGTTCGTTTGAAGGCGGAACGTCTGTCAGCGATGAAGGTGAGCTGATTGTGGAGAATGCCTCAGCTCTGGGTAACGGCGATGTTGATGTGGCATCTTCCATCATTGACCTGACCGCCGCCGAGGGGGTAAAGAATACCGTTTCGCTGAGCGGTACAAGTACGGTGCGTGGTGCCGATAATGCCCGTTACTTTGAGCTCATGAAGGGCTCGGTTACGAGCTTTGAAGGTGGCTTTGTGCTGGATGAAGGGAAGACTCTTGCCGTTCGCAACGCTCGGGCTGCCACCTTTGCATTGCGTAGCCTGAGGAGTGGAGATATTACTCTCTACAAGGGCGCATTGACCTTGGCCGGCGGCACGCTTTCGCTTGATAGCATGCTGAAGGTTGAAGGTAAGGTAACCTTCATGGCCGGTCGCAGAACGCTTGTTGATATTTCCGGTTGGGAAGGTGCCGGAGAGGGGACAACTTTGGCTGACTTCGGTACTGATAATGAAGGTTACACCAAGGGGTGTCTGACTCTTTCCGGTATCGCCGGCAGATATGAACTTCTCTTCGATGAGGCGACGGGCCTACTGACCCTCGGTCTTATACCGGAGGAAGAGAAACCTGTTATCACCCCCGAAGATTTGCCTGAGCCTGAAAAATTACCGGAACTTACTTCCAATCAGAAGGCAGTCTATGAGGCCCTTAGCGACATGATAGAAGATGCTGATTTGGAGGGTGAGCTGCGTGATATTGTGCAGAGCACTCTCGAATCCGGCGATGCAGAGGCCATCACGGCCATGCTTGAGCAGCTCAGCGGTGCTGAATATGCTGTGGTAATGGGTAGCCAGATTGATGGCAATACGGCTCACCTCAGCTACCTGCGCCGTATGGCCGGTAGCGGTTGGGAGCTGGTGGGTAACAGCTATACTCGTGCTTACGTCGAGATGTATACTAATGATAGCAATGTCAATGGCGATGCTCATGGTCGCGGTTATGACCGCACGGAGATGGGTGGTCAGTTCGCCCTTGAGTTCATCGGTTGCAAGCACATGAGCAGCGGTATTGCCGTGGCTGCCGGTCGCACGCGCTTGCAGGCGGATGGTGCTCTGCGGGTTCACTCCGAGAATGTCTATGCCGATGCTTATACGATGTATCGCAGCGATAATGGCTACAATGCACTTTTCTCTGCCGGTGTGGGTATACATGAGCACGACTTGGCTCGTCATGTAAGCGGACATCGTACAAAGGCGAATGCTGATGGCCTTTCCTTTAACTTCATGCACGAAAGCTCCGTGGATATGAAGATAAATGAGACGAACAAGGTGCAGCTCTTCGCCGCAGTGGAAAGCAGTTGGAATGATATTGAATCTTTCCGTGAGAAAGGCGCAGGCAGTGCTTCGCTTGAATGTGATGACCAGCAGGCCTGGGCGACGGATATCACCTTGGGTGCCCGTTACATTCACCGTTTCGTAGCGTTCCATTACGGTCCGGCAGCCTCGCTGACCTTGGAAGCCGGTGTCATTGCCAGTGTGGGTGATATATCTTCCGATGCGGATATGCACTTTGCCGGGGCTGATGACAAGGAGTTCTCCGTTCGCAGTGCCAAGCGTAATCGCTGGGGCTACAATGTAGGAGCTTCCTTCCATTTGCCGATGAGCCCCTTCTCAGCGGTGCAGTTGGGAGGTGAGGCTACACTGCGCGGTGATTCCTGTGATTGGAATGTCAATGCCGGTGTGCAGATTGCTTTCTGATATCGGTATTCAGAATGAAAAAAATCCCGCAGCCCGATAGTCCGGACTGCGGGATTTTTTCGATGAGGATGTTTGATTGGGAAGCGTGATATGCGTGTGCACCGAAATGAAGAAAACCGCAGCCTGACGACTGCGGTTTTGTCTGATATAATGAGAGGGAATGGCTGATGATTACCAGCGGTAGTAACCGCGGTGGTGACCATACTGGTGCCCTTTGTACTGTCCCTGACAATGCATAGCCGGACTGTGATTGGTGGGTTTGTAGCAGTTGTCGTAGCGATCGGACTTGCAGGAGCTCAGAGCAAGCAGTCCGGCGATGGCGGCAGAAATGATGAGTACTTTATTCATTGCTGATTCGGGGGAGAGAATTGTTGTCGGAATATATTACAATTTAACAACCCGGAGGCTCGGAAGTCAAGGAAAAAGTTATGAGCGTAAATTTATTTCTTCGTTTTGAGCGGGACGGCGTGGAAGGGGGCCGGTTTGTTGCCGGTATAGCGGGGATTCATCGAGGCGATGTGTTCATTCTGAATGGTAAAGGAGAATGAGCCTCCTTCGGCCGTATCGGAGGCATCCAGAATGTGGTCGAACACGCAGACCGGGCTGTTGCCCGGGGTCTCGGGAGCGACAAAGATGCCGATGGCCATTGTGGGACGATCAAGATTTTGACGGTCTTTAATTTTGTAGGAGATGGTGTTGACCCCACGTTTAAGGCCGCCGGAAATGATGTCGGCGCGACGCTCATCATTAAATTGGTGCAGGGAGATGCCGTTGATGGTCATGTCAATTTCACGACCGGGGCAGTCAACGAATACTTTGCCGATGAGTACCGGGGCATTGCAGGCCGGAGGGGTGGCCGGTATGCGGTCATAGGGTTGGAAACCGTCCTGCTCACGAAGTACGCTCAAATCGCGGTTGCGGAGTCTTTGACGTACGTTAGGCAGTTGGGAGAGGTTGAACATGCGGGTTTGGTCGAGTTTCCATCGGCCACCTTCGAAAACGAACTCCAGCACGAAGGCGCTCTCGGCTACTTGCCCGTCACCAACTTGTACCTGCCCGAGGTAGGTGCTGGCCATGGTGTAGCCGTTGCAGCCGAGTAAGGACCCGATGTAAGCAAAGTTTTCCAGTTTAGGAGTTTCGTTTGTTACACGGAAGAAATCACGAGGGAAGTTACCGCGCTGTGAGATGATGAGGTTGCGAACTTTCATCTGGCGCGAGTTGGACGTTGTGGAACGCCATGCTCGCTCGCTGCCGCGAATCATGCTCAGTCGCCAGGTATTGTAGACTGTTTCGGCAGTGGAACGAGCCTTGTCCTGGTCGGGTTCGATGAAGCCCGGGACGACGGGCGCTGCGGCTTCTTTGGCCTTTGCTGCATTGCGCCGCTGGATTTCAGCCTCAATGGCAGCGGGGGTTGCTGCTCCGACAGTAAGGGCTAAAAGACTGCCGGCAGCAATAAATGTCGGAAAATTTGCTCTCATATCTGTTAATAATACTACATCAGGCTTGCTTTTATGGCAAGAAAATAGCATACTAAGGATATCGTTATGACGTCTTTTTCAAAGAGAGAACCGAGTTTACCTGCCGAGTCGTACGAAACTTCGTGCGCCAATGTGCCGTCGGTTGTTTGGAAGCGTTTTGCAGATGGTGTGGAACTGCGGGCTCGTTTGTTCATGCCGCCGGGGCATAGTGAGAAAGATTTTATGCCTGCGGTGATGTTTTATCATGGCGGGATGTGGGCACTGGAGGCTGCTGAGGAGTTTGTGTCGTGGGCTGTTCATCTGGCCTCTCGCGGTGTGGTCTGTGTGCTGCCGGAATATCGCACACACGCTCGTTTTGATGTCTCGGCCGAAGATATTATTCAGGACGGACTCGATGCATGGAAATGGCTGCACCACAATGCAGGAGGGCTTGGTATTGATCAATATGCCATTACCTTGGCCGGGGCCGATGCCGGCGGACTTATGGCTCTCAATGCAGCTATGCAGCCTATGGTGCAGATTCGCCGCTGGTGGAAAATCGGCAGCCGCGATGAACTGCCGTTGCAGCCGGCAAGTGTGGCGATATTCCGCGGTATAGTGGATGTTATGGCACCGGAGGCGCGCTTGCTGAATGTTAAGTCGGAAGTGAGCGTGCCTGATAGTGTGAATCCGTGTGCGCTGTTGCGACGATATCTTCCGCCGCTTTTCTGCGCTCACGGGATGGCTGATCCTTTGCAGGATTATGCCATGCGTGAGTGGTTTTGTGAAGAGTGGCGCTCTCTTGGAAATGAGGCGGAGCTGGTTCTCAGTCCTAATGCCGATCATACTCTCACGCATTTCGCGGTAAATCCGACTGTCTTTGAGCAGATTTTGCTCGCGTGGGAGAACTTTATGGCCGGGCAGGGAATATGGCCTCGCAGCGTGATTGAGGAAAATGCTCTGATGACATGAGTTCTGTTGTCAATGATTCTTGAATTGATGAGGCCTGAGCAATCAACTTGCTCAGGCCTCATGCTGATGAGCTTTGTCTGTTGCGGGACGGATTATTAACGGCGCGGGTTGCGGCGTTTTTCCGTTGCAACCGTTGTGGGGGCAGGTGCGGCGCTGCCTTTCGGGTACCAGATGGAGTTGTCGCTTGTGACAACAATGAACCCTTGCTCCAACAGCCAAATCATGTCGGCTGCAAAGGGTGCATAGGCATCGGAGGCAGCCTTGCGGCTTTCTTCATCCGTTCCTGCCGGCACTCCCGAGAGGGCGGCAAACATGGCCTCCACCTTCTCGCCTGAGTGTTCCTTGCTCCAGTTGACAATGGCCATCATACGATCGGCCAGAACGGTGTCGGCCGGGATGGTGCGCACTCTGCTGGGGCCGGTGAAGTGGTTGCCCTGCCACTTGTAGATGGGCATGTGGTGACGGGCGAGCCCGTGGCAGAGGTTGGGGATGAGCATTTGCGGAGAGCGGCGGGTTTTGTCGGACAAAATAGCCAGATGGGCTGCCAACCCGGGGGTGAGTGCCTTGCGCGGAGTTGCTCCGTTGATGAATACCTTGTCTACGGTTTCGTATACTTCGTTGAAGTGGTGAGCCTCGAAGTCCGTCTCAACGGCGCGGGTGTCTTCCAGAACGATTTCCGTAGCTCCCTCTCGGGTGGGGTGCCATACGGTCTTGCGACCGGCGCTTTCGAGCCAGGCCTGCACGGCAGCTTCGTCCTTATTGAGCGAAATTTTGCTCTTGAAGAGCTCCGGCGACATGTTGCCGTACTTGGAGCGGTAGAGGTTCATAAGGGCAGCCTGATAACCATGCCAGTTCACCGGGCCGATAACTTCACCCCCTAAGCTGCATGTGGCAATAGCGGTAAAGTTGCCCTTCGGTGCCTCCGTTTCGACTTCGCTGGTGGTGTAGTACTCGGCAAACCAAGGAGCGGACCAAAGGTAACTGACTGCTTCCTGAGTGCTCAGCCAGCAGGCTCCGTCGCCTTTGGTGGAGTGAATGAGCATGGGGCCGTTCTCCAGCTTCATGAAGACGAGGTCATAGCGGTCTTTGCCGGCCATGACGATGCGGGAGAGGTCGAGCAGGGGGAGGGCACGCTTCTGCTTGGTGATTTCCTTACTGAAAAGCTCCAGCACGCTGTTGGAGGGGCGCAGCTCTACACGGAAACCGTCCGCCGGCGGAGGAAGTTCTTTGCGAGGTGCTTCGTTGCGCCCTCCTCGGCGCTCATTGCCGGGACGACCTCTGCGCGGTGCTCGCTCAGAGGGGGTGCCGTCCTCTCGGCGAGGGCGGGGGGTGCGGCGATCAGTAGAGGGCCGACGTGCTCCGCTGCGGCGCTCTCCGCGCTCTTCGGTTCGCATCTTCGGCAGGGACGGTGCAGTATCGGCACCCGGTTTGGCCCATGAAGGACCGAATCGGAAACCGGTCAGCTCGGTAAGGTCAAAGGGCGTGTTGCCCCCCTGTGTGCTGTCTTCCATAAATAAGAATAATTTCAGTAAAAATCTTTAACTGTATCTAGACTAGCGCGAATGGCGCTTGATTGCAATCTTTTTTTGCTGTACGTTGGTGAAAAATCGGGCTTTGAGCGGGATTTTGAGCTTTCCGGAGCTTACTCTCGGATAAATTCCACACCGAGCAGGCAAATATCGTCATCCTGAGTGGGAGATTGAGTGAAGCTCTGCATGCACGCCAGGGAGAAGTCGAGCATGTCTTTGATATTGAGCGGGGGATTTTGTTGCAGGAAGTCCATTACTCTTCCGGCCCCCATCTCTTCTCCTTCACGGTTGCGAGCCTCGGGTAGTCCGTCGGTGTAGAGCATAAGCTTCATGCCGGCCTCCAATTCCAGCTCACTTTCGCGGAAGGGGGCGTTCTCAATCAGTCCGAGCGCGGGTGAGCGCCTGAGCAGCGGCAGGAATGCCTTGCCGTCCGCTCCCAGAACGATGGGGGCGGGATGTCCGGCTGTGGCTATGGTAAGGCGGTGCTTGCGCAGGTCAAAGTAGACGTAGCAGGCCGTCGTGAACATCGTCAGGTTAGCGCGCTCGAAAATGGCCCAAAGCTGACGATTGAGACTTGAGAGGAATAGCCCCGGAGTGTCGGCAAGACTGACGAACTGCTCCAGAAGCCCGCGCAGCATGGCGGCAATAAGTGCTGCTCGCACGCCATGCCCCATAACATCACAAATCAGCATGCCTACGCCCGATTCGCCCACGGGGAATACCTCGAAGCAGTCGCCTGCCACACCGGTGCAGGGGCGGTAAATGTGGTGGAAAGAGGCCAGAAGTTTGCCGTCGCCGTTTTCATTTATCCATTCTCGATTGGGAATGCGCTGAGATTGCAGGGCTTGCTGAATTTCTCGGGCGAGGCTGATTTCTTTTTCGAGGGCTCGATTTCGCTGGTCGAGTTGTTCGGCCATGCGTTGGTAGCGCTGCTGAGCTTCTACGAGCTCCGTGACATCGGAAGAGATGCCGACAATGCCTTTTACGCTGCCGTCGGCGGCGTACCACGGGAACTTTGAAAGTTTGCACCACGAGTTTTTGCCGCCCTTCCAATTTTCCTTATGCAGTCGGTTGGTGATGGCTTGTCCGCTGCGCATGATTTCCAGTTCTTCCTGACGGGCAATCTCGGTCGTCTCGTCGGCAAAGAAGTGGGTGTCTTTGCAACCGATGAGGTCAGACGGAGTGCGTACTCCCATTTTGCGAGCCGTAGCCTCGTTGGCCATAACGAAGCGCGATTCGCGGTTCTTGTAATAGATGTTGTCCGGAAGATAATTGATGAGGGTGCGGAAGAGATCGCGGTCTTCCATGGCGTGCATATCAGCCATTTTGCGGCGCGTGATGTCCACCCACACGCCTACGAGCTGTGTGGGTTTCTTATCTTTTCCTCTTTCTGCCAGTCCGTTCACCCGAATCCACCGCCACCCGCGCGACCGCAGATTGAGCAGACGAACTTCCACACGCAGCGGAGATGAGGTGGGGCGGTCCAGATAACGCTGGACGGCATTCATAAAGTACTGGCGGTCTTCTTCGTGAATGGTCAGCTCCGGGGTGGTAAAGATGTTCGGTGCCAGCTCTCCGCGGACGGGAAGTCCCATCATGCGCAGACATTGTTCCGTGTAATAAATTTCACCGCTGTTAATGTTCCAGCAGTACACGCCTTCCTCTGCCGCGCGCAGGGCTTTGCGCACCAATCCCCAGTTGAAAACTCCCGGTACGGAATTGGCGGGGCGATTGCTGTCGGCATCACGGCTCATTGCCATTATTTTTACCCTCCTGCTCACGCTTTTGCAAGTCAAAACTGCCCGAAGGAGTAATTTTTTTGTTTTGCGAATGAAAAAGCTTAACATAACCGAATCTTCTCTGTTGACATGAGGCCTTGGCAAGAGTAGAATAGATGCCATGAAGTCGCGCATGGATGAGTTTGCAGAGTGGGGCACCGAAGTGGTGTTCGGGCGGGCTCGTGGATTTCGTGCGTGGTTGATGAGATGTGTGCTGCGATTTGCCAGCTTTTTCTTCTATTTTCTCATCAAGACTCGCCTGTTTTTGTTCCGTCGCCGCATAAAGACGGTGCATTATCTGGGAACATTTGTGGTAAGTGTGGGTAATATCACGGCCGGCGGTACCGGCAAGACGCCTGTAGTGGAACTTTTGTCACGAACCTTGGCTGCTCGCGGTCGTAAGTGTGCCATTCTGACGCGCGGTTATAAGAGTGAACCTTTGCGGGAGCCTCAGGAGTGGAAGGATGTGCACGGTAAGCCCGTATATAATCTTCCCAAGATTGCCAGTGATGGAGTTACGCGTTATCTTGGGCCGTTGTATGCCGGTGATGAGCCGTTCATGCTTGCCCGCAACCTCGACGGAGTGTCGGTGCTGGTGGATAAAGATCGCGTGAAATCCGGTATTTTTGCCATCGAACAGTTGGGGTGCAACACCCTCATTCTCGATGACGGCATGCAGTACCTCAAGCTCAAGCACGAGATTGATATTGTACTGGTGGATTGCGGCTTTCCTTTTGGTACAGGGGCCTTGTTGCCGCGCGGTACCATGCGTGAGCCGCGCACCAGTCTGGCTCGCGCAAGTTATATTATCTTGACGAAGAGCGGTGGTAAGCCGCAGGGAGAATTGATTTCCACCATTCGCAAGTACAACAAAGTAGCAGACATTATTGTGACGAACCACGGGCCGTCCTACTTGGAGAATATCTTTACCGGTGAGCGTAAGCCGCTAACTTTCCTGAAGGATAAGTATGTGGCCTGTATGAGCGGTATTGCTCGACCTGAGAGCTTTGAAGGTTTGGTGGAGGAGCTGGGGGCTCATGTGGAAATCCGTCGTCGATATCCTGACCATTATTGGTTTGATCAGGCAGATTTGGAAACCTTTGTTGAGCGTTGTGCCGATAGAGCCATGGACCTTATCGTGACAACGGAGAAGGATGCCGTACGATTCCTGAAACCCGGCGAGATGGAAGTGCCGATTTATTTTCTGCGCATTCAGATTGACATTGAGCAGGGGCAGGAGTATTGGGACCGCATGATTGATCGCATATGTGCTCTTGCCGAGCCGCAGCCTACGCCGCAATGGAGTAATAACGTACTTTGATGGGGGGATTACACGCGGCAGGTGCCTGCTGTGTTGCACCGCAGTCCGAAGTATAGGCCACCCAGGGCAAAGGCAGTGTAGGTAACGGCCATGCCGATGTCCGGTCTTGTCGTTTGCATGATGGGGCTGGCACACCATGCCAACAGCCCCCCGCCGACAAAGCCCAGTCCCTGAGCCATGCCCGATAGTGCAACGGTGGCGCTTTCATTGGCTGAGCTCTCGACGATGAGTGTCATTCCCAGAGCAAAGATGCTTCCTAAGCCCAGTCCCAGTATGCCTGCGAAGAGCGGCCAGAGCCGAATCGGAGCCAGAAGTAATCCCCAACAACTTGCAATGGAGAGCAGGATAGCACTCCACATGAGCGCATTTCTGCCTCCTACCCATTTCGCAACATGGGAGCAGAGCAGGGCAGCGGGGATTTGAAAGACGGTTGATGTCGCCAGTACCAGACCTGCCTCAATCATGGGTAGCCCCCGCCGCCGCATGAGGGTAGCCAACCATACAATCAGCAGCCACGCTCCCGCTACGCGGAAGAGGTAGAACAGGCTGACCCACCATGCTTTCGATTGTCTAAAAAGCGGGGTAATCGGTGCTTGTATGGTGTGGTAATCCTGATGTTTGCCTTTTGTAAAGAATATCAGTTCAGCCCATAGGATAACAGCAATGAGTAGCGGAAAGGCCCAGAAGAGAAGTCCGTTTTTCCATCCGCCCAGAGCGAGCGCTATCGGGGCTGCCGTGCCGGAGCCTACTGCTGTACCGAGGCTTACGCAGGCGGTATAGGCTCCCATTAACTGAGGAATGAAAAGGGGAAATTCCTGTTTGACAATGCCTAGGATGACCGAGCCGGTGATGCCCAGCCCCAGTCCCAGAACTATTGTGCCGCCATAGAGACCGATTATATGTCCGTAGCTGCGCCAGATGACCCCGCTGATGGCAAGAAGCAGAGCATATATAATGAGTACGCGGGGACGGATGAGCCCGCTGAGGCGGGCGCCTAACGGAGCTGCTATCCCTAGTGAAATGATTGGTAAAAGTCCGAAAAGGCCGCTCCCCTCGGCGCTGAGACCTAAATCTCGCATGAGAAAGACCAACAGGGGGTCTGCCGCAGAGAATGACATGCGGAGGTTAAAGCTGACGAGCAGAAAAATGATGATGAAGTGAATGCGTCGGCGACCGTTCATTGTCGCATATTATAAGGGGACTATATTGATTTTCAATCTATATAACTAACGGAGAGAGAGAAAAAGGCTTGCAATCCGTATGGCTTATGCTATAACTGGACGCATTCCATATCAACAGTTCAGTTATGATGATGAGAAATCCCCTTACCGCTTTTGCTGTTACGACAATTCTGGTCGCTCCCGCTATCGCTCAGGAACAATCTTTAACAGTGGAGGATTATATTAAAACTCAGATGCTTCTTCTGAACGGCATGACCGAACTTCTGAATAACAAAAATATTGCTGAGGCTCCCGCTGAAGTGGCCGACGCAGTGAAGCATCTTACTCAGTATGCTGTGGCGCTGGTTAGTTTGAAGGGGCAACTGAATGCTGATGACTTGGCTGCTGCTCAGGGAAATCTCGAGGTCGATCCTGCGGCGCAGGCTACAGGATCGGCATTTGTTGCTGCCGTTCATTCCTTGGCAGAAAAGAACTTTTATAACAGCAATGAATTGGCAACGGCTGTGCAGCAGTTTTTAGCCGCTTTGGCAAATATGTAATATGCTGCGTTGGCTCCGATTTATTTTATGTATCACGTCGGTGATGCTCAGTTCCTGCGTGCTGAGCACCCATGAGCGTGCTCTTGATTTGGCGCAAGAGTTCGAGGCCGTGGTGGAGTTGCCCGGGGTGGTTTATCAAAAAGGAAATCGTTATTATGCCGTAGGGGTACGTACGCTTGTACGGCGTAGCGAGCGGGATGTGTTGGAGTGCCCCATACTTGCCGGTGCAGGCTTAGAATTAAAGCCTGAGCGTAGTGGGGTATATAGCATAGTGCCCGGGGCGCCGGTTACGAAAGTATACCGTGAATTTCGCCTGAAGTGGGTAAAAAATCCCATGGCTGCTTCGAACTATGTGTATGAGTTCGGAATGTCCTCAACGAGTCCGCCCGATGAGAATTGGCCGACTTGGAAGGGGGATGGTCGGGATTATCTGCGGTAGGGATATAGGCCGTATTACAATGCCAGAGGAGAGCATGTTGCCATGTATGTATTGGCCGTGCACGATAGGTTGAATCATGATGTCATCGGAGAGTGGCAGGAATCGTTGCCGTCCGGGGCGCAGCTTCACCCGGCCTGTGTGGGAGAGGTCGACAATCATCCGTTTATGCAGGGAAAGAGCGTGGGTGTTTATCCTTCTGAGCGTAGCGAAGCTCGGGTGAACGGGTGGCGAGCCTGTTATGCCTGGCCCTTGGCTGCCTGTTGCTGGTTGGGGGCGGATGTTCCTGCGACGATTGCCATGCATGTAGCTGCGGCACCATTGTTGCTCTACATTTATATTTCGGAATGAGATGTTATGCTCTTTTGTAATTGTTAATGCTTGCAAGCTGAGCGGAGAGGGTGTAGAATAGCAGGTGATGAGAAGACCGCCTATACCCGGGTTGGTGCTTGCAGACGGATGGCTTGCACCCTATGAACGTGAAATTAAGGGCCGTATGCGATTGTTTGATGCTCGCTTGGCAAGCATACGTCGTCGCTACGGCTCGTTGATGGAGTGTGCCAATGGTTTCAGTCGCCTCGGTTTTAATCGCGATGCCGCTACCGGGGAATGGATATATCGCGAGTGGGCTCCCGGTGCACGTGCTCTTTACCTGATAGGTGATTTTAACGGATGGAACCGTAGTGCACACCCCATGCAGCAGGATAATTCCGGGGTGTGGGAGCTGCGCCTGCCGGCTGAGGCTCTTCAGCATGGCCAGCATGTGAAGGTGCATGTTATCGGTGCGGATAATGTGGGGCGTGACCGCATTCCTGCCTGGATTCGTTATACGGAGCAAAATCCCGCTACGTTTGATTACAGCGGCATCGTTTGGGCTCCGTCGCAACCTTATCAGTGGAAGAATACGCGCTGGAACCCCGCTAATGTGAAGGTGCCTTTTATCTACGAGGCTCATGTGGGAATGGCCGGAGAGGAAGAGCGCATCCATAGCTACCGCGAGTTTGCCGATAATGTACTGTCGCGAGTGGCTCAGTTGGGGTACAATGTGGTGCAGCTTATGGCGGTTCAGGAGCACCCGTATTATGGCTCGTTCGGGTACCATGTATCTTCCTTTTTTGCCCCCTGCAATCGCTTCGGTTCGCCGGATGATTTGAAATATCTTATCGATACGGCGCATGGGCTCGGCATTGCCGTTCTGCTTGATGTGGTGCATTCGCATGCCGTGAAAAATGTTGCGGAGGGGTTGAATAATTTTGACGGCTCCGGCGGGCAGTATTTTAATGCGGGCAAGAGGGATTCCACTCACCCGGACTGGGATAGCTGTCTTTTCGATTACGGTCGCTCCGAGGTGATAGAGTTTCTGCTCAGTAACCTTCGCTGGTGGTTGGAGGAGTACCATTTTGACGGGTTCCGCTTCGATGGGGTTACCAGCATGCTTTACCTGCACCACGGGCATGAGCCATTCACGGATTTGGGCTGTTATTTCAATACTCAGGTGAATATCGATGCCGTTATCTACCTGCAATTAGCCGCCACATTGGTACAGCAGGTCTGCCCCGGAGCCTTTGCCGTTGCTGAAGATATGTCGGGTATGCCCGGTCTGTGTCGTCCGGTGGATGAAGGCGGGTTCGGTTTCACGCACCGATTGGCAATGGGATTGCCTGATTATTGGATTAAAATCCTCAAGGAGAAAAAGGACGAGGAGTGGAGTGTGGGCGATATTTGGTACACTCTCATCAA
>JAUNRC010000091.1 GCA_030535875.1 Akkermansia sp. | reverse complement strand
AATGACGGGTTTGATTTCCTCGGATGGCTCAGCCGCCTCCTGTGCGGCAGCTCTGGCAGCGAGGGTGGCGATGTCGGCGGCCTCCTGAATAGAAGGCTCCGCTTCAGCCGATTGAGCCGGCGGCTGGGGAAGGGTGGGGGTCATGCGGGGCATGGGGGGGGGAGACGGTGCAGGACCGGCGTGGAAGTAGCTGCCGGCGGGCAGGGGTGCCGGGGGCTTGAGCTTGCTGTCGTCGTCGCTTTGTTTGGCTCCTGAATTTTGCTCCTGCCAATCAGCAGTGAGAATGCCTTGCCGTTCCAGCAGCAGCGCAATTTGAGTGAGCAGGTAGATGACCGTGCCTGCTGCAAGCGGCCAGGCTGCCAGGGCTATCTCTTTGATGAAAGCTGCCTGTCCTGCAATCTCTTGCTCGCCGGTCAGGAAAAGAATAATCCCGAATAGACCGCAAAATGCCAGAAGCGCTGCAACAACATAACCCGCGATGACTGCTATGAACATGTGCAGAATTGTACCAGATGGGGGCGGTGTGTCAATGCAAAACGCTTGGCCATTTCGTCATCTGACCGAATGGGATGATGGAGAAAAATCTCGCTATTGTGCCGGCTCGTGCTATAATAAAGAGGTCATCGCTGAAGTCGATGGCTGAATGAACCTGAATCGGAAGAGAAAAGATGAGTGAGATGATATATCGACGCTGCGGGAAGAGTGGGGTGCTGTTACCTGAGATATCTTTGGGACTATGGCATAATTTCGGAGGCGATGCCGCCCCGGACCGGTGCCGTTCATTGATTGCTACCGCCATGGATTTGGGGATATGTCATTTTGATTTGGCTGATAATTACGGTCCTCCTCCCGGTAGCGCTGAGATGATGTTCGGTCGCTTGTTAAAAGCGGATTTTGCCGACAGGCGTGATGAAATGTTTATTTCCACAAAAGCGGGACATCTTATGTGGCCCGGTCCGTATGGTGATTGGGGCTCACGCAAGCACCTGTTGGCAGGATTGGATCAGTCCCTGCGGCGTATGCGGTTGGATTATGTCGATGTGTTCTATTCGCATAGACCCGACCCGAATACGCCCTTGGAGGAGACAATCGGAGCGCTTGTACATGCTGTCCGCAGCGGCAAGGCTCTGTATGTGGGGCTTTCCAAGTACCCGCCCTCTCTTTTTAATCGGGCTTGTGAGATGTTGCGGGAGGAGAAAGTTCCCTGCCTTTTGCACCAGTTCCGTTATAATCTGCTTGATAGAGGGTGCGAGGCTGCAGTGCTGCCGGAAGTGGCGGAACAGCAGACCGGAGCCATCGTTTTTTCACCGCTTGCTCAGGGTATGCTCACCGGCAAGTATCTCGATGGGGTGAGCAGCGGCACCCGCGCCGCAGATGAATCGTCCGTGTTTCTCGATGCCGCTAAAGTGGCTACGGAGCATGATAAAGTTGCTGCTCTGAAAAATCTTGCGGACGAGGCGGGGATGCCGCTCACTCAATTAGCTCTGCGCTGGTTGTTGCGCCGTCCGGAGGTGACTTCCGTTTTGATTGGCGCGAGAACGCCGGAGCAGGTGAGCGAGTGTGCTGCCGCTGCCGGACAAGCGCCCTTGCCGCCGGACTTGCTGACCGATATCGAGGCTTTGAATCTTTGATTAAGGAAAAGCCGCACTCCTTACGGGGTGCGGCTTTGAAAATTATGGATGAGCCTATGGCTTATGCCTTGGCTGCGAAGGTGTCGCCGCAGGGGCAATCAGCCATTACCCAAGTGGCCTTGCCGCTCTCGGCAATGTGAACGAGAGCGTGGTAGGTGTCTTCCGCATCGGCTCCGACCTTAGCGGCTATTTCCTCGGCTGTGGCGGGGGTGCTGCTCAGCGCAGCTTCCGCGGCGGCAAGAAGTTTGAGGAATACATTGGCGGCGAGCTTGCCTGCCTGTACACCGGGCTGGTGGTAGGCGTTGATGTGAATGAGGCTGGCATAGAAGCTGACTGCTCGTTCAAAGAGAGCAATGAGCATGCCGAGGGTGTAGGCATTTACCGTGGGAATGGAAATGGTGATGCTCTGACGACCGCTCTCACTGAGGGCCTTGCGAGTGCCGCGCAGGAACCCTTGCAGGTAGTCACCGGCTGTGAAGGAATCTTCAACCTTAACGGTATCGGTCGGGGCCTGACGAACTTCGATGAAGGTCACGAAGAAGTTGTTCAGACCGTCGCGCAATTGCTGTACATAGGCGTGCTGGTCGGTGGAACCCTTGTTGCCGTAGACGGATATGCCCTGATTAACGACTTTGCCGTCCAAATCAAGTTCCTTGCCGAGAGATTCCATGATGAGTTGTTGCAGGTACTTGGAGAAGAGCACCAGACTGTCCTTGTAGGGCAGTACCACCATGTCCTTTTTGCCCTTGCCCTCGCCGGCGGCGTACCAGGCAAGTGCCAGTTTCATGGCGGCGTTTGCGGCGGTGTCGGCCACGCGGGTGTGAGCATCCATATCCGCAGCGCCCTTCAGCAGAGCGTCAACATCAACCCCTTGCAGGGCCGCAGGAACCAGACCGACTACTGAGGTCTCGGAGGTGCGACCGCCTACCCAGTCTTCCATGGGGAAGCGCTTGACCCATCCTTCGGCGACAGCTACTTTGTCGAGCGTGGAGCCCACGCCGGTGACGGCTACTGCCTGTGCTGCGAAGTTGAGGCCCTTGTCGGCGAAATATGCCTGAGCGCAGACCATGCCGTTGCGGGTCTCGGGGGTACCGCCGGACTTGGAGATGACGACGGCGAGCGTCTCGGTGAGGGGGAGGGAGTCGAGCACCTTGTACATGCCGTCCGGGTCGGTGTTGTCGAGGAAGGCCATGTTAAGACCGTCGGCGGGCAGGGCATCGGCTACCAGCTCGGGACCGAGGGCGGAGCCGCCTATGCCGATAACCAGACAGGTGCTGTATTTTCTGCCGTTGGGAGCAAGAATCCTGCCGCTGAGCACATCGGCAGCGAAAGCCTTGAGCTCGGCCAATGGCTCATCAATCTTTGCCTGGAGTTCGGCAGTTGGGGCAATGGCGCTGTTGCGCAGCCAGTAGTGGCCTACCATGCGATTCTCGTCGGGATTGGCAATGGTGCCGGCCTCAAGTGCCGCAATATCGCCGTAGGCACGTTCAATGAGCGGGCTCATTGTTGACATGAAGTCAGGCGTGAGCGGCAGTTTGGAAAAATCAAGGGAAATCCCCATCTCGGGGTAACGCAGAAGCTGTTGAGCGTACTGTTTCATAACGGGCGCGGATTATACTCCTGCCCCCGTGCTTTGGCAAGCTTTTATTCCATTCGCCCTTGTACCTCCGTTATGAAGAATCGTTGTCCTTCCCGGATGTGAGGAGTGTGAGAACCCCTATGATGGCGTGAATGTCTGAATGACTTATTGTTGATGTAGACTCAGACTTCTCATGAGTCGAGAGAGACGACGCCTGATGATGCAACGTGTGAGGCCCGGTATGCAACGTTCAAGGCGGAGGTAGGTAAACGGTTTGTATGAATTATAACTTTTAAGATCGGTAAATCTCAGAATGGGTTTTCCGTTTTTGATTTGTATGAGAAAATTCTTATCATTGAAATCGTAGATGGGTATGCTATGTTCCATTAAGATGTTATAAAAAGCATTCATCTGAGCCTTAATATCTTGCGGAATCATATTCTTGGCAATATAGTAACCGATTGGAAGAGATGGTGTACCGTCATCATCTCTTATGATTTCGCAGACAAGTCCGGGCCCCAGATTTGTATCCACCAGTTTATTGTCATAATTCGGAATGTAGCGCTTCAGGTGAGCGGAACATATTTGCGCTGCATTCAGTTCACGTTGGAGCTGACTTACTCCTGTCGGACGCATTGCTACTTTTACGCATCTGTTTTTATCTTCCGGATGGTAAAAACACAAGCGCGTAGACCCTTTATCTAAAAAATGTTCAAGATGTAGCACACGCTGACTGTATCACATTATAACTATTTTTGCAACATTGCCATCCCATAGAGGCACGATAACGAGCCTCTATGGCGCATGATTGCTG
>JAUNRC010000039.1:13468-17504 GCA_030535875.1 Akkermansia sp. | reverse complement strand
TCCTGCGGGGCAAGTATTGCCACGGAGCTGACCGAGTCTATCATCACGGTTGGCGTTTCTCCGGCAGGTCTGGTTGGCGTAGTAACCAAGGACAAGGAGGACGACAATGGCTGAATCACTTGCCGATATCAAGAAAGACCGCAAGTTCCGGCAGCGCATGTTGCGCTTTGCCGGGTACTATGCTATAGCTTGTTCAGCTCATCTATATACGCAGGGCGCCGCATGTAGGCAACGCGCAGGTTTGTAACCATGACATCAGCCAAGATTTTAGCACCGGGCAAGGTGGAGAACCGTCGGATTTTTGTAACGACACTCGCATATTCCGAGCGCTTGTCTGCGCGGTGTGCTTCGTTGTCGATTTCATTATATCCCTTTTGCAACAGCTTTTCGTGGTATTCTTCCGGTAGTAGAGCCATATACTGTTGCAACATCTGCAGAACATTGTACCGCGTTGCCATTATAGCCTTGTAGAGCATGGGGTAATCATGTTCCTCCGCATAAATACGAGCCATAAACTCCATGCTGCATTTCTCGCAACCCTCTGCCACTACCAGCTTGTATTGCTCCGGCCATTCAGCAGGGGGTACCAGAGCCTTGAGTTTTGGATAATAGTCAAACCCATTCCATTGATTCAACATTATATGGCGGTATGCTTCTATGAGCTTTTGCGTATCGTTCAATCGGAGCAGAAAGCGTATACGCCGTTCCTCAATGTCGGCATTCCCGCAGCGGTGAGCGCTAGCCAAATCCAGCAGGTTTAATGCGGCGTAATCGTCATGCAGCTCATAGAGCCGATTCAACTCTGCGTCCAGGACCGAACGGTAGCGAAGGTTGCAGCGGATAACTGCCTGGGCTTCCGCCGCTCGACCGAACTGCCTCAGCAATGAAATATGCTTATGCACCAGTTCTTCGCAGACCTGCCCCTCTGCGGTAAGTCTTTCGATAGTGTTCAGCGCCTCTTCAGGGCTTTGAGTGCGGGTGAGGTAACTCATGAAAAAGGCATCCGTCAACCCCTCCACATACTCCATGATTTCTGATTTTGCCAATACTTGCAAGGTATCGTAAAGGGCTCGCTTCTCCTGTACAGGTACATCGGGGTGCTCAGCCCATTCCAGCAACAGGGCATCGCAGGCTTGCGCCGCTTGGTTAATATCTACTTCATGCTCTGCATAAAAATCATCGATGTGTTCTTTCAATAAACGGTAAAATTCTACTATGGGTGCTGCAACAACGGTTGGCATCCCGGCTTGTAATTTTTCGCGCAGCGTCACCACCAATTGCACCATTCCCTCTTCCAGTCTAATCCAATCCACGCCGTAATCGTCGTAGTGACGCCAACGATTATTGCCCCGATATTTCGACTCTGTCAGCCCAAATAACCGCCGGACTTCATCAACATACACGGAGGATTCAGTAATAAACGCACCATATTGTTTCGTGAGCCATTGGCTCAGCTTCACGGCAAATGAAACATCAGCGTCGGCTTGCTGTTGCACAAACTCCCGCAACTCTTCGCCCTCTGCCAAGGGGAGCAATTCTGTTATTACCCCATCCGGTTTGTTATTCATAATGCGTCTGTTTCACATATTGGCTCACTTGTGGGCACGTATTTTCCCAATAATATCTTTTATATCCTGATACAGTTTTTGAATCCGCTTGACGATAGGGGCAGAGGGCGTGGCTGCTCCGCTGCTCCACTTGGATACGCGGTTTGCTGTGGTGGATAATTGCCGCGCCAGTTCCGTGAAATCCCATTGTGTGTATTTTTGGATGTAGAGCAGTTGTTCCATCGGCGTTTTCGGTGTTCGGGCGGATTGGGCGGGAGATTCTTTGCCGTCTGTGCTTTGTTTACGCTTAGCCTTGGCTTTTTTAGGGGGCGGTTGTGGTTCTGTAGTCCACAAGGCGGCATCCACCAACTCGACGCCAAAAAGAGCAGCTAAATCCCTCTCCCCCAGCTCGGAGCCGGCAGCCTGCTCCAACGTTTCTTCTGCCCCGGCGGTTAGTACAGTGGCATCCAGCCCACGAAGGGTGAACAAAAGTTCGGGCTGAGTGTCCAAGCGATTTCCCACGCCGTACAATACGGCAGCCTGGTGTTTGCAGAAATCGGCATAATCCGGGCAGCTACACGTGTGTTTTACCTCGTTCACCCGGGGGAATAGCCCATCTCGGGTGTCAGTAAGTGCCGCCATAAGAGACCGGGGAAGTTTACCTTGCAGCAAATCCAGCAGCTCCAGAGACGCCACTTCACGAAAAAGTTTTTCAATCTTTTCCTTGCGCGCCCCATTCAGGCAGGCTATTTCCATGCGTACCTCATAGGGGGTGGATGAGGAACCTGTTACCAGAGCCGTAATAAGTCCTTTTTCTATATGCAGATCCACCACGGCACCGCTGCGCACATAGCTTTTACCCCGAGGTATGCGGTTAGAGTAGTCGGAAAAGGATTCCAGGTGCTTACACCAAGCCTTGCCCCAGAAGGAGCGGGCTATCTGCGTGCCCTCTATGAACACCGGCGATAAATTCGGGTATTTCTTCCGGAGCTTTGCGAGAGCCTTCTGCGCCTGAGCCTTGCGCTCGGCAACAGAAACATACTGCGGGAAACCGTAAGAATCGTACATTGTTATTCAGCCGTTATGGAGTTATGCGCAAAAGATACGAAGTCTATCAGATCCTCATTGCTCATCTCGGTAAGCAGTTTTTCTGCGCCTTCAGACAGTATGAAATCTGCCATATTCTGCTTAGTATCAATAATGGAGTCTATTTTTTCCTCCAGCGTGCCGGTGCATACAAACTTGTGTATAAGCACATTGCGGTGCTGGCCGATGCGGTAGGCACGGTCACTCGCCTGATTTTCCACAGCCGGGTTCCACCAGCGGTCAAAGTGCACCACATGGTTGGCGGCTGTAAGGTTCAACCCCGTGCCTCCGGCCTTCAGCGAAATCACGAAGAATGGCGGGCCGTTTTCACGTTGGAAGTCTTCCACCAGTGCGGCACGCTTCTTCACCGGGGTACCGCCGTGCAGCACCAGCCCCTTGCGCCCAAAGCTCGTTGCCAGGAAATCATGCAGCGGGGCACACAGCTCCCGGTATTGGGTGAAGATAAGCATCTTCTCCTGGCGGGCAGCCGCAGACTCCACCAGTTCTGCCAACCTCGCAAACTTGCCGGAGGCCTTTGCATCATACGCTCCGGTTCCTATAAACTGCGCCGGGTGATTGCATATTTGTTTGAAGCGCGAGAGATAGGCCAGCACCAAGCCCTTACGCCGTATGGCAGGCAGCTCTTCATTCTCTAAATCCTTGCGCAATTGCTCCACGCAACGGGTATATAAGGCAGCCTGCCGCGCCGTAAGCGAGCAGTAGAGTTTTACCTCCGTCTTGTCAGGCAAATCGGTAATGATACGCTTGTCCGACTTAAGGCGCCGCAGAATAAACGGTGCCGTGAGCTTGCGAAGCGGGGCGTAATGATTATCCAACGCACGCACAAAGGTGCGGAATTGAGTGTATTTGCCCAACAAACCGGGATTAATGAAATCAAAGATACTCCACAAATCCCCCATGCTGTTCTCTACCGGGGTGCCGGTTAGTGCAATGCGGCGTGATGATTTCAACGCGCGCAACGCCCTGCTGCGGGAGCTTGAGGCATTCTTAATAGCCTGAGCTTCATCTGCTATCACAGCCGCAAATTCTACACAGTGCAGCATATCCTGCCGGGAAAGCATGCCATAAGTAGTCAGCACCAAGTCGTAAGACTTCAACATCTCGCTCTCTCCGTTTTTGAGCATTGCCTGCTCATGCCGGGATTGGGCAGACGGATGCAATACGCCCACACGCAGCCCGGGGGTAAACCGCGTGGCTTCTACTTGCCAGTTGCGAATCAGTGTAGCCGGCACCACCAGCAGTGCCGGACCATCGTTCAGTACGCCACCCGCTTTCCATACGGCAAGCAAGGTGAGTGTCTGCAAGGTTTTGCCCAAGCCCATATCATCTGCCAGGCAAACACCGGCTCCCATATTCAGCATACGGTACATATAGCTCACCCC
>JAUNRC010000039.1:0-13368 GCA_030535875.1 Akkermansia sp. | reverse complement strand
GGGAGAGCAACTGTTGAATCTGCTCTGCATCTGCCACCACCCACTCACCACGCAGCTGCACCAGCGCCCCCTCCGCTCTCAGTAAGCTTTGTAGCTCCGCGCGGCTCAGGGGCTCATCCCCCAATGCCGCTTGTACGGAAAACTCCAACAGAGAGGCTGCCCCCATTTTCACCTTGCCCGGGGTATCCAGTGAAATACGCAGCTTAGGCCGCAGTGGCTTGTGTTTCCAGATATTGAACACTCGCACCTGTACGCCTGCCTGCTGATAAAGCTGCTGTTCCTGCAAAAACTGAAAAGCCTCTCGGGGGGAGAATGCACAAGCACGGAATATGCGCTGAGAGCGCAACAACTGCTCCATGAAAGGACATGTGGCTGCCAATTGTTCTAGGGGGGTAACCAGTTGCTCAAATGCCGCCGGATTCGACTTCTGCAGCTTCAGCGCAGCGGCAAGAGGCCAGTGTTTTCCTTCTCCTTCCGGCGCAGCATCCACATACGTAGCCATGAACGCGAAGGGTAATTTTTGCGAATCTGCCACCTTGTTTTCCGCCAGATGGAAGACGATTTTTCCCCAGTTTGCCCACTGCGGATTCAGCCCCTGCACACATTCGGCCAGTATTTGTTGCGGCATTTTTAACAAGCGGCGGCGCAATGAGGCATACAGTTTGGCCAAGCCTCCCGCCAAAACGTTTTCGCTCCAATACTCAGCCCCCGGAATAGGGGGCAAATCCTTGCAGAGGGATACAAAATCAAACCAGGGGGCTTGCTCTGATAAAGCGACTCCTCGCTTTGCTCCTTCATGATGAAGCAGTTCTCGTACATAGCACACACAGGCACGCCGAAGATATGCCATGGAGGGCGTTAGGTTTGCTGTTGATTCCTCCTGCAATAACTCCAGCATATCCTCCCCTTGCAGAGAATAAATATCCGCCCCGTCCTGCCATCTGCATAGCAACTCCCCGGTCGGAGACACCACCAGCTCACCCCGGCTCATGGGGTGTCTCGCCTCTTTTTCGCTTAGCGTGTGCGCTTTCTGCATAAGCTCATTCTAGCAATTATAAGCCCATCAGGAAAGGAGGAACTGTGCCTGCAATCATTTTTTATGAACGCCGTCCAAGCATAACCGGTAGCACGAGGCCGATTCATAGCTTGCCCTGAATGTCTCAGAAGAGACAAACTCGTACTTGGCAACTATCTGATTCCCTGTACAATCTGACGCAGAGGTGCGCCAGCCCTTCATCTCAAGAGCCGGTATTGTTTTCATTCCAACCACATATTACCACAACTCTTGGTGATTGGCGCACCTCAGTCCGTCATTCCGCGACTTTTTTGACGCAGTGCCAAAAAATTAGATTGACTCTCAAGATAAAAAACAGTAGTCTAAGCGCAGCCTCAAGAGTTGGCTGATAACATCTTTAACATTCCATCAATAGTCACCAATAGCCATCAAACGAGGCACAACGCACACACACATTCGGCCCTCTCTATACCGGTTTCGTTAATTTCCCGAAATTGCACTTATGAACACACTCTCTCATTTCCGCTGCGTATTCAATAGTTTATTGCTGACGACTTTCATTTTGGTTCAAACAAGTTGCGGCGGTGGCGGAGGAGGTGGCAGCGAGGCGACGGCTGATGCAAACGCCGAACAGAGCGAGGGAAAAGCACCTCTCACCCTCATTCCCGGCAATTCTTCTGCTACATATACGCCGCAGAACGAACTTTCCGCCCCCGCGGCTACTCCTGCTCCGACCGGGTGTACCATCACCATACCGAGCCTCACCGACGCGAACGACAACGAGTGTCAAATCAGCTTCACCTGCAAGGTGGCAGCTCTCGGCGAGCCGGCGGGCTTCATTACGGCATGCAGTCTGACCATTCGCGACAAATCCGGCACCATCTTCACTCGCAATTCCTCCGTCACAGACGGCGAATGGTTCAACAATACTTACAGCGTGGGCGATACCATGAAAAACCTCTATATGTTATACGAGGATACCGACTCCGCAGACGGATTCAAAGTCGAGGTACGCATCGACCAACTTACCGTACTCAACCGCACGGACGACAGCAGCGGGAACATCCTTCGCTTCAACGGTAACATCAATTCCGGCAAGGCCAACATCATCATGAACGGCGTAACAAGCAATGAGCGCTTTGTCACGCTTGGCAACAATGTCGAAGTTATCGTCGAATATCACTGACCTTCCCGATAGCGCCCCGTCACTCGAGGGGCTTCCGCCCCTTACCCCCGCAACAGGAAGCGCACGCGACTGAAAGGCAGCTCGGGGGTCAATGCTCTTCTGCGGTTTCGGCAGCGGTGATAGGCTCGCGGTCGAGAGCGCGCCAGGCCCAGGCGATGTAAGCCAGCACCGGCGGGATGATGAAGGAGACAATCGTCATGGTCTTGAGGGTAAAGAGACCGGAACTGCTGTTGGCGATGGTAAGTGAACTTTGCAGATGGGCTACTGAAGGATAAAAGGCGGTATTGTTCCATCCGGCACAAAGCAAGATAGCCAGCACTACCAACACGCTGCCCGGCCCAGACACCCAAAAGGCGCGCCGACGGCCACACAATCCACCGGCGATGCCGCCAAGTACCATCAGAACACCGATGAGAAGCAGTGCGGCTACCGCCGGCATCTCCAGCAGGTTATGCAGGTACTTATACGGCTCCGTATAAATCAGCCCGGACTCCGGCACATACGCAAATCCGTCAGCAAGCAGCCAGCACACCAGCCAAGTCAGGAAAAATAGCAGGAAAAATCCACTCTCTATCCGGAGCCTGCGTCGGCAATTTTCGCGCAGCATCGCATCATCCATGCACCCCTGAAAATACAGGCAGGCCAGCACGCGGGTAAGCAGCAGCACACTCATTCCCAACAGGATATTTTGCGGTACCCAAGCCGCCTCAAGCCCATGCAGCGGATTAGCCCAGTAGGAAATGACCGGCATGGAGGGGTCGGTGATAGCAACTTTGTTCACCACAAACTCAGCCCCGGTAAAGAACGTCCCCACGGCCGTACCGATGAGCAAGGGGCCCAGCACACCATTGAGCAGCAGGAACACACGGTAAGTCGTGGTGCCCAGCACATTGCCGCGTCGCAATTGAAATTCATACGAAACTGCCTGAATGACAAAGCAAAGCAGAATAATCACCCACACCCAGTACGCTCCGCCGAAACTCGTGCTGTAAAACAGCGGGAATGAGGCAAAGAATGCCCCGCCGAAGGTCACCAGCGTGGTGAAGGTCAGCTCCCATTTACGGCCGGTAGCCAGCAGGAGCATACAGCGCTGCTCCTCGGTGCGGCCCAATGTCAGGATGAGCGACTGACCGCCCTGCACGAACATGAGAAAAACCAGCAGTGCCCCCAGCAGAGAAATGAGGAACCACCAGTACTGTTGCAAAAATACGATATCATTCATGACTTATACAGAGCTTTGATCAGTTTCGGGACCGGCGGCAATGGCCTTCCCCATAATCCCCAGCTCCGCCACCAGCAGGAGCGTGAAGAGCGCAAGGAAAATAAAGAAAGTCGTCTGCACGGAGCTGACATCCAATTTCGAAATGGCGGCCACATTCGGCAGGAGCCCCTGAATGGCCCAAGGCTGACGTCCCACTTCGGCCACCACCCAGCCCGCCTGACTGGCCAACCAAGCCAGCGGAATAGTCATCACCACCGCCATCTGTACCGGCTTCAGGCGCGCAACCCGTTGCCCCAACAGCAGCAGCCCCGCAAACAACACAATGAAATAGCCACCCAACATCACCATCACGCGGAAGCTGTAGAAAGTCAACGGCACCGACGGCACCAGCTCCGTCGGGCTCTGCAGGTACCCATAGCCGAACCACGGGAAGTTCTCCTTCAAGGTGGTGAGAGCTGCGGCTTTTTCCTCCGGAGTGGCAGCCGCGCGGTACTGAGCCAGCGCCGCTATCGCCACGCGGCCGCGCCTCATCATCTCCTCCGCCGAGAGAGCCTCACTGCCATCCGGCAACGTATAACCGCCCTCCAGCAAGTTGCGAATGCCGGGCACATAACCATGCCAATCATGAGTAGCCAAGTAAGAAAGCGCGTAAGGCAGTTCCGCTTTCAGCAGGAACATCTCTTCATTGCTGCCGGCACTCAGCTCAGCCCCGGGGCGCAGAATGCCGCCCAGCACAAGCCCCTGCTCCGTTCCGCCTTCATACAGCCCCTCGGCAGCCGCCAATTTCATAGGCTGGTACATCGCAATATCGCGTCCGCTCAAGTGACCGGTATGAGCCGTAATCAAAGCCGCGACCAGCCCGAACCACGCCGCCACACGAATGCTGCTCAACGCAAACTCCCGGTGCTGCCCGCGCAGCAGGTACCAGCAGCTCACCCCTACCACAAATACTGCCCCCAGAACCCAGGACGAACTCACGGTGTGACAAAACTTCACCACCGCCACAGGCGAAAACGCCACCGCCGCGAAATCCACCATCTCATTGCGCACCGTATCCGGGTTGAACTCCATTCCCACCGGGTGCTGCATCCATGCATTCGCCACCAAAATCCACCACGCGGAAAGAGTAGCCCCGATTATCGTCAGCCATGTAGAGGCCAAGTGAGCCCGCTTGCTCACCTTGTTCCACCCGAAGTACATCACCGCAATGAAAGTGGACTCCATGAAAAAGGCCACTATTCCCTCTATGGCCAACGGAGCCCCGAAAATATCCCCCACGAACCAACTGTAATTGCTCCAATTCGTCCCGAACTCGAACTCCAGAATAATACCGGTCGCCACCCCCATCGCAAAATTGATGCCGAAGAGCTTCATCCAGAACTTCGCCGTCTGTCGCCAGAACTCACGACCGGTGCGCACATAGAGAGTCTCCATAATCGCCATCACCACCCCCAACCCCAAGGTAAGAGGAACAAACAGCCAATGGTACATCGCCGTAAGCGCAAATTGCGCTCGCGACCAATCAACAAGTGAGGAATCGATAACATCCATAATTTAACATCTTTTATCGGGAACTGACAGGTTGTGCCACACGCTCGGTCAGTTCCGCCGAGACGGCTTCACCCTTCTCATCATCACCGCCCTGCAAATATGACGGGAAGAAAAACACTCTGAGCACGGCAAACATAATAAAAAGCTTAATGAGGATGATACACCACAAGGTGCGCCCCAAAGTCATGCTCCGGAACCCATCGACATAAAAGCGTATCACTCTGCCCAAAATCACGCTGCTATTATAGCCACAACGCCGTCTCCCCTGCAAGCCAAAAATGCACTTTTGTACGCCGGAATATTTTGTTAGACAACAAACAGACAAGCGACCTCAATCTTCAGTTATCGTCACTTGTAGCCTGTTGATTTCAACTACGGGCGAGAAAATTGGCGCACGCATAACCTGCGGCAAAAAAGGCGAGACTGCCAAGCATGGTAGCAAGAATGTAGCTACCGGTAGTCAGGTAGTGACCGGAGCGCAGGAGCATGGTATTCTCAAACGCGAAGGCCGCAAGAGTAGAATAGCCGCCACACAGTCCGGCGGTGAGAGCCAGCCGAAGATTGGGAGATTCGATAATGCCCGCCGTAGCCAACCCGCAAAAAAGCCCCATGAACAAGCAACCTCCGAAATTGATAAGGAGCGTATGCCAAGGCATGTCCGTGGCACTTATTCCCCAGCGGGTACAAACAACATAACTCGTCAGGTAGCGCAGCACGCCACCCAAAAAGCATCCTCCACCCACACAAAGTAACGTTTTGAGAGATAATATCATAACACCCCTAATTACAGAAAAAGTCCGCACTACGACCC
This sequence comes from Akkermansia sp., assembly GCA_030535875.1. GTDB lineage: Bacteria > Verrucomicrobiota > Verrucomicrobiia > Verrucomicrobiales > Akkermansiaceae > Akkermansia. Next base: position 7,583 of record JAUNRC010000039.1, on the reverse strand, counting down.
GGGTTGTGCCGGAGCCTGCGGAAAGGCAGCGACAATAACCGTCGTCACAGCGCGCGCACGGCTGCTATACTAACACATTCTCCGCCCGTTGAAAAGTCTTTATAAAAAGAGCAGACGGCATTTTGTTTAAATTTACGCAAAAATATGAGGGTGAACGACAGTTTTTTTCTCGACAGACGATGAGATAATTTCTATAATACACTATCGGCTTAGTAACTATGTTCAAGTCCGTTAACAACAAGCATTTCTTTATGAAAACCGCCATACTCTCTCTCTCTGCACTGTGCGGAATAGCTTTCGGGGGCAACGAACTCAACATCCCCACACAGGGAAATTTCTTTGCCGGAGATTACAGCTTTCAGTTCTGCATCTCCAAGGAAACACTCAACAAGAAAAACAACAGCGATTTGCTGGCCATCTATTACGGCACATACAGCACAAGCAGTTTTCATGCAAACGGGTACCTACTCAACTTCAATCCGGCCACAAGTGACATCACCCTCACGGTAGGTCGCGGCAGTATGGACAACATGGGAAGCGCCGAGACTCCCCATATCAGCGAAAAATCCGTCTTTACCCCCCAAAATGGCCACAACAACAGCGTCACATTCGCAGCCAAACTGAAAGAAGGCGTAACCTACACCATCCGCAATGTCGGCCGCGACGGCAAACAGAGCGTCACCCTCTCAGGCCCGGACCTCCCCCCCCAAACGCTCAGTTACAACGGCAACATGAATGGAGGGCATGCCGCAACCACCATGAGCTCGCTCTTCAACAAACATTACAAGAGCAATGAAATCCTGGTACTCACCGGCAAAAAGTTCGAGAGAAACGACATCGGCAATTACCGAGGTTTTGCCTTCCATCTAAAGAACTCTCTGGCTCAGCAGCGCACCCGCACCATGAGCGCAAAGGAACAGATTAAAGGCAAGTTGTTACTCACTGAACTTGCCATCCGCATGGGCAACAACGGAGCCGGCAGGGACGGCATGGCCGCCCTGCTGGTCAACAAGAGCAATGGTAAAATCGTCGATGTCTCCAATCGGGTAACGACAGCTAACGGACAGTTGGTTCGTCTGAACTTCAGCGGCAACACTCCCGTTCAGGCTAATGCCCCCTACATGATTTACTTCACGGAAATGCTGCCCGACGAGCTTAAACGGCTGCCCGGCACCCCCATGCAGAGCAAATACATCGGCACCTTCCGCTTTACCACCCGCCAAGCCTGCGAACCATCGCAGGCAGGAGCAGACAAAGCCATCACCTGGGGCTGGATTGATGACAACGGCAACTCCTTCCACAACGGAATCTGGGCACCGATAGCCGCCCTTAAATTCCTACCCTACCATGAGCAGCCCAAGGCGGCTGTACCCGCAGCAGAAAAAGCCGCTCCCAAGTCGGGCGACAGCCTCACGGACAACTCCCTCATTTGGGGCATATCAGCCGGCATCATCTTCCTGCTCAGTCTTGCAGCACAGGCCGTCGGCGGCAAGCGGCTGATAGACCTTCAACAGCAGCAGCGCGAACAGGGCAAGCCCGTCACCGGGTACAAACAACTACTGTACAAAACAGCAGCCTGCTCCGGCGGCCTCATGCTGGCAGCCCTTGCACTGTACATGTGCTACAACTATTCACCCACAGTACAACTGAAGAAAGCCGGATATACGGATGAATACGCCCAAGTAGGGCTTTTCCATGCCGTGAAGGAGGGCGACACCAAACTGCTGAGCAATCTCATCGAGGCCGGTGCCCGCACCCACATCCGCGATATTAAGGGCCTGACAGCCCTGCACCACGCCGTGCTGAACAACGACAAAGAGGCCGTCCGGCTTCTCCTCAGTGCAGCCGACCTCGACAAAACAGGATGGACCGAACTCATGTTAGCCGTTATCAAGGACGATGTTGCGGCACTCAAGCATCTCCTGAACAATGGAGCAAACGCAAATGAACAGGACAGCAAAGGTTACAGTCCGCTCCACATCGCCGCCGCCCTCAACCATAAGAACAGCATGGATGTTCTGCTGAGCAATCCCCAACTGAACACCAACTGCACCAATTATCAGGGAGATACCCCGCTCCATATCGCCATACGCAACAAGAACTTCGACTGTGTAGACAAGCTCCTTCGCCGCGCCGACACCGATGTCAACAAGCGCAACGCCATGGGCTATACCCCCATTCACGAAGCTGCGGATTACGGTTGCCCTGAGTGTGTGCGGCTCCTCATCGCCTGCGGTCGCTGCAACCTCAACGTCACAACAGCCGATAACGGCACCCTGCTCCATCTGGCTGTGGAAAAAGCCCACCCCGTTACCCTTAACGAACTGATTAAGAGCGGCAAAATCAACGTCAACCATCTCAACAGCCACGGCCTGGGAGCCCTGCATCTCGCCGCCCGGGACGGTCGTACCAAGTGCCTGCAAGTCCTCTTGGCCGCACCGGGAATTGACGTCAATTGCCACCGCAACAACAACCCCACCGCTCTGCACCTCGCCTGCACCAACGGCATCAACGACTGTGCAGAATTACTCATCAACGCTCCCGGCATCGACATCAACTGCAACACCATCGGCTGGACTAAGAATACCCCCCTGCACTATGCAGCCGAAGGAGCCTCACCCGAGATTGTCAAGCTCCTGCTGAACAAAAATCCGGATGCGGTTAACAACATCAACAATGACCGCCTCAAGGAAACGCCGCTGCACAAAGCTGCGGAGGCAAACCGAGCAGACAACATCGAGGTGCTGTTGGCCACCAAAGGCATCACCATCAATCCGGAAGATGACGAGCAGAACACTCCGCTGCAACGAGCCCTCCACAGCGGTGCCCTCGAGGCCGCCGAAGTGCTGATTAAAAAAGGAGCCTTCATCAAAGCCAAAAAGGACTTCCCCCTCATCGAGATTATCGACCGCCGCAACACAAAGCGACTGGCCAAAGTCATTTCCTTGGGCAAGCTTGACCTCGCCGCCCCCATACCCGTATATTATTGGTCAGATGAATGCACGTCTCCGCTCATCTATGCCATTGAAAAAGGCTATATCGAAGTCGTCGAATACGCCATCGACAACCAAAAAGAGGCCCTCCTGCAAGCGCGCGACAGCGACGGCAACAACTGCCTGATAGCCGCCGCCCGTCACGGCAAAACCGACATCGTCAAACTCCTGCTCGATGAGGAGCTCTTCGACATCAATGCCACCAACAACGTAGGAGCCACCGCACTGCGCTGCGCCGTCACGAAGAACGCCCCGAAAGTTGTCGAGCTCCTGCTCGACGAGAGCGACATCGACGTCAACAAGGGCAACAACGATGGCAACACCCCCCTGCACAAAGCCGCTGCAAGGGGCTATACCAAGTGCCTGGAACTCTTGCTCAACCACGGCGACATCGACATCAACAAGGCTAACAAGCTCGGGGAAACCCCGCTCTACTGGAGCCTGCGCGAAACCATCCTTGCCGAAGCCGCGTCCTTAATCAAGGCCGGTGCGCTCCCGCCGAGCAATCAATTAACATGTTCCGCTGCCGTAGCCGCCGGTGAGCTCGACAAACTGCGCGCCCTCCTGCCCGGCATGACGGGAGCTGAAGCAGGGACGGAAATCAACAAGCTGCTGACATACGCCGCGCAGACGGGCAACACCGAACTTCTCAAGCTCCTTCTCAGCACCGAAGCGGCTGATGTCAACGGCAATCCCCCACTCCTCTGCGTTGCTGCACGAGCAGGACAAGTTGAGAGCCTCAAGCTCCTGCTCGACACCCCCGGAATCGACCCGAATGCCACCGAAGGAACACATTGGGACCGCAAAAATGCCCTCATCATCGCCATTCAACAGGGGCACCGCGATTGCGTGGCAGCTCTGCTGGCCAACGATAAAGTCGATATCAACGCCAAGGCCGGCTCCAATACTTCCCTCTTCGCAGCCATCAATAAAGGAGACCCCGAAATCTTCAGAATGCTCCTCGCTCGCGAAGATTTGAATGTCAATGACCAAGCCCCCATCTTCCAGCTTCTCTACAAGGACCGCCCCGACCTGCTGAGCCTGCTGATATCTCACCCCGATATCGACATGGATTGTCGAACGAATTACTACAACTATTCGCCCGTCGATGTAGCCATCCGTCGCAATCAAGGGAAGAGCCTGCAAGTGCTGCTTAAGGACGGCAGAGTAGAGCCCTCATTCTCATCCCCGGCCTTCGAGGCGCTCATCCGGCAAGACGCCGATGCCCTGACGGAATGCGTAAAGGAAGAAGGCTTCGATATCCATCAGCGAGACAAACAACACAATGCCTCCCCCCTCCACCTCGCAGTCTCGCTCGGCCTTTGCGACAGTATGCGCACCCTCTTGAGCATGCCGGGCACCAATGTCAACCATGCCGAGAGTTGGGGCAAGCGCACCCTCCTGCATCAAGCCATTGAAAAAGATGAACATGAAATAGTAAGCCTCTTGCTCGAGCACCCGCTTATCGACCCCGACATTACGGACACATGGGGCGAAACGCCTCTTGAACTGCTCAAAAAAATGAACGAAAAATCCGATAATGTCCCGGAGGATATCAAGAAAAAGCGCACTCTCAGCGGCAAGCTCCTGAAAAAAGCCGTTGATAAGCACTAATCACCCGCAGCGCCCCACACCGGCTCCGCGCTTCTCACGCACGCTCCGCCACCCCCGGCAGAGCGTGCGTTCTCTACACCGCGGAGCCATGCCGTCAAAGTCGATTTTACTTGACCGTCAAGCCCCGGTCTGGTATAGTTCCGCGCGCACACACCGGGCCATTCTCTCCGACTTTCATTCCTCCCTTGTTTCCATGACCGCCATCTTCGTATTCTGCTTTTTATCCCTCCTGCTGGTGCTCGGCAAAGTTCTGCGCACACTCATTCCCCTCTTGCAGCGCTGCTACCTCCCCAGCTCCGTCATCGGCGGCTTCATCGGGCTGGTAGTCTTCCAATGCTTCCCGCAGCTAGTCCCCGCGGACGTCATAAACACGGTCGGCAAGTTGCCCGGCTTCATGATTAACGTCGTATTTGCCACCCTCTTTCTCGGAGTGGTAACCCCGCCGCTGAGCAAAGTCGTGCGAGTAGCCTTCCCGCAGTTGTGCTTCGGGCAGATATTGGCATGGGGGCAGTACGTCATCGGTTTTGCAGTGGTGGGATTTCTCCTGCTACCCTTCTTCGGCACAAACGAAGGCTTCGGTAACCTGCTGGAAATAGGCTTTCAGGGAGGTCACGGCACTGTGAGCGGCATGGCGGAAAGTTTCGAGTCCTTCGGTTGGGAAGACGGCATCGCCCTGGGCTATACCATGGCCACGGCAGGCATGCTGCTGGCAGTTATCATCGGCATCATCCTCATCAACTGGGCTGCCCGCAAAGGCTACATTCAGAACATTCGCAGTTTCGATGAGCAGGATAAATTGCAGCAAAAAGGCATTTACTGCAAAGACGAGCAACCCGCTGCCGGTGTGCAGACCGTCTACTGCGACTCCATCGACTCACTCGCCTGGCACATTGCGCTGGTAGGCATCGCCATTCTGGCCGGTTACGGCATGCGGCTCGGCTTGCAGGAACTGGAGGCCACGTGCAGCAGTGACGGCACCGTCACAATTCTCAAGGGATTCCCGCTCTTTCCCTTCTGCATGATCGGCGGCCTGCTCATGCAAAAAACAGCTCAGCGCATACAGGTACACAACCTCATCGACCACGGGCAAATGCAGCGCATCTCCGGCGCGGCGCTGGATTTCCTTGTCGTCTCCGCCATGGCCACCATCAAGGTACAGGTCGTACTGGACAACTGGGTAGGCCTACTGGTACTCATCGTACTGGGCACCCTGCTCTCTCTCTTCATGGTCGTGGTGGTTGCCAGAAAATTGTTCCGAGAGTCATGGTTTGAGTGCGCCATAGCGGAGTTCGGTCAATCACTGGGAGTAACCGCCACAGGCTTGCTCCTGCTGCGCGCGGCCGACCCCGAAAGCAAAACCTGCGCCACACAAGCCTTCGGCTACAAGCAATTACTGCACGAGCCCATCATGGGCGGCGGGCTTTGGACAGCTCTGGCACTCACCCTGCTCTACAAATTGGGATGGGCCGTCATGCTCGGCATCTCCTCCGCAGCTCTTCTGGCATGGATTGCAGCCGCCGTACTTTTTGCCCGCAAACGCAGCAACTAAGCACGCCGCATCTCCGTGACTACGACTTTGTAACATGCCTTGAAAAATGTTTGACTTTGTAATTTCAGCGTGATAGTATCGCCAAGCGCGTTGTCCGAACGCGTACAACTCATATACACCAATACATATTATGTCCGTCGTCAAGTTTTACAAAGAAGAACACCAAGTTCCTTTGGAAATGCACAAGGTGCGTGTGGTGCAGAAGCTGTTTCTGCCTCCCGTCGAGCAGCGCGTGGAGCTGTTGAAGCAGGCCGGTAACAACACCTTCCTGCTGCAGAATAAGGATGTGTTCATGGATATGCTCACCGACTCGGGTGTGAACGCCATGAGTGACAATCAGGTAGCCGCCTCCATGCAGGCTGACGACTCCTATGCAGGCTCCGAGACTTTCAACCGCCTGTCCCGTGTTATCGAGCACGTATTCGGCACCAAGTACTTCCTGCCCGCCCACCAGGGCCGCGCCTGTGAGAACATTCTGGCCGAGACTTTTGTAAAGGAGGGCGACGTAGTTCCCATGAACTTCCACTTCACCACCACCAAGGCCCACATCACCCGTAAGGGCGGCCGCGTGGAAGAGCTCATCATCCCCGAGGGCCTCGATCCCAATCTCGACTTCCCCTTCAAGGGCAACTTCGACATCCCCCGCCTGCGCGCCCTCATCGAGGAGGTGGGCCCGGAGCACGTTCCCTTTGTCCGAATCGAAGCCGGCACCAACCTCATCGGCGGTCAACCGCTCTCCATGGAAAACATGCTGGAGGTTGCAGCCGTCTGTAAGGAGTATGGTGTGATGGCCGTGCTCGATGCCTCTCTGCTTCAGGACAACCTCTACTTCATCAAGACCCGCGAGGCCGCAGCCAAGGACATGAGCGTAGCTCAGATTATCCGCAAGCTGGCCGACGCCATGGATCTCATCTACTTCTCCAGCCGCAAGTTGGGCTTCGCCCGCGGCGGTGCCATCATCTCCAACAACGAGAGCCTCATCCTCAAGATGAAGGCCTTCATCCCGCTCTACGAAGGGTTCCTGACCTATGGCGGTATGGAAGTTCGTGCTATGGAGGCTATGGCAGTCGGCCTCATGGAGACGCTGGACGAAGAAATCATCAATCAGGGTCCCATCTTCATCGAGTACCTCGTCAAGGAACTCTCCGAGTACGGTGTACCCATGGTGAAGCCCGCCGGTGGTCTGGGTGCCCACATCAACGCCTCGGAGTTCCTGCCCAACATCCCGCACGAGCAGTACCCGGCCGGCGCCTTGGCTACGGCCCTCTACATCGCCGGCGGCATCCGCGGCATGGAGCGTGGCTCCCTCTCCGAGCAGCGTAACCCCGACGGCTCCGAAAACTACGCTGAGCTCGAGCTTGTACGACTGGCCTGCCCCCGCCGCGTGTTCACCCTCTCTCAGGTGAAGTACTGCGCCGACCGCGTGA
>JAUNRC010000038.1 GCA_030535875.1 Akkermansia sp. | reverse complement strand
TTAGCGCAGATTTAACTACAGGGGGGCTTCGAAAAAGCCTCTATTCGGAAAGCCTAGGATTTATCAGCACTTGCGTCTCTCAAAAAAAATCTTTGGGACACATGTGGGTACTGACTCAGATAAAGTTAAAAAAACTTGACAATATTACCATCTGCGTGCATAAAGAAGCCGCACACGCAAAAAGCCCTGAACAAACCCTGAACGATTGAATGAAGAGATATCTGACCATCCTCGCTGCCGGTACAGCCATGTTGCTGACGGCGTGCTCCACTCAGAATGACCTGAAAGCTCTCGCCGCAGGCGGTTATGCCTTCCGTCCCGACAATATCAAGATAGACCCTCACAAGGCCGTAAGCCATGGGCACTGGGACAAACCCGCCGGGCTCGAAGGCGAGCACCTCATCGTAATCGATACCCAGTTGCAGCGCGCCCAGTATTACATTGCCAACCAGTGCGTGGGCAGCAGCACCATCTCCTCCGGCAAAGCCGGTCACGACACCCCCGCCGGTACCTTCAAAATTCTGAGCAAGGACGAAGACCACACATCCTCCACCTACGGCAGCGTGGTCGATGCCTGGGGCAACACCATCATCTCCGACTATACCAAGGGTGAGCCCATGCCGCCCGGCGGCATATACAAGGGTGCTCCCATGAACTTCGGCATGCAGATTACGAACACGGGCATCTGGATGCACGAAGGGTACGTCACAGCCGCCCCCGAAAGCCACGGCTGCATACGTCTGCCCGGAGATATGGCCAAGATTTTCTTCGACAACACCCCCGTCGGAACTCGTGTAGTCATCAAGTAACCTCCCCTCACTACCATCACTCCCATGAAGTCCCTCTCACTAACCGTTACTTGTGTGGCAAGCCTGCTTGCAACCGGGCTCTTCTCCTCCTGCCAACAGCAGGTTGAACCCGAGCAGACACCCGCCGAAATCGTTCCGGTGGCCAAGCCGAGCCCCTACGAACTCTTTGTCAAAAAACACAAAAAATACCCGCGGACTATGGAAATTTACCGCGACAAGGAGCTGCTCGGCAAGGCACACCCCCGCTGCCCCATCTACATCTGCCTCTCCCAGCAGCGCGGGCGCCTGTACGTCGATAACCAAGTCGCCGCCGACTGGCCCGTCTCGACCGGCACCGGCGACCATGCCACCCCCACCGGTAACTTCCGCGTGCTCGAAAAGAAAAAGTCTTACAGTTCCCGCACCTGGGGACGCATCTACGACGCCACCGGCAAGTGCGTGAACAGCAATGCCGACTCCCGCAAAGACCCTATCCCCGAGGGCGGAAAGTTTGTCGGCTCCCCCATGCCCAACTGGCACCGCATGACCGGTACGGGCATCGGCATGCACACCGGTAAGGTTCGCGCCGGGCGCACCCTGTCGCACGGCTGCATCCGTACCCCTTCCCGCATGGCCTCCGAGCTCTTCGATATTACCGCCACCGGCAAGACCCGCATCATCGTCACCAAAGAGGTCGAGAAGTGCTACCCCCAATTTGTAGGTACAGCGGAAAAGAGCACCTCGGAACGTCCGGCCGGCAGCGCAGCCGCCGTTCCCGCTCCGACAGCCGCCGCCCCCGCTCCTGCTCGCGATGAGCTGCCGCCCGTTGTCGTCGAAGGCTGAACAGGAACATACCCGAACAGGAGCCGGGCCTGCGCCGGTGCGGCACTTCCCGCCGCAAGCGCCGTCCCGGCTCCTGTTTTTGCCCTTGCCAACAGACAAAAACATGATATAATCAGCTTTTACCCCCACAGGAAACTGAGATATGAACGCAATTCCCAATGTACTGGCCGGTCGCTATGCGTCCGATGCAATGAAAGCCATCTGGTCCGCCGAGGGCCGAATTGTACTGGAACGTGAGTTCTGGATCGCCGTAATGAAGGCTCAGAAGGACCTCGGACTCGATATCCCGCAAGAGGCCATCGATGCCTACGAAAAAGTCAAAGGAAGCGTCAATATCGACAGCATCAACAACCGTGAGCGCATCACCCGCCACGATGTTAAGGCCCGAATCGAAGAGTTCTGCGACCTCGCCGGCCACCAGCACATCCACAAGGGCATGACCAGCCGCGACCTCACGGAAAACGTAGAGCAGTTGCAAATCTGGCGCGGCATGCAGATTATCCGCGACAAGGCCGTGGCCGTGCTCGACCGCATGAGCCGCCATGCCGCCGCCTGGCGCGATGTGGTCTTCGCCGCGCGCACTCACAATGTAGCCGCTCAGGCAAGCACCATGGGCAAGCGCGTGGCCATGTTCGGTGAGGAACTGGTACACTGGACATGGGCTTGGGTAAGCATGATGGAGCGCTACCGCGTGCGCGGCCTCAAGGGTGCCGTCGGTACCCAGCTCGACCAGCTTTCCCTCTTCGGGAAGAACCCCGCCGTTGTTCGCGAACTCGAGGGGCGCATCTGCTCCCACCTTGGCATCTCCACCAAGTGGATGAACGTCGGTCAGGTCTACCCCCGCTCCCTCGACTTCGAAATCATCTCCGGCCTTGTCGGTCTGGCCAGCGGTCCGAGCAGCTTCTGCAAAACATGGCGCCTCATGGTCGGCCATGAGCTCTGCACCGAGGGCTTCGCCAAGGGTCAAACCGGCTCCAGTGCCATGCCCCACAAGCAGAACCCCCGCTCCTGCGAGCGAGTGAACGGTTTCCATGCCATCCTGAAAGGCCACCTGAGCATGATTGCCGGCATCATCGGTGACCAGTGGAACGAGGGTGATGTGTCGTGCTCCGTGGTGCGCCGCTGCGTGCTGCCGGATGCCTTCATGGCAGCCGACGGCCTGTTCGAGACTTTCCTGACAGTCATGGACCAGATGGGCGTGTACGAGCCCGTTATCAAGACAGAACTCAACCGCTACCTGCCCTTCCTCATGACCACCACCATCATGATGGCAGCCGTGAAGCGCGGCGTGGGGCGCGAAGAGGCTCACGAGGTCATCAAGGAGCACGCTGTTGCCGTATCGGACGACCTGCGCAAGGGCAGCATCGCCACCAATGACCTGCTCGACCGCTTGGGTGCCGACGGTCGCCTGAAACTTACCCGCGATGAAATTCAGGAGATTTATGATGCTAATGCCGGCGACACCGGCATGGCCGGCGATCAGGTGGATGCCTTCTGCTCCATGGTCAGCGAACTGAGCAGCCGCTATCCCGATGGTGTGGGCTACACGCCCGGAGCCATTCTCTGATTTCTCTGCAATCACAACACATGGCAAGCGAAAGAGAACAGGTCCTGTTCGAAAACGAGTCCTACCGCCTGACTGCCACTCGGCTTGTTCAGGCGGGGCTCCGTGCCGAACTGGAAGGGGTGGGCAAGCTCACCATTACCCGCGGCGAAGAGCGCCGCGAGGTGAACATCCCCACCCTGCCTGCCGGCTGCACCGGCATGCGCAGCAATATCCCCGTGCTCACCGCCATGTATAACCTCGCAGCTCACGAGCTGCTGGCTAACATTCAAGATGACGGCACCATGCTGGCAGGTGCAGCTTGGAGCACAGTCTGGACCCGCGATATCGCCTACGCTGCCACACTGGGAGCAGGAATCCTTGCCCCGCAAGCGGTCAAGGCCAGCCTGATGTCGCGCGTGAAAGACGGAGTCATCATGCAAGACACCGGTACCGGCGGCGGATGGCCCATCTCCACCGACCGTCTGGCATGGGCCATCGGCGCACGCACTCTCTACCTGTCGGAAGGTGACCCCGAGTGGCTGACCTACTGCGTGGACGTTCTGCGCAACACCATCGCTCAGGACGACCGCGTGCTGCCGCAGCACACCCCGCTGCGGCCGGGCGAAACGTCTTTCATTGACTGGCGCGACCAAAGTTACCCCGACTGGATGAGCCCCGCCGACATCGGTGCCTCGTATGCCTTCGGCACCAACGTGCTGCACTACACAGCCCTCACCATCGTCGCCAACATGTTCGATGAACTCGGGCGCGAAGCCGAAGCCGAGCCCTACCGCGAACGCGCCGCGCTTCTGGCCGAAGCCATCGAACAGAACTTCTGGAGCAAGGCTAACCAGCAGTACTGCATGCTGCGCACCCCTGACGGCTGCCCCGACGACAGGACAGATGCCCTCGCCAACTCCCTCGCCGTCATCTGCGGTCTGGCCGGTGAGCACTCCCTCAAGGCCATGAACAGTCTGCGCCGCAGCCCCTGGGGAACCCCGGTCTTCACCCCTTACAAGGCGGACAAGACAGCCGCCTACCACAACCGCGCCATCTGGCCCTTTGAAGAGGCCTTCGTCATGTTGGCCCATGCCGAACTACGCGACCCCGCCGGAGCAGTCAGCTCCATGGCCGCCATCCTGCGAGCCGCCATGGCCTTCGGCTCTAACAAGGAAAACTTCCACGCACAGACCGGTGAAGCCGAGCACACCATCCAGAACTCCGACCGCCAGCTCTGGAGCGTGGCAGGCATGCTGGGCATGTTCTACTACGGGCTCTTCGGTCTGCAATATGAGCACGACAATCTCGTCTTTGCCCCCTGCGTACCCAAGGGCTTTGCCGGCAGCCACTGGCTGACCAACCTGCACATCCGCGACATGGTACTCACCGTGCGCATAAACGGCTACGGCACCGACATCTGTTCCGTGCGCATAAACGGCAAGGCAGGCTCCCCCATCATCCCCCTGAGCACGAAGGGCAACCTTCAAATTGAAATTGAGCTCATGCCCGAAGATGAGGATGAAAGCCCCGCCACCTTCCCTCCGGCGCAGGATGACCTGCCCGAACCGCAATGGGACTCCCCCACCCCCACCCTGCTGCGCTGGCACCCTGTACCGGGAGCCACCAGCTACTACGTCTACGCCAACGGCAAGGCTCTGGGTGCCACCCCCGACTGTGACTTTGCCATCAGCCGCCCCGCTCCCTTCTGCAACGAATATCGCGTGCAGGCTATCGGTCACAACAGCAGCAGTTGCCTGAGCCGCCCCTGGACCCATTACCCCGAAGGGTGCTACCGACAGCTCCGACCTCTCCGCATCGGAAGCAACGGAGAGTACGAAATCGAGCAACAGCAGGCTTGGCTCAACACCGAGCCCTGCACCGAGAAACTCGATTACGAACCGGCAACCCTCGCCGCCGGTACCTATGAGCTGCGCGTGCAGTACTGCAATGCCACGGCATCTCTGCGCGACAACGACACCTGCGCCCTCCGTGAGCTCCTCATCGATGGAGAACCTGCGGCAGTCATCCCCCTGCCGCACAATACCGAGGCCGACAACTGGGAGCACTACTCCCTCACAGCCCCCGTTACCCTCCGCCTGAAGAGCGGCAGGCACCACTTCTCCCTGCGCTACAATCCGATTACCTGTACGAACGCCAACGGCGCCGTCAATCAATGCATGGTACGCGCTATCACCCTCAGCCGTCGCGCCTGAGCTAATCTTTTTCTCCCGACTCCGCGGCATCCGCCCATTACAAAAAAACAATTTTCATGACAAATCAACCCACCCTTTTCATTCATCAACTACGCCAGCTTGTCTACCTCATCATCATGGTTCTGAGTGTAGTCCTGCTCTGGCACATGTCCGACATTTACAAAAGCGCCCTGATTGTCGAACATGCTGCGGTTGAAAACACCCAAGCCATCATCATCCTGATGACCGCCATCAGCTTCGGCCTGCACGCTTGGAGCAACTCTGCCAATCGGCCCCTGCTCCTGCTACTCGCCTCGCTGGCTCTGGCAGCCTTCATCCGCGAGCACGATGCCTACCTCGAAGCCACCATTCCCTATGTAAGCTGGTACTTCTGCTGGCTCTTCCCGATAGCGGCCATCATCAACATCATCCGCACGCGCCATAACTTCGGCAAGAGCTTGACCGCCTTCCTGCAGACCAATGGTTACCACATGATGGTGACAGCCGTCATCATCATCATTCCCGTTGCCCAGTTACTGGGGCACCGCAGTTTCCTGCAAGACCTCATCAACGACCCGGATACCGACACCTACATGTTGCGCCGCGTGCTCGAAGAACCCATCGAGCTGCTCGGCTACATTCAGCTCCTGCTCGCCTCCGTCGAGCTCTACATTGAACATCGGCTCCTTGAGCGCCGCAACAGGCAGCAGGCGGAAGTCAGCGAGCCTGTGTCATAATCCCTTAACTTTACGCCGACAACTTCGACTGTGAGCTTGTAAAACGAAGTCTCGCGTGCTAGAATCGCCCCGCGTTCTCATGATATCCGGCCTTCGCAAGCAACTCCGCCCCCTCATTGCCCTAGCTCCGGCTACGGCGCTACTCCTGCTCGCAGGCTGCTATCCGCCCCCGCCGCAGTACCCCTTTACCCCGCAACTGACAGAGCGCCGCAGCACCCTGCACCAAAACCTGCTGGAACTGCTGCCGCCCGAGCAACGCCAACTCCCCGCCGCCGTCGAAGAGGCCCGCTGGCTAGCCGACACCTCCTACAAAGCCGCGGCTGCCATCGCCCGCATCAACAACTCCAACTTCCCCGGTTGGGCCGGCAACGCCCTCATCAACGCCTACATCCAAGACCGCGGCCTGTGCTGGCACTACCAGCACGACATGTACCGCGAACTGCGCCGCCGACCGCTCACCTACTTCCGCATCGGTTGCTGCGTGCGCGACTTCTCGGAGCTCACCGAGCACAACTGCGTGTACATCGCCGCCGCCAATGGTCACTGGCCACAGGCCTGGGTGCTCGATGCCTGGATGTGGAACGGCCGCCTGAAAGTCGACCACGCCGCCGAGCTCGATGCCGATGACTGGCAAGACCTCCCCGACATCTGCGAGATGATTGCCGCCACCTATCAGGAGGGCCACAACTACCCCGTGGAACATTGGTTCAGTGTGCGCTGCAACGATGGACTCTACACCATCTCCTCCGCCAACCGAGCCCGCCGCTCCAACCAGTACCGCCGCATGTACGAGAATATTCTCAAGGGGCAACAGGAGCACCCCGGCTCCCTGACAAATTACTGACGCAGCTCACCCGCACGCTGCCAGACTTTCCGCTTGTAATTATGGGCACTTTGTGCCATCATTCGCCGCGTCTTATGGCACGCACTCTTTCATCCGACATGGAATCTAACATAACCTCAGCACTTGCTACGCTGAGTTTAGCATTTGCGGCAGCCGTTGTGCTGCCTTCCTGCCAGCGCGCCCCTCAGCCTTACTACGCCGACTGGGCCCCTGTGGTTCAGCAGCGCAGCGAACTGACAAATGAGCTTCTGGCGCTGTTGCCTGCCGAGCAGCGCACCCTCCCCGCCGCCCAAGAAGAAGCCCGCTGGCTGTCCGATACCGCTTACAAATCATCCGTAAGCATAGCCCGTCTCAACAATCCCCTGCTCTGGCCGGCCTGGATGAACAACCGCCTGGTCAACGCCCCTTTCAACATCCGCGAACGCGGCCTGTGCTGGCACTACCAGCATGACCTCTACCGCGAATTGCGCCGCCGCCCGCTCACCTACTTCCGGCTGGGCTGCTGCGTGCGTGACCGGGGAGAAGGCTCAGAGCACAACTGTGTGTACATCACCGCTGTCGGCAAGGAATGGCCCCACGCCATCACCCTCGATGCCTGGAAAAAGAGCGGACGCCTCGTTACCTTCACGCCCGATGAGCTCGACCTCGACATTTGGGAAGACCGAGCCTCCACCACCGAGATGCTCAACTGGATTTACAAGGAAGGACACACCAACCCCGTCGAGCACTGGGCTCTCGTGAAAAGCGGCAAGAAATGGAATGACTACGTTCCCAGTTGGTACGACGAAGGTCGCAATACCCGTCAGGGTAAAATCATGTACAACAACATGTACAAGGGCCTTCAGGAGCGCAAGGGCAATCCTACGGACTATTAACGAAAAACCCGTTCCTGAGCTCGGCAGACCGCTCAGGGCTGCAAGCGCTCGATACTCCAGGTACCATCTTCCCCCAGCGTGTACATGAACCGGTCATGTACACGACCGGGACCGCCCTGCCAGAACTCCATGTGGTGCGGTACGATGCGGTACCCACCCCAGAAATCCGGCAAAGGCACCTGTCCGTCGGCAAATTTGTTCTTCAATTCCTGCAACTTCATCATGAGCAACTTGCGGGTGGAGATAACCTGACTTTGGTGCGACACCCAAGCCCCCAGTTGGCTCTCTCGCGGGCGAGATAGGAAGTAGCGGAGCGTCTCGGCGCGCGAAATCTTCTCCGCACGCCCGTAGACAATAATCTGGCGCTCCAAAGTCACCCACGGCAACAACATACAAATCTCCGGGTTGCTCTCCAGCTCGCGCGCCTTACGGCTGGTATAATTGGTAAAGAACACATAGCCCTTATCATCGTAGTACTTCAGCAGTACCGTACGCAAGGAAGGTCGCCCGTCAGGAGTCGATGTGGCGATGCTGATGGCATTCGGCTCGGGCACCTCGGCGCGGAGAGCCTGCTTGAACCAACGGTCAAACTGCTCAAACGGCGAGTCGGCCAAATCCCTGCGATGCAGGGTATCCTTCAGATATTCCTCACGAAATGCAGACAAGTCCATGGCCTCACTATATCACCCCTCCCGCCGACTGGCAAGCCCTTTCGCCCCACTCCACAAAAAAAGCCCCGAGCCTTCAACTCGGAGCTTTTTCACATCCCCACGCGGATTCGAACCGCGGTTCTATGACTGAGAATCATATGTCCTAACCCCTAGACGATGGGGACTTGTGATGTGATGTCGCGCAGCGACGAGGGAATATTAGCAGATTATGGTTGCATGTCAAGCCAAATTGATAAAAAAATTGCAAAAAAGCAAAAAAAGCCGGCATAAGGCAGGATTGGTGTTTGCAGAAAGAGCAAAAATCTGCTAGCATGAAAGCCATGTTGCAGAGCATTATCAGACAGACCGCCGCCACCCTGCTCCTGACGGGAGCCGTCATGGCGCAAACTGATAATGACGTAGTGGTCGAGACCGCCACCGCCCCGACCTCTTCCGAGCAGGAACAAGCCGCAGCTCCCTCCGTCATTCTCGACGAGGCCACAAGCGATGAGGAAATCGAGGCCATCGTAGCCGACCCGCAACCCTCAACAAGCGAGCAGCAGGCAGAACCCACGCCCCCACCGGCACCCCCTCAGCCTGCCCCCCGACCGGCCCCGC
The DNA here is from genome assembly GCA_030535875.1 of Akkermansia sp. Classification (GTDB taxonomy): domain Bacteria; phylum Verrucomicrobiota; class Verrucomicrobiia; order Verrucomicrobiales; family Akkermansiaceae; genus Akkermansia. The sequence goes on along the minus strand of JAUNRC010000038.1, from coordinate 8,439 downwards.
AGGCAAGCACCACGCAACCGCCGGTCGCCGGCTCCCGCCGGGCTGCGGCTCCCGGCACTCGCAGGCACGCCATCGAAACCGCTCTGCGCGAGGCACTCCCCGAAGATAAATTAACGGAAGAGGCTGACCAGCACGTCGTCTCGCAGTCACGCATGTTCTCCGTGAGCGGCGGCGATTCTCTGCGCATGGGAGCCATCGCCACCAAGGCCGATGAAGTGCGCGGGCAAGTCTGCCGCCTGTTGGGGGTCGATACCGCATGGAAATACGGCATCTCCATCCGCCTGCTCGGCAAGTCAACCGACAGAGCGGAACTCAATCCCATCCGCACCCGCATCAGCATCATCGGTCAGGAACCCAACTTCCAAATCCGCATTTACCCCGGTGGCGGCATCGACGTAGAGCGCCTCACGAATGCCATCATCACCATGACCCTCTTCGAGCGCGCCCTCTGTAACCAGCGCCCGGATTCCCTGCCCGACAACGTCCGCATCCCGCACTGGCTCATCACAGGCATTCAACAGGCCGTCCTCTGGCGCAGCGGCAAGGCTGACCGCCGCATGTACCGTACCCTCTTCGAAAAAGCCGACATGCTCTCACCGGAGGAAATCGTCTCGACGCAAGATATCACACGGCTCGATGCCACTTCACGGCAGGTCTACGAGGCCTCCTGCGGTGTGCTCATCATGTGCCTCATCAACCTCGAAGGCGGCAAAGACCGATTACGCGAACTCATCGAAGAGTCGGCCATGAACGACAGTTCCCCCGGCGAAATCATCCGCACCCACTTCCATGAACTGGGCATCGACGGCAACATGCTCAACAAATGGTGGGCTCTGGAACTCGCCTCGCTCTCCGAGGCCCCCGCCACGGAAATGCTCACCCCCATGGAGTCGGAAAAGCAACTAGCCGAAGTGCTCACCATCCTCCACTACGACCCCGTTACCCGCCTGCCACGCCCCGTCAGCCTGGATGATGTCTACACCCTGACGGAAATTCCCGGCTGGCAAGCCAAGGTGCGGCCCTGCATCCAAGGTCTCATGGAGCTGCACCTGCGCTGCTTCCCCGGCTACCGCGCCATCATCATCGAGTACTGCCGCGCACTGAGCGAACTGAGCAAAGGAGCCACCCCCGATGATGTACAGAACATTCTCGGGCCGCTGCGCGAACTGCGCGCAGCCTATATCACGACCTCCCTTCGCGCCCGCGACTACCTCGATTGGTACGAAATTACCCACCTCGGTGAGAGAAGCCACAAAAAAGGCTTTGCCGAGTACCTCGAGGCCGTCAAATTGCTGCGCCGCGAATCCCCCGGGCCGGATACTCACCTCAGCCGCTACCTGCGCGACATCGAAGAACTTTACGGACTGGCCGAGGGGCAAGCCCTGCCCGAGCGACTGCGGCAACAAGCCCGTGAGGCCGCGAAAAAACGCCGCTCCTCCCCCACCCCTCAGGCTCAACCATGAGACAGAAACAAGAGTTCATCCTCCCACCGACCCCCGACCTGAGCGCCGAACAAGCCGCCATCGCCGCAGGCTACCACCGAGTCTGCGGCATTGACGAAGCCGGGCGCGGGCCGCTGGCAGGTCCCGTCGTGGCCGCAGCCGTCATCCTGCCGCCCGACTATGAACTCCCCGGGCTCAACGACTCCAAAAAACTCACCGCCCGCCGACGTGAAGAACTCTTTGCAAGTCTCATGGCCGATGAAAGCGTGCAAAAGTGCATAGCAACCGCTGATGTACAGGAAATCGACGAGCTCAACATCCTGCGCGCCACTCACCTCGCTATGGCTCGGGCGGCACAAGGACTGGTCCCTCCGCCGAGCTACTGCCTGATTGACGGGCTGGCCGTACCGAACTTTCCCCTACCGTCAACCAATCTCGTAAAGGGCGATGCCCGCAGCCTGAGCATAGCCGCCGCCAGCGTGCTGGCCAAGGTTACGCGCGACCGCTACATGACTGAACTCGCCCGGGAATATCCGCAGTACGGCTTTGACCGCCACGCCGGCTACGGCACCAAGGCCCACATGCAAGCCATCCGTCAATATGGAATTACTCCACACCATCGCCGCTCGTTTGCACCTGTTGCACAAATGGAGCTGCCCCTGGGGCTCTGACAATCCGCCGGACCGCCACCAACTGGGGCGCTACGGCGAGCTGGTGGCAGCCTCGTACCTGCGGGCAGCCGGCCTCAAAGTTCTCTACCATAATTTCCGCTACGGCCGACGAGGTGAAATTGACCTCATGTGCCGCGAGCAGGACATTTTGGTTGCCTGCGAAGTGAAAAGTTCCGCCAGCCCCGGCACAGGCGCCCCCGGACGAGCCGTCAATGCCGCCAAACGCCGCCTGCTGCGCCACGGCATGCGCAACTGGCTGCACCTCCTGCGACGAGATGACATTCCCACCCGCTTCGACATCATCGAAGTTTACCTCATCGGCGGCCGCAAACCCACCATTCATCATCATCGGGGAGCCTTCACCATGCAGGAAGGAGGCAGTCAGTGGTGACTGGCTCATCATCTGTCCCATACACGGCTTGACTTGCGCCCCCATATATGGTAGAAAATCTTTCGACTTATTCAACGGCAGAGCATAAATGAACAACCGCGCCCTCATCAAAGAACTGGAGCAACTCCTGCGCCGCGAATCGGACTTCTGCACAAGCGACGGCACCCTCATCCGCACCACTATCGCCGAGGCCGCCATGGAACTGCACCCGCAACTTCTGCGCCTGCTGGCCGCCCACAAGGAACTCAGAGCATTCTTTTTCGCCCAAGTCGACGACATGCTCGTCTTTGACAAAGTAAAGTTCCTGCGATTCGTTGCCAACAAGAACTTCCTGCCCGACAGTTTCACCGCCTACCGCAACCGAATCGGTCTGGCAGACATGAACGGCGACATGCTTGCCGAGCAACGGCAAATCGTCCTCAACTGGCCCTATAAGGACTGCCTTCTGGAAGGCGGTCAGACCCGCGAAGAAGCCCGTCGGCAGGAAATCTTCTGGAACGAGACACTCGCACCCGATGAAATCAACCGCCTGACCGAGCCCAAGGCCCTCTGCAACTTCCACCGCGTGACCGAGGAAGGCCCCACGCCCGTCACCACCCTTACCCCCGATGACAACTACATCATTCACGGCAACAACCTGTTGGCACTTTACAGCCTCCGCAAGCGCTACGCAGGCAAAGTCAAAATGATTTACATCGACCCGCCCTACAACACCGGCGGCGACAGCTTCGGCTACAACGACACCTTCAATCACAGCACATGGCTAACCTTCATGCGCAACCGCCTGATGGTCGCCCGCGACCTGCTCACTGCGGACGGCAGCATCTATGTACAGCTCGACTGGAACGAGGCGCACTACTGCAAAGTGCTCATGGATGAGATTTTCGGGCGCGACTGTTTCCGCAACGAAATCATCTGGTGCTACACCGGCCCCGGCTCCCCCGGCATGAAGCAGCTCAACCGCAAGCACGACACCATCCTCTGGTACTCGCGCAGCCCCAATGAATGGACTTTCAACGGCAATGACATCCGTCTGCGCTCCGAGGTACATGCCGGCGGCTTCAAAGGCGAAATGTCCGCCAACGTCAGCAGCAGCTACTCCGAAAAAGGCAAAATCCCCGAAGACTGGTGGGAGCTCTTCCACACACCCGAAGACCTCGCCGACGAAATCCGCCGCCTGAACAAAGAAAATAAAACCATCAACGACAGCGACTGGTTCAAGGCAGCCGTGGCAGCCCGCATCCGAGTGGACGGCGTTCAGCGCACCGGCTACCTCACCGAAAAGCCCTATAAGCTCATGGAGCGTCTCATCCGCCAAGGCACCAACGAAGGCGACCTCGTGCTGGACTTCTTCGCCGGCAGCGGTACCACGGGCTATGTTGCAGGTTATCTTAAACGCCGTTACATCCTCGTTGAACAGTTGGAAGACACGATTGCCATCATGCACCGCCGCTTCCGCGATGCCTCGCCCATCTACTGCGAGCCGGCAGCCGCCAACAGCCGCTTCATGACGGCCATCACCTCCGCTACCACCTCCGAAGAGCTCTGCACCATCCTCCGACAAATGACAGAAAAGAGCTACCTCAACTGGCGTGTGGACATCGAGGCCCTCAACAGCAGCACAGGAACCTTTGCCGACCTGCCCTTACCGCAACAACGAGCCATCCTGATGGAATGCCTCGATAAAAACATGCTCTATGTCCCACTCAGTGAGCTCGACAGCAGCGAGTTCAGCCTGAGCGCCGACGACCGCAAGCTCAATCACGCCTTCTACCATCAGGCATGACAACCGCCGGCACAGCAACCGTCACCCTGCCCGACTGCATCGCAGCCGGGCTCAACCCGGCACTGCAACTTCGCCCCTACCAGATGGATTGCTTTGCCGCCTGGCTGAAATACTGGGAACGCTACGGTCACATGCCGAACGCCCTCCACCACCAGCTCTTCCACATGGCCACCGGCAGCGGCAAGACGCTCATCATGGCCGGGCTCATTCTGCACCTCTACTCACAGGGCTACCGCAACTTCCTCTTCTTCGTCAACTCCACCAACATCATCGGCAAAACCCGCGAGAACTTCCTCAACCCGTCCTCAGCCAAGTACCTCTTTGCCCCGAACATCATCATCGACGGAAAACGAGTGGAAATCAAAGCCGTCAGCAACTTCCAACAATCGCAGCCGGGTACTATCAACCTCTGCCTGACCACCATTCAAAAATTACACAGCGACCTCAACACTGCCCGCGAAGGAGCCCTGAGCTACGATGACTTCGCCGGACAAAGCATCGTCTTCATCTCCGACGAGGCGCACCACATGAACGCCGCCACCCGCAAGAGCCGCCCCCTGCACCAACTCTCACTGCAACAACTCGAACTCGCTTTCGAAGCCCCCGACTTCGAACCCGGCTATGAGAACACCGCCCTGCGACTCTTCAACACCGGCAACAGCGGCCCCCGCCCGAATGTTCTGCTGGAGTTCTCAGCAACCATGGACTTTGATGACGAAAATCTCGCGGCAAAATATCGCAGCAAGACCCTCTTCGACTACCCGCTGAGCCGTTTCCGCCGTGATGGTTACTCCAAGAACATCAGCGTGCAACAGAGTAACCTAGCCCCCATGGACCGCGCGCTGCTGGCAGTTCTGCTCAGTCAGTACAAGCGCAAACTCTTTGCCGGCATCGGCCTGGAGCACAAGCCCGTCATTCTCTTCAAATCCCGCCTCATCAAAGAGAATGCCCTCTTCTTCAACGAGTTCATATCAGCCATCAACAAACTGAGTCCGGCAGATATCGAGCGTCTACGACAAGCAGCCCACGGAGATGTAGCCGCCATCTTTGAACACATGGCTGCCACCGGCTACTCCGTCGAAAGTCTCATAGCCGAACTGCAAGAGGACTTCTCGTACGAAAAGCTCCTGTTGGTTGACAACGCCGACATCACCCCCGAAAAACAAATCCTGCTCAACAGCCTGGAATCTCCCTCCAACAAAATCCGAGCTATTTTTGCAGTAGACATGCTCAATGAAGGCTGGGATGTCCTCAATCTTTGTGATATCGTTCGCCTGTACGACACACGAGCCACCGCCGGCGGCAAACCCGGCAACAAAACCGTGGCCGAGGCTCAGCTCATCGGGCGAGGTGCGCGTTACCTTCCCTTCCGCGACCGCACAGCCCCACAGGCACCTCACAACCGCCGCAAATACGACCGCGAGACGGATTCCCCGCTCCGCCTGCTCGAAACCCTGCACTACCACAGCCCCTCCAACAGCCGCTATGTGCAGGAGCTCAATACAGCCATGATTCAGAGCGGACTGCTGGCCAAGTGCAGCACCAATGTCAGCCTGCCACTCAAAGATGACTTCATCAACAGCGAGTTCTATCGCTCAGGGCGCCTGTACTTCAACCGCCGCGAAGAACTCAGCACCCGAACAGCCCCGCTGTCAGAACATCTTTCCCACCCCCTCACAGTTGCCGCAGGCCGTCTCAAGAGCAACTGCAAGCTCCCCTTCAACAGCTTGGATCGCCACCTGCTGCGAGCAGCCCTCAATCGACTGGAGAACTACCGTCTCGACCGTCTGCGCCGCATCTTCCCCGAGCTTACCGGCATACCGGAGTTCATCGAAAGTCCGGCCTACCTCGGCGGGCTGCACATCCAACTGGAAGGCTGTACCACCCGCACACCACTCAGTCGGCAGAGTCTCCTCCACATTGCCACCTCCGCCCTGCGACAGCTCGAAAGCAGCCTTCCCGGTCACGGCAGGAACTTCCGCGGCAAACGCACCCTCATATCAAGCCCTGTTTCCGAGCTCCTCCGCGAGCGCCACATTCGCATAGACCTCGATGACGTTCAAGAGCCCATCGACGGCAGCCTCTTCGCCGCCGAACCTTGGTATGCCCGCACAGCCTGTTACCCCACCCCTGCTCAGCGAGACTTCCTCACGGAACTACAAAAGACAGCCCCGCAACTCCATGAGCGCTATCAACATTTCCGGCTCATCCCCAACATAGGCGACCTTTACCTCTGCGACTTCAGTACCGGCGACACCTTCTGCCCGAGCTACATCCTCTGCCTTCCTCCCCGCACCACCGGCGACCGGCCACGGCATTACTACATCGACTGCCGCCCCTATCATCTGGAACAACTCTATCGCCACCGAGCCGCCACCCTGCAACAACTCAATGCCGCAGCAGAGGCCACCTTTGCCGACTCACTCTTCACCCGCCCCGACATCATCGGTCGCGCCCTCTACTCCCCGCAGGCCATTCGTGACTTCATGACTGAACTGACCGGCGAGCCGGTATGAACGCCGAGTTCTAAAAAAATGATTGTTATCCAACGTCAGGCATAGGCTGTTCGTCAGAACAGTCAACCATGAGACATATCATCCCTGCCACCCTACTGGCAACGGCCCTGAGTGCCGCTGCACAATATCAGCCCTCCGGCTACCTCGACACCGCCTTCGGCCGCAATCCCCGCAACATGGCAGCTCGCCACACAAGCAGTCTGCAGGCAGCCATGCACGCCGATGAACAGCAACCAACCCGCCACCCCGGACTCAACTCCCCCGGCGAAGTCATCCGCCACAGTCGCACTCGTGACGAAAAACAAAGCCGCAACGGCTGGATATGGTTCCCCTCCACCCCGCAGAACTTCGCCCCCTACCTCGACTCTGTATTCGTCCCGGGCAACACCTGCATTCAACCCTGCGATATCATCTCGCACGACCCCCTCTCCACCGCTGCCCAACAGGTCAAAACCCGCCTCAGCCGCATCGGCCTGCAATACAACCTCGTCATGAGCGCCAACTATACCGGAATTGCGCCCCATTCACGAGGAGGACGCAATGACTTTGCCTCCACCAACAATTCCCTCACCGGCATGTGGTACCTCCTCAAAAAAGCCGACAACAGCCAAGGACTCTTCCTCAGCTTCGAAGCCGATTGGGGACATGGCTTCCGATTCAATGAGAACAAAAGCAGCGCGCAGAACACCATCGGCAGCCTCAGCAACCCGCAAGGCAGCTACCGCGGCGGCAACGAAGTCTACATCCCCAACTTGGCACTCGGGTACAGCGCCTTCAAAGGAAAATGGGTCGGCATGATCGGCACCATCGACACATCAGACTTCCTCGACCAGAACATCTACTCGGCGGACTGGAACGGCAACCTCATGAACGAGGCATTCAACCTCAATCCCTGCCTGCCTCTGGAAGAAGCCAACTGGGCCTACCTTACCGCCTGGCAACCCTCTGAAAACTTTTATGCCATGTATGCCACCTCCGGCTGCAATGGTAAGGTCAACCACAACCCCTTCCATTCCATCAGCAGCAATGCATGGGTTCACCTGACGGAATTCGGCTTCATTCACGATGATGTCGCCGGCATGGGTAAAGGTACCTACCGCCTGCAATATACCTTCACGCGTTATAAAGGAGAGAGCGGCTTCGGAGCAGCCGTCAACATCCAACAACAGCTCGGGCGCAACTCCCCACTCGGCTTCTTCTCCCGCTGCGGGTGGATGGATAACGATGCCGCCACCGTCAGCAACGTACGCGCAGCCGCTACTGCCGGGCTTGTCCTACAGGCACCTTTCCGCAGCAGCGGCTGGGGCAGCAATGCCAATAATGACCAAATTGCCCTCGGTTTTCTCTGGGAGCGAGCAGCGGTTGCCCCCTATCGCCATAAAGATGAATACGGACTGGAGCTCAGCGCCGTTGTACAAGTCACCCCTACTTTCTTCATTCAACCTGACATTCAGTACATCTTCAACCCCGTGTACCAAAAGGACCGCGACGGCGAGTTCATCTTCCAAATACAGGGTGTGCTGAGGTTCTGATATCCGACAAAAGCTCCGATAATGTACTCAAAACGCCGGGGAACGAAATGTTCCCCGGCGTGGTTTTTGTTGAGTGCTTGCGGGTGGGTGCGCTTATCAGA
>JAUNRC010000037.1 GCA_030535875.1 Akkermansia sp. | reverse complement strand
CGCTCACGGTCACCGAAGTTGCGGCGCGGCCCGCGGTCATCGCCGAAGGAACGGCGCTCGCGGTTACCGAAGCTGCGGCGAGGTCCTCGGTCATCGCCGGTAAACTCGCGGCGATTGCGGGGGGCACGACCGAAAGGACGACGGCCTTCCTCACGTTCGGGTTCGAAGGCCTCACCCTCGGTAAATTTGGTGGCAAGGCCGAGAGCTTCTTCTTCCGTTTCGAAATCAGCGGGATTGAAGACATAGTTATCTTCCTCATCCTCATCGCGAGCGGCACCCGTGTCTCCGGCCTGCGGACGCGGTTTGAAGGCCTGTTTGGCACCGATGAGTCCCTTGCGGCGGCGAGGATTGGTGGTGGCCTGTTCAATCTGCTCAGCAGTCATGAGGGTGGCTTGTCCCGGTTCGAGATCGCCGCCCCACAGGGAACCGATGCGTACTCGCACCAATTTCTTTACGCGCAATCCCAAGCAGGAGAACATCTGGCGCACCTGGCGCTTGAGGCCTTGCTCCAGTACCACGCAGGCGCGGCGGGCACTCAGGCGGGAAATGTACTTAGCCTTGGCCTGACCTTCGGGTATACGCACTCCTTTGAGTAGCTGAATGAGCACGCTGTTGTCAAAGGCCTGATCGAGTGTTACCCAGTATTCCTTTTCAATGCCGCCGCTCGGGTGGCCGATGCTCTGGCCCAGAGTGCCGTTGTTGGTGAAAATGAGCAGACCTTCGCTGTCGGCATCCAAGCGTCCTACATAATTGGCGTAGCGGTACTTGGGCGGCAACAGGTCGTACACCGTCCCTACTGCGCCCTGCGCCTCTCGACTGCATACATAGCCGCGCGGCTTGTTGAGGAGCAGTACTACTTCTTCCTTGGGGGTGGCATGTCGCCCGTCAACTTTGACAAAGTCGGTCGGCAGTACGCGCAGTCCGGGGGTGTCGACTGCCTTGCCATTCACTTCCACCCGGCCTTCTGCTATCAGGCGGTCGGCAGCTCGGCGTGACTCATAGCCGCAGGCTGCCAGAAATTTATTCAGACGCACGCTGCCCTCGGGTGCGGGCGGGTAACTGGTATCTTCTGTCATGTCTCGTAGTGTTTATCGGACGCTTTCGCGTCGTGTGGGTTCAGCTTGTAAGAAAGCCTCGCGGCTGTTATACCGAGAGGCTCCGGGGGAAAATGATTGAAAAAGGTGCCTCTCACGCGGAGAGGGCAATTGTGGGTCGGCATCAGGCCTCGAACTTGGTCTTGGGAAGACCAATCGGGCTCTGGCCCTGCTTCCACTGACCGCGCTCCTTCATGAGCTTAACGCGCTCGAAACGCTTGAGGACAGAACGCTTGCCGCCAACGGTACCGGTTGCTTTGAGTGTGGAGTGCTTGGACATATCTAGTATATTGTGTAAAAGTTTAATTCCGCATCACTGCGGAGATGTGGTCGCTTCTTATACTCTAATTATATGCTTTTGGCAAGTCAAATTTACGTCTTTTTTTCAATTATCAGGTTTTTTTAATAAAAAAGCACCGGTACAGGGGGCTGTACCGGTGAGAAATGAGGGATATTGTTCAGCTCTGATTATTTGAAGAGTCTGTTCATGCCCTTGTTGACAGCCTTGTTGGTGGCATTGGTGGCTTTGGTCTTGGCGTTGGCCTTAGCATTGGCCTTGGCAGCCTTGGCGCTTGCCTTCATGGTGCTGCCGGCGGTCTTCACGCTGTCAACCTTGGCCTTGGCTGCGGCCTTCTTGGCTTCTGCATCGGCCTTAGCGGCATCAACCTTGGCCTGAGCCGCTGCTTTCTTAGCTTCCACATCAGCCTTGGCGGCGTCGGCCTTAGCCTGAGCGTCGGCAATCTTGCCCGTTACGGAGGCAGTACCCTCGGCAACATTGGACTGAGCGGCAGTTACTTTCTCCGTGATGGCGGCCGTAGCCTGATTCTTAGCCTCATTGACGGCAGCGTCCTTCACGGCGGTGAGAATCTGAGCCTGAGCAACGCAGGCGGCAAGAAGGGCGAAAATGGCGATTTTCTTCATTGTCTTGAAAGTCAGTTTAATGGTTAGAAATGTCAGCGGTGATTCCGTCTAACGCACTGAGTCTATCATATTCGATAGCCCTCGTCAAATTTAACATGACAGACTGTCTGACTTTTCTTGTCGACGAGGTTCTTACTGAGCTGAGGTTGCTGACGATTTTTTTCGCGTGCGTTTTGGCTTGGGCGAAGAGCCATCCGAAGGCGATTTTTTCTTGCGGGGGGCTTTGGGGGCTGAGGGTGAGTCGGAGGTGGTCTCTTTTCGCTTGCGGGGAGCCCGTGGCTTTTTGGGAGCAGGCGCGGGAGTATTTTCTTCTGCGGAGAGGGTGAAGGGGAGTTCTTCCTGCGGGGGCTGCGTTCTCTGAGTGAGCGTAGCAGGTGCCTGCTCCCCTGTTGCGGGGCGGGGGGCAGTGCTTCGGGGCCGTGTCGCGCGCGGTGTGCGGGCGGATTTCGCTCGGGCTTTGCGAGGGAAGAGCTTGAACCACGCCGGAATCCCCATCAATGCTCCCAGTCCCAGTAGCATGCAATCAGCTCCCCACAGGAATTTCCATTTGTAAACATGTGCCTGATTGGGGTCATGCGGGTGGGTGATGATTTCCACCTGTTCGCCGGCGGAGTAGTCGCTGTTATCGAGGTCAGGGGCAGTGTAGGCTCGTATGACGATGCCGGCCGGCATGGTGAAGCGGAGGATGGGTCGGTAGGAGATGTCGCCGTCCCATGGTAAATTGCCGTATCGGAGTGCCTCGTTGAAGGATTCGAACGGTCGCTGGCGTACATCGACAACAACTGCCGGCAGCACAACGGCCTCGTGTGCGTAGAGGAGGGTGTTGCTCAGGTTCCAAAGCGCTCGGCAGCCGTAGTACAGCCCGGTTATGAGCAGGACGATAAATATGCCGCGTGTCTTGATGAAATGGACGATTTTGTTCATGCTCCGAAATGTCAGTTGACGGCTACGCGGAATTCATAGGCCTCCACCCGGCCTCGGTCTATACAACCTTCCACCCATTGACGGGCTGCCAGAATGGCCGGCAGGTCTTCTTCGGTTTGCAAAGGTGCGGAGCGATAACGGGGATGAGCCAGCGGCGCTTGCTGAAGGTCGGCCAGCATGGCGCGCGCATCGGCCGTGCCGGAACGGAAGATGACATCGGCACCGGGGAGTTCAGCGAGAAGTTCCTCATCGACTGTGAGGGTACGTACACCTACGCCGAATTGAGAGGCCAGACGGGTGAGCTCGTGGGCGGCTGCGGAGTCGTCACCGACGATGAGAAGTTCGCTTTCCTGAGCCCAGAGTCCGCATGCAACGGCGCGGAAGAAGGCGCGGCGACACTCTGTGGCATCGGTTGTCAGGGCTATGCAGACGGAACGATAGGCGGGATGTTGCGAGGATGTGGGGTCGATGATGTAACAGCCGTCGGCCGTCATGCTGCCGGCCGGCCATTGCACGGCGACGAGGTCGGGGTGTTCCCAGCTTTCTTCTTCCTCCAGCGGGTAGACGAATACTCCCATACCTGCGGTGTCGTACAGGCGCACAGCCAGAGCAAGAGCCTTGTGCAGCGGGGCGTAGCCGTCGTGTTCATCTGTAAAGACGTTGTGCAGCGATGGGCTGTCATCGTCGCCTTTGAGGTAGTAGCCTTGTCCGTTAGGCACTCGGGCCAGACATGAGTCGGGCTCTAAGGCAATAAAGGAAAATTGTGAGCGAAGTGAGCGGTCCGAGTAGGCTTCTCCCAGAACGGCTCGTACTCGTGCGATGAGTTCCGTACCTTTGATGGCATCTTCCTCGCGGGCCGGTAGCAGGGTGGGTAAGATTTCCACCAGTTTATCTCGCAGACTCATGATGTGGCTTACTCAGGCTCGTGTTTGGGCACCGGCTAGGCGCAGATTGGGGTCGACCGGGGTCTCGAGGGGGGAGAAGTCACCGGCTTTTGCTCGCAGAAGGCCGGCAAAGGCTATCATGGCGGCGTTGTCGGTGGTCAGGTTGTTGGGCGGAAGGATGAGTTGTAATCTTGCTTTCTCGCAGCGCTCAGCCAGTTGTCGGCGTAAGGCTCCGTTGCAGGATACTCCGCCGGAAACGGCCAGTACGCGGTGGCGGGTTTGCTTGGCTGCCTTGAGGGCTTTGTGGATGAGGACATCGATGATGGCTTGACGCACTCCGGCGCAGAGGTCGCACATGGTTTGTTCATCCAGACTGTTGGGATTGCCGTCCGGGGTGAGTTTGGGCAGGGTGTAGAGGACTGCTGTCTTCAAGCCGGAGAAAGAGAAGTCGAGGTGGGGCTCGTGCATCATCGGTCGCGGAAAGCGGAATCGCTCCGGGTCGCCTTTTTCGGCTCGTTTGTCAATCTCCGGTCCTCCCGGGTAGGGGAGGTCAAGCATTTTGGCAACTTTGTCGAAGGCTTCGCCTGCGGCATCGTCTTTGGAGCGTCCCAACAGTTTGTAATTGCCGGCTCCCTGAACATCTATCAGCAGACTGTGACCACCGCTTACAACCATGCTGAGGTGAGGAATGAGCCCTTGAGGATGAGTGATGAAGGGGGAGAGCATGTGCCCTTCCAGATGGTTGACGGCCACAAAGGGCTTGCCGGCCGCCAGAGCGAGTGCCTTGGCGGCGGTGTTGCCTACCAGCAGAGCTGCTACGAGCCCGGGGCCGGCCGTGCTGGCAAAGACATCGACCTCCCCGATATCGCGCCCTGCTTTTTCGAGGGCTTCGCGCAGGACTCCGGGCAGGTTGGTAGAGTGGTTGCGCGATGCCAGTTCCGGTATAACCCCGCCGTAGAGGCGGTGTAGGGGGATTTGGGTGGAGATAACCGAGCTGAGCAGGCGAGGTTGCGTCTCTCCCTCAATCTCTTCGATGAGGGCAACGGCTGTCTCATCACAGCTCGACTCGATTCCCAGTACCAGCATGGCTTCCTTACTCTGCTTTTTTGCTTTTTTTCGCGCTTTTGCCTGTGGCAGCCTTGCGGTGCGTCAGCACGGGGGCGGTTTTGCCCAGTACGACATCTTCGGTCACGGTGACGGTCTCGATGGTCTTGTCGCTCGGTACGCTATACATGATATCAAGCATCATGCGCTCGAAGATACCGCGCAGGGCTCGGGCGCCGGTACCTCGCTCGATAGCCTGTCGCGCCATGGCGCGCAGGGCGGTATCTTCGACAATGAGTTTTACATTGTTCATTTGCAGGAGCTTGGCATATTGCTTGACCAGAGCGTTGCGAGGCTCGGTGAGGAGCTTAACGAGTTGTTCTTCCGTGAGGGTGGTGAGGGGGGCAAAGATGGGCAGACGGCCCATGAGCTCGGGAATCATGCCAAACATGAAGAAGTCTTCGGGCAGAGCCTTGGAGAGTACTTCTTCTTCGGTGTATTCCTTCGTATCGCGCTCTTCTTCAATGGAGGCAAAGCCCATGGAGGCGGAGCCCAGACGTTTGCGGATGATGCCTTCCAGCCCGACGAATGCGCCGCCGCAGATGAAGAGGATGTTGTTGGTGTTCACTCGGATGTATTCCTCGTTGGGGTGCTTGCGCCCGCCCTTGGGAGGAATGTTGCACTCGGTTCCTTCGATGATTTTGAGTAGGGCTTGCTGTACGCCTTCGCCGCTGACATCGCGGGTGATGCTGACGTTCTGCGTCTTGCGTCCGATTTTGTCGATTTCGTCAACGTAGATGATACCTCGCTCTGCCTTGGCGACGTTCATGTTGGCAGCTTGCAGCAGGCGCAGGATGATGTTCTCCACATCTTCACCCACGTAGCCGGCCTCGGTCAGCGTGGTGGCATCCACTATACAGAACGGTACGTCCAGAATGCGGGCGAGGGTCTTGGCCAAGAGGGTTTTACCCGAACCGGTGGAGCCGGCCAGCAGGATGTTGCTCTTCTCGATTTCCGTGCCGTCTTCGCTCTGCGGCTGGCGCAGGCGCAGGTAGTGATTGTACACGGCTACACAGAGAGTGCGCTTGGCAAAGTCCTGACCGATGACGTAGTTGTCCAGCGCGCGGTGCATTTCTTCCGGCGTGGGCAGTTTGTCCTGGTCGCGAGTCTCGACATCCAGCACGGGGGAGCCGTCGGCATCGTCCTGCGGCATGAGCTGGGGATGAGCTTCGGCCACGTGCATGAGCATGTGCTGGGCAGCCTGATCGCCCATAGGCTCACGCAGCATTTGGTAGAGCATGTTCTCGACGCAGGAGAAGCACATGTCAATGCCGTTCCACGAGAGCACCGGCCATGTGTCGGCCTCGGTTTCGCGGCAGAATACACAGGTTCTTTTTTTCTTCTTGTCGGCCATGTGGTGAGGGGCGGTGCTTATTTCTTCTGAGTCTCCTTGTGCTCCAGCACGCGGTCGACAAGTCCGTAAGCGACGGATTCTTCGGCCGTCATGTAATTATCGCGGTCCTGGTCGGCTTTCACTGTATCGAAATCCTTGCCGGTGTGCTTGGCGAGAATGGCAGTCAGGCGCTTGTCGAGGCTGAACATGAACTTAATGGTGCGCTCAACATCGGCAGCCGTGCCTTGCGCTCCGCCGCGTACCTGATGAATCATGACGTGGGAGTTCGGCAGGCAGAATCGCTTGCCCTTGGTGCCGGCGGCCAGAAGGACGGAGGCCATGCTGGCAGCTATGCCGATGCAGTAGGTGTTGATATCACAGGAGATGAACTGCATGGTGTCGTAGATGGCCAGACCGGCCGTAACGGAGCCACCGGGGGAATTGATGTAGATGTGGATGTCCTTCTTCGGGTCGGTCATCTGCAGGAAAAGCAATTGTGCGATGACGGAGTTGGCCACGGTGTCATCGATTTCCGTGCCGATGAAAATCACTCGGTCGAGCAGAAGGCGGGAGTAGATGTCGTAGGCTTTTTCGCCTTGGCCTGTTTTCTCGATGACAGTCGGTATGTAGTAATTCTTGGGAAGTTCCATATTCGTGCCTTGCATTCTACCACAGCTTATCGCGCGCGCAAAGTGTCAACTGTGGCATAATGTGGCTTACTCCGCCTGTCGGATGGGGAGTTTGTAACCGCGGCGCAGGACTTCTTTGTCATTGCGGGCGGGGCCGCCTATGAAGGGGTCGATGTAGTAATAGTTCGTACCGTCGGTGTAGACAACGATGTGGTGTTTAAGGCTGCGTTTACCTATGAGTTTTGTGCGGTGAATGTGGTGATATTTGGCGGCATTGGCGGCATCGCTTCCTTCCCCGGTTTGGGAATTGTAGAGTAGGGTGTATTCATGCAGCCCTTTGTTGCAGCAACTGTGGAGCAGCAGGAGCAGGGCGGGTATAATAATTTTTTTCATGGGAGCGGTCGGGTAAATGATGACCCCCGGTCATCGGACCGGGGGCGTGGAAAATCAGCGCATGTCGAGTACGGGAACAAGAAGCGGTTCATCCGGTCCTGTATAGCGCGAGAGCGGTCGGTAGAGTGTGTTGTCCTCCAACTGCTCGAGGATTTGAGCTACCCAACCGGCTGCGCGGGCAATGGCGAAGACTGTGGTGAACATGCGAGTGGGTATGCCCAGACTGTAATATACCGTGGCGCTGTAAAAGTCTACGTTGGCATTCAGGTTCTTGCGTGCGCGAACCATCTTGGCAATCATGTCGCTCATGCGGATCCACTTCGGCTCGCCGATGGTCTGAGTGAGGCGGATGGCAATGCGGCGGAGTTGCGGAGCGCGGGGGTCGAGCGTCTTGTACACGCGGTGGCCCATGCCGAAAATCTTTTCGCGGTTAGCGAGTTTCTCGTTAACATAAGCCTCGACATTTTCCTCGCTGCCGATTTCCTTCAGCATTTCGATGACGGCCTCGTTGGCACCGCCGTGGAGGGGGCCCTTCAGGGTACCGATGGCAGAGGTGATGGCCGAATACATGTCCGAGAGGGTGCTGGCCGTTACACGTGCCGAGAAGGTGCTGGCATTCATGCCGTGATCGGCGTGAAGGATGTAAGCAACATCCAGAATGTGAGCTTCTCTCGGGTCGGGTTCGGTGCCTTTGAGCAACCAGAGGAAGTGGGCGGCCTCGTCCAGGTCCGTGCGGATGGGCGGTAGCTCGAGTCCTTGACAGATGCGGTAGTAGTAGGCTGCCATGACCGGAATCTTAGCAATGAGCGAAAGACCGATTTCTTTCATCTGGCTGGGGTCTTTCGTACGGTCGTCGTACATGCCGAGCATCGAGACGGCTGTGCGCAGCGCGCTCATGGGGCGAGCGGTCTTGGTGGCCGTTTTGAAGAAATCAAGAATGGGCTGAGGCAATTCACGGTCATTTCGCAGGCGTTGCTCGAGTGCTGTGAGTTCATCGCGATTGGGAAGTCGCTTGTTGAGGAGAAGGTAAACAATCTCTGTATAGCTGCAGAGGTCGACCAAATCTTCAATCTCGTAGCCGCAGTACAGGAGGCGTCCCTCCTCGCCGCGCACATCACTCAGCCCGGTCTCGTTGGCGATTACGCCTTTCAGACCTTTGGCAAACAGGGGATGGTCAGATGTTTGCTGTTCTTTCATTCTTCGTTTTTTGTGGTAAAATGCCGATGCGGTACTCCCGTTCCGGCGTAGATGGAATTACTGTGCGGGCTATTGAACCGGCCCGCTGCGGTTGCTGCTTTGTATCAGAAGTTGTACCAAGCGTCCACCAGCTCGCCGAAGGACTTGATTTCCACGTCTTCGCGGGCTTCAAGCCATGCCTTTACGGCTTCGCGCTGGGCTTCGTTGGTCTGAGTGGGGTCGGCGGCGTAGGCTACCAGACTGCAGCCGTCCTCAGTCAGCAGACCGTTGGTCTCCAGTCCGTTGGCATCGATGCATTCGTCGGTGAATGCACGCAGGAATGCCTCGCACTCGGGGCTCTCGACGTCGCCCTTGTAGTCAAAGGTAAACTCAAAGCAGAGTTCGCGGAACTCGCCCACACGGTACTTTTTGCGGAGTCTCTTCTTCATGGTGCGCCCAATATATCACGACGGAGGGCTCATGTCAATGCCAAACATCTGTGCAATTTTGCGCGCGTGGCACAGTCGGCGCAGCTCAGATTTGTTTCTCCTCTCAGGGGAGTTCTGCGCCGCAGAGGTACATGATGCCCAATATCGGGAGCGATATAACGGATAAGGGTGCGGCGATGGCTCCTTCCGCGCAGCCCAGCAGCAGATTACCCGCGGCATCCGCCGCCCATACGGGTGCCATGAGTAATGTTTTGCTCATGCTGAGGGTGCCGGCTTGTACAGGGAGCGCTGCGGTGGGGCGGGGTTCATTGTCCGGTAGGTTCCATGCCGGATATTCGCAGTCATCGGTACGGGTTGAGGCCGGAAATTGAATTTCACGAGGGAGGCGGGGTATGGCGCTGAAGTGGTTGCCGAGCGGCAAGGTGTGCCGCTTGCTCCCCGAGAGGTCAAAGTCCGCAGCACGGAACATGGGGGGGGACTTCTTTTCTTGGTTCTTCTTCATCAATGGGTTCGCCATTCAGGAGTACGGCTTGTCGCTTCCGGGCTCGGATGGTTTGTTGCAGGATGTCTGCTTCGTCATCCGTGAGTTGGAAGAGGTAGAGGCTGTCTGTGTGCGGTATAGGTGTATAGGTGGTAGTGCCGGCGTATGGTGCCATTTGGCGACGGAGCCGACTGCTCAGCAGCGGGACGTTCTCCGTGGCCATGGCTACGGAGAGTGCTCTGTAAAATTTGCCGTCTTTTTCGTAGAAGGTGGCTTTATGGGTATCGGGCAGTATGACGGGTACCTGTCGGCCCTCGGGCGGAAATTGCTCTGCGAGGTTAAAGCGTGTACAACTGCTCAAGCCGATGAGGAGGAGTAGTGCGAGATGTACGCAGCGCAAAGGTGCCGGGCTGTGCATGGTGCCGAGGTGGGTTAGCGGGCGGCGCGATAGACAGCCTCGGCTGCGGTGACATCTAAGGGGAGCACACCCGGGAGGGTGTCGGTCCCCAGACGAGCCCCGTAGGTTGCAACGGCGGCGCGTGCCATGGCGGCGTAGTCGGCATCGTCCGGCAGTCCCAGTTCGTGCATGCTTTGCGGCAGTCCCAACTCTCGGTACCACGCTCGCAGACGGGCGATGCCTTCTCGAATGACGTGCTCGGTGTCGCGTGACGGGGTTACTCCCATGACATTGGTGGCCCATTGGGCAAAGATGCCCGGGTTCGCTCTCCAAACGGCCTCGAAATAGGCCGGTACGATGACGGCCAGACCTGCTCCGTGGGGAACGTCGTAGACGGCACTCAGCTCATGCTCCAGACCGTGGCAGGCCCAGCTTTGTTCTCTACCGAGTCCCAGCAGGTTGTTGTGCGCTATGGTACCGGCAAGGGCTAATTGTCCCCATGCGTGCTCATTGTGCGGTTCGCGGCGCAGGATGCTTGCCTGTTGCATGATGGTGCGCATGGCAGCCTCACCCAGAGCGTCGGTCAGTTCGGTGCCCTGCGTATTGGTGAAATAGCGCTCGAAGATATGGCAGAGCATGTCGCAGGCTCCGTAGGCCATTTGTTCGGGCGGGAGGGTAAGGAAAAGTTCGGGACTGACGATGCTGAGGGCGGGGCGCAGGCTTTCGTGACCATAGCCGAGCTTACGGGCGCTTTGTTCGTGGGTGAGGACGGTGTTCGGGCTGTTCTCACTGCCGGCAGCGGGGAGGGTGAGGATGGTGGCAACGGGCAGGGGCGCAGCACTTTGTTTTTCTTCGCGGGTGTAAAGTTTCCAGATGTCGCCGGGGTGGGTGGTGCCCAGGGCGATGGCCTTGGCGGAGTCGATCACGCTGCCGCCGCCGACGGCCAGCACGGCCTCGACCTGTTCCTTGCGGGCAAGTTCAATGCCGAGCCGTACAAGTTCAACGCTCGGATTCGGCTTTACCCCTCCCAGTTCGCAGTAATCTATACCGGCTGCTTGCAGGGAGGCGACGACGGCTGCGTGAAGTCCGCTGCGCTTGCTGCTGCCGCCGCCGTAGTGCAGCAGAACTTTGCCGGCGATGGGGCGCAGCAGTGAGCCGATGTTGTGGTACTCTCCGTGCCCGAAGATGTAGCGAGTGGAGTTGTAATAGTTGAAGTTGTTCATGATGTATGCCGTCATTTAAGCATAGAAGGCTGCGCTTTGACAAGAAAAATCCCGAGTGTTGCTCGCAGACGTAGGTTGCACTTGCAAATGAGCGGTTGAGGTGATATAGTGCCGTGCATGCAGACCGCATATACGAAAGAGGAATTGCGCGCAGCTCTGGCACCTGTGCGCGGCAAACGGATAGTGCTGGTGCCTACTATGGGGGCCTTGCATGAGGGGCATGCCTCGTTGTTGCGACAGGCTCGCGAACTGGCCGGAGATGAAGGCTGTGTGGCTGCCAGCGTGTTCCTTAACCCCGTGCAGTTTGACAATGCCGGTGATTTGGCCGCTTACCCGCAGACTCCTGAGGCAGACCTTCAGGTATGCCGCGATTGCGGGGTGGATGTGGTCTTTATGCCCACCCCGGATGTGATGTACTGTTCGGACCGTTCCGTTACGATGGAAGAGACTCATCTGTCAACGGTTTTGTGCGGGGCGCGTCGTCCCGGGCATTTTGCCGGTGTCTGTCTGGTGGTCAGCAAACTTTTCAACTTGGTGCAGCCTACGGATGCAATTTTCGGTAAGAAGGATTATCAGCAGCTTGCTATTCTGCGCCGCATGGTGCGTGATTTGGATATTCCCGTAACCTTGCACGGAGCGGAGATTGTGCGCGATGTTGATGGTTTGGCTCTGTCGAGTCGTAATGTTCGCCTGAGCCCTGAGCATCGCGCGGCGGCACCCGCCATTCGTCGTGCGCTTGTAGCTGCCGCTGCTGCCTATGCAGAGGGCGCTCCGGTGCAGGCGGTGTGTGAAGATGTGCTGAGTATTCTTTCCGCGATTGATGGCGTGACGGTGGATTATGTTGAGTTGGTGGATGCCGAAAATCTTCATCCCGTCACGGATGAGGCTCGTCCGGCACTGCTGGCGGTGGCTGCTTATTTCGGCGAGGTGCGCCTGATTGATAATATTGAACTTTCCCGAACGATATGATTATAGCCGACAATCTACATCGCAGTTATGCCATCGGTCACAAGACGGTGGAAGTCTTGCACGGGCTCAGTCTGAACATTAAGCGGGGTGAGAAGGTCTTTTTGTGCGGTCCCAGCGGCGCCGGTAAGACGACTCTGATGTATACTCTTGCCGGATTGGAGCCGCCCCAGCAGGGCAAGGTGATGGTGGACGGGGAGGATATTTATGCTCTTTCTCTCCGCAAGCGTGCTCTGTTCCGTAACAGGACCATGGGGTTCATTTTCCAGAACTACATGCTCATGCCCGAGTTGACGGCGCTGGAGAATGCCTCGTTGGCAACGGCTGTTGCCGGTCGCGAGGCGACGGAGCGAGTGAAGTCTCTTCTGGAGCGTGTGGGCTTGGCTGACCGTATGGAGCATCTGCCCAACGAGCTTTCCGGTGGTGAACAGCAGCGCGTGGCCATTGCCCGTGCTCTGGCTCATAATCCGTCGTTGATATTTGCCGATGAGCCGACCGGTAATCTGGACTCCCGCAACGGTAATCAGATTCTGGATTTGCTGTTCGAGCTGGCGGACGAAGGAGGCAAGACTCTGGTTATTGTGACGCACGATGCTCAGATTGCTGCCCGCGGCGACCGTACGCTGATTATTCGAGATGGCGTGGTTGCCTCCGAGTAAACAGGGCGCGTAGTTTATTTTTCGTAAAAAAAAGGCCTCGGCTCCATTCAGAGCCGAGGCTTTCTCATATATTGAAGTCCTTTTACATGGGAAGGTCGCCGGTGGGGGCAGCCCAGGAATTGCCGTTGACGGAGGGCAGGTTGATGGGGGCCGTTACAGGGGTGCCTGCAGAGGTATCCACCACCGGGGTACCTTGATTTTGCTCGTAGTCAATTTCGGTAGTGCTCGGAGCGGGGGACGGAGCGCTCGACTCGGGGGCCGAGGTAGCGGGGGCATCGCCGTTGGAATCGAAGTCGCTCATGTCGACGAGTTCTTCTTCTCCCAGTGCGTAGTTGACCATGGTCGGCAGACCTTTCTTAATGAGTTCGCTGATGGGCAGGCGGACTTGCCCCTCCGGGAATCGGATTGTCATCAGTTTGCCTTCCATGCGGTAGATGTAAGCATTCTTAAAGGAGCGTCCGCGTGTGGTGGTGACATTGCCCAGAGGCATGCCGGGCAGCATGCTCAGGGCTATGCTGCGGTTTTCTTTGTCGGCGGTGCGGATTTCGTGCTGCATGGCCAGAATGTTGTTCTTCCGGTCTGCGATGGAGTCTTCGATTTCTCTGCTTTCGGATTTAATCTTAGACAGTTCGCTGTCGAGATGTTCGAGGCTCTTGGTCATGACGAGCTGCTCGTCGGCACGATAGTAATCAGCGGAGAGGGCATCGCGCTGCTGTTGCAGGCGATTGTTTTCCTGAAGGGCAATTTCGAGTGGCGTGGGGACCCGGTAAAGGTCCATTTGTTGCTTGACGTAGTAGCCGCCGCCGCCTAATATGACCAGCAGGATGATGACAAGCATGGCATCGAAACCGGTGGAAAGGCAGCCGCCTTTCTTCTTGCCGCCGGATTTCTTTTTGGCGGGGGGCGCTGCTTGTTCCTCAGCAGTCGGCTTTGTAGTCTGCTCTGTTGGCTCCTGTGTGGCGGGGGTGGCTACGGCCTCTTGTTCCGAAGTCGGGGTGGCAGCCTCCGTCTGTTCCTTGCGGACCGGGCGCGGACGGAACTCGATTTCGGCGAAATCTTCATCTTCCGGGGCGGTGTTTTTTGCGGAAATGCTCATGATGGGGTCAGTTCTGGTTAGCAACGCTGCTCTTCATATTGTTGAACTTATCACGGAAAGCTTTCAGGCGGCTCTCCAGCTCGATGTAGCGCAGTCGGAGAGCTGTTTCCTGACGGCGCAGGGCAGACTTTTGGCTCAGCGCTTCGTTGACGGCTCGTCGGCGCTCATCGATGAGCGGTTTGAGGTCATCGCGGATTTCTCCGGCCTCGCGAATGCGTTTTTGCATGTCGCTGATGTCCTTGCGGAGCTGTTCGTTGGCGGTTTCAACGGCGCGCAGTCGCTCGAGGTCGGGAGCTTGCGGCTTACAGGAACTCACCATGGGTGCCGACAGGAGGACACCCATAATCAGAGGTATGATGGGGGAGAATTTCACGCTCTCTATCATGCGATATTCACGGAGCCGCGTCAAGCATGATTTGCGTCACAGTATAGCGGTTACTATATTATGTCGGGATGCGAGGGAATGATGTGCTTGCTGCAATGCAACGAAAGCTCTTTTCAGTTGTTGCTCGGGCTGAGTGCTGCCAGGCGTAGCAGGGCTTCGTCCGCCGGTGGAGTGAGACATTGTAACTCTTCATTGCTGTACCAGACGAGTGCATCGGACTCATCGGAAATAACATAGTGCTCATGCGGCGCTTGCAGGAGGTAACGTACATCGTAGTGCAGATGGGCGGGTTCTCCGGTAAGCGGGCGGGCAGGGATGAGGTGAATGTCAACATCGTATATGTCATTACTCAGAGGACGAATGCCCTCAATGCCGCTTTCTTCTTGTGCTTCGCGCAGAGCTACGCGGAGTACGTCCGGGTCGCCGTCGGCGTGTCCGCCCGGCTGTACCCAGAGCTTCAGTTTGCGGTGCAGGGTGAGTAGCGCCTTGTTGCCGGAGGGGTTGAGCAGCCATGCCGAGCCTGTGATGTGACCGGTCTCGTGGCTGCGCTCAAAACAATCAGGGGTACTCAGGACAAATTGCAGGACTTGCTGTGCTGCACTGCGGCGCTCAGGTCTGCGCTCCATATAACGTAACAGTTGTCGGCAGAGAGGGGCGCGATTATCTTCCGGGATGGACTCCATGGGTCTTATCATATATGTTCATGAGGGGTATGACAAGTGCGTATTCTAAAAAAAATGTCAGGAATGCAAGTCAGAGCTTGACATGACAGAAAGCGCCCCTATAATAAGAACATCTCGCCATGGCCGTCAGATTCAGAACCCAGAGGGATGTCAATGCCCTTTTAGATAAGCAAAATAAGCGTCGTCGCGCGCTTGCCGTATCGTGCTCTGTTGCCCTCGTGGTGGGGCTTGGTTTGCTTTTCTGGGCTGTTAATATCTTTATTGCCGAGAAGGAAGAGGCCTCGTTCCTCGTGTACCAGCCGGAGGAAGATCCGGGACCTAAGATGGCTCAGAAGAAAGAGATGGCATCCAATGTGCGCCCGGCACAGCCTAAGATTGATATCATCGCTGCCGACTCGACGGCTGATGTCTCGTTCGTGATGGATGTTGAGATTGATGTGGATGGTCTCAGCATGGATTACGATCTTACCGATGGTCTGGCCGGCGGCGATGGTCTGGGCGAAGGTATGGGCGAGGGCGGCGGCTCCGGTATGGGCTCCGGCAAGAAAACGGAAAATGCCTTTGAGGGGCGTTTTTGGGACTTCAAGAAGAGCTCGGGCGGCAGTGGCTCCAAGCTCAAGTCTGAGCGCGGCGATCGTTCTACCAGTTCGAAAGATGCCGAGGTGCTTGCGCTCATCAGTCGCTTCTATAACAACGGTTGGAATATCACTCCTTTCACTCCGTATTATGAGTCGAAAACCCGCCTGTATACCTCCTGTTTCTATATGCCGAACTGTCGTGACGGCGAGGCTTGTGCAGCATACGACCCCAATGGCAAGATGGGGCTGGCTCCGGCTCGTTGGGTAGCCCTTTATCGTGCTAAGGTCCAGGCACCTAAGAGCGGTCGCTTCCGTTTCTTCGGTATTGCTGACTCCAATATGGCGGTTCGCTTCAACGGCAAGAATGTACTCTCCTGCGGCATTCATGACCTGCCCAGGAATATTTCCCGTGGTGGCAACGTACTCATGAACCCCTCTTGCTTGGATGGTAAGGATGTCGTAGCCTACGAGGCATGTAACGAGTGGAACAAGAACATGGGCGGCTTTGTCTCCGGCGAGCCCTTTGAGGTCAAGGCCGGCGAGTGGTACGAAATGCAGGTGCTTGTCACGGAAATCGGTGGCGGTTATTTCGGCTTCTGTCTGCTCATTGACGACATGAATGAGGAAATTGTGAAGGCTACCGAGGATGGTAAGCCGCTGTTGCAGCTCTTCCGTACAAGCTTTATCGCTCCCAATGCCGATGAGATTTACGCCGGGGTGAAGGAGACGAATAAGGATGAGTCGATGATGACTCGCCCGCCCTACGATGAGGACAGTATGGTCTGGCCGGCTAAGCCGCTGAAGGTCGGTTCCAAGGCAAAATAAATTCTGTCACGATTTGGGGTTGGCAAGGAGCCTACTCTGTGGTATAAAGAACGCCGATAACTCTGGAACTCCTTTACCCCGAAATAAATCATGTCGAAAGTGAATATCAGGAAGGCCTCTCGATTGGTGCTGCAGGTCGGTGTGCTTGCTGCATGTACCTTGGCTCTCAGCTCATGTACCGTTGTGGGACTGCTAAAGTCGCTGTTGGAGTTGCCTTTTGACTTGTTCAATCAGATTGTTCACTGAGAGATGAGCGTTCTCCGTTGCACAGTATCCCTGCTGGTGGTTCTCTTGTGCATGCTGTTGACTGATTGTCAGCAGTACCAGTACGTAAGCGGCGCAAAGCTCGGTCTTCGTGACTACCCGGATGCCGTCGTTCACATCAATCAGGTCGACCCTCAGTATCGCCATCATTTCGCGGCTCAGCATGGCTCGAGTTTCTCGCTGAGTGACCAGCGCAAAGCCTTTACCGCAGCCAAGGAAACCGCGCGCACTCCCGTGAAGGAGTCCGCCTATCGTCCGGCAAAGGCCACTCCCCGTCGCAAGGTCGTTCACCGAGGCAAAAAATCAGCTCGCGGCAAGAAGTATGCCTCGCGTGGTAAAAAGAGTTCTTCAAAAGCTAAGAAGCGTTCCTCGAAAGGTAAGAAAAAAGCTTCTACGCGCCGCAGCTCCAAGAAGCGCCGCCGATAAGTCTGCCGCTATACTTTTATGTCAGAACATCCCTCAACTGCCCCCACCGCAACGGAACCGACACCGCAAACAGTGTCGGTTTCAGCTCTTCCTCAACCCGAGTTAGAAGTTCAGGGTATACCACCGGTTCTGGTGTGGGCCGTGGGCACCATGTCTTTGTTGATGTGTTTGGTGGCCATCGGAATGGGGCTGTACTGCTACTGGGAGCAGCTCCACCAAGTCGTTAAGATTGTCAGCCTGCTGATGGTGCCGGTTCTGCTTTGGTGTGGCTATGGTGTGGCGGCTCGGTACGGGTTGGTCTCCACCGAGGTGGCAGCTACTTTTGCCTGTTTAAGCTGGTTGGTACTGCTCATTATGGTGCAGAGCTGTCTATATGCCCTGCCTTTGTGGCAAATGGGACTTATTTTCATGGGTGGTTTATTGCTGTTGCCGCTGCTGCACCCGTGGCGCACTGCTATGCTGGCGCTTGCCATTGGCACAGCGGTGGAAATCTCTTTAATCTGGTGGGGAGCGGTAAATCATCACGGCGGTGCGGGATTTGAGCTGCTTTGGGTGGCTGTGCTGACTTCACTTATGTTTTGGGCCGTAGGCGGAGCGTGGTGCAGGATTACACGGCGTAAGGGATATGCGGTGTTCGGACGGGTTGCTCCTCTGAGCTACGGACTCTTTCTTTGTTGTTTTTACGCTCAGATAATCGCTCCCGGGCTTTTTGAGAGTGAAGGGGCTGAGATGAGCTTAGCGCTTTGGGCTGCTTTGTCTGCGCTCTGGTTTTTGTCGGTGGCGATAGCTCTTCCTCTGCACATACGCTTTGCCCTGCAGCGGCACTGCCCCCTGTTCCGTTATTCAGTGCTTGCTTTCGGTGGGCTTTCGTTCATGGCCGTGCCGCTCTTGTTGTCGTTGCGCATGCCTTTCCTGACGGCTCCGCTTGCTTTTGCTTATGCGATGAGCATTATATGGTATGGTGCAGATTATAAGAGCCCGTGGTTGGTGATGGCCGGTTGTGTGGCCTTCTTCCTCTCCTCGCTCACTATTCCGTTGCTTTTGGGCATTAATCCCCTCGGCAGCGCGGTGATTCTGTTAATTCTCGGTGCGGTCGGGCTTTTTATAGCCCTGAGTTTGAGCGCTCGCCGTCATCGTTTGCTGGCCGCCATGCAGATAGCTCGCAGCCGCCAGTGCGATAACATGAAGCCTGTACCTCTCGCCCTCATTCCTTCTTCGGCCGTTCCCGAGAAGAGTGAGGCTCCGCAGCCGCAGCAACCTGCGGAGCAGGGGAACACTCCGCAACAAGCCAAGACGCCGCAG
This sequence comes from Akkermansia sp., assembly GCA_030535875.1. Lineage (GTDB taxonomy): Bacteria > Verrucomicrobiota > Verrucomicrobiia > Verrucomicrobiales > Akkermansiaceae > Akkermansia. Next base: position 187 of record JAUNRC010000037.1, on the reverse strand, counting down.
GAAAATGAGGTCTCTTCTTCTCTCTCTACTGAGGAGCAGTCTGTTACTGACCATCTGGCAACTTCGCCCGAGTTGCGAAACTAATATGCAAAAACGCTCAGTTTCGTACATGAGAAACTGAGCGCTCGGCGACTAGCCCCGGCGGGAATCGAACCCACATCGAAGGTACCGGAAACCTTTGTCCTAT
>JAUNRC010000090.1 GCA_030535875.1 Akkermansia sp. | reverse complement strand
ACGATTGTGAAGTCAAGCCTTAATTTGTTGATTTTTCAATTATTTTAGTGCTCTGTTTGCTCCTGTATTATTAGGTGTTCGGGAATCCAGGTTGAAACGAGCCTGAATGCGGGAGAATTCATCCGAGCGCACTTTGATGATTTCATCAATAGCTTCCTGCCCGGTGCAGATAATCCAGACCTTACCCTGGCACACGCTGCCGATGTTTTCCGCAAGGGATTGCAGATTGAGGAGCAAGCTGGTGTCGGTGCCGACATACTGGCCCACCTCGTCAATCATGAATAGAAGCCGATAGTCGGCAGGTTTGGAATCCACAAAGTTCTTGATGTCCTGAACCAGCGACTCTACAGAAAGCTCAACCGTCTGCTTGCCCTGGGTGCAGCGGACGGCATCCTCCTCGCTCATGCCGAGAGCTTGCACCAAGGCGGTACGAACATGCTTGGCAACGAACTTATAGTTACGGCGGGAGTCCTCCCAGCTCTTGCCGGAGGACTGAGCAAAGGCCTGACGGAAATCCTCCGTCTTGCCGGTGCCGGCGAGGTATTGCTCCAGCTGAACGACCTCCAGATTCTCGCCGAAGTAGCCAAGGTGATTGTAGAACATCTTGGCAAAGACGCGCTTGACGGCATCCTTGTCTTTATTCAGGCCGGCGACATCAATATTAAAAAGGATGGTCTCGGTGGTGCCCTTGGTGGATTGATCGATGGGCAGGAAGGCGGCAGGATCATCCTCAAACTTCTGACGGAACATGTCTACCGTGGTAGAAGAGCCCACAGGCTTGTTCTCCAGAATGTAAGAGAGCATCTTCAGGAAGTGGGACTTACCGCTACCGAAGAAACCGGAAATCCATACGCCGATGTCGTGTGTCGGGACGGTAAAGGATTCGCTGTAGAAATTGAAGAATGCAGCAAAGTGCTTGCGGAGTTCCTTGGTGATAACGTACTCACGCACTTCCTGCTCGATGACTTCTGCCGCAGACTGATCAACTTTAATAACGCCGTTGATAGAGCGGTTGATGTCCTCTTGGAAAATGTTCTGGATCTTCATAGGTATCTTAGATTTCGTTGAATGCCCGGTAGTAAGAGTTAGGTGCCAAGGTGTTGAATAAACGCAAGGAATTGCCGTCGAAAGTTCCCGGATACATCACCAGAATAGGGATGTCATCGAAATGAGGCTGCAAGGCTTCCAGCAGAGAATGCACACGCATGAACGGGAAGACATCGCCCACGCCGGTGAGCATCAGGATATCGCCTTTCTGATGTGGATCGTATTGGATTTTGCCGATGTATTCATCCACGCCGAAAGACATCTGGAGCTGCTCCAGAAGATAGTCAGAGCCATCCGCTTCTTCCATTTCCAGAATGCCGTCCATGATATCCTGCTCCTCACAGAGGGAGAGGAATACCTCGTAAAGATTGCGTTCGACAATGCGGCAGGTCAGGGAAGAATCTGCGGTTATCTGTTCGATGAAGCGACGCACAGTCATTTCATCCTTGGCGTTGTAGCAGAACATGCGGATGTTGACCTCATTGCTCAGTCCTTTGCCCTCCAGGAAATCAGACTCCTGCATGTGGCGGCGAAGCTTATCCAGACTCTCTCCTATTGTTGCCATGTTGCCGACGGGTTATGAAAATTGATTGAAGGCGGGTAACATGCGCTCATCTCCATTATTGCGGAGAGCGTTTTCCAGTACAAAATGCAGCAAGACCGGGCAAAGTCGGTCTTCCTTACCTTTTTCGAGATAGCCGTTCTCCAGCAGGATTCGCTTGAGCACCTGCTTGATCTTGGTAATGGTACTATCGCTCCAGCCTGCGACTTTATCGTCCTGCTCCTGCAAGCGGAGGAAGAAGGCGTTCAAGTCCGCCTTGCTGAAAGAATCATCGTGCGTGCGGTATTTTTCGCCTATTACGGTCAGCATGAAATCACACACGAGGCGATTCTGCTTCATCATGGCATACAGGCAGACCTGTTTGGCTACATCAAAAGGCTGCGTGGCGATAACCTCCACCAACGACATATCATCCAATGCCCGGAGCCGGCGGACACACCCTAAAGCCACCTTACGCAGTGAGCGCTCAGAGGGGTATTGGTACAGGTTTTCAGCAATGATGCGGTTGATAACTTCTTCATCAGACCCTGACTCGACCAACAGCCTAGCCGTAGTCCGCATTTCGTAAAACAAAAATTGCTCCTGAGTTATGGCTCCACAGTAAGGGCTGGTTTTCACCATTGATAACGAATTACTGAGCGCCATAACGAGAATAATAGGTGGTAATGATGCAACCCCTGCTAAGCTAATGCTATAGAGCGGAGCGTCAAACAGTCTACATTGTTACTATTACTATGTCAAGACAAATCCGCTTGTCATTAACAAATAAAACGCTGACATTCAGAAATAAAGAGCAGGAGTCATATTTACTCCTAAAAAACTTCCACTTTAAACGGATGTGATAAGTTCAGTCAATACCTCCTCTAACGAGTTGACATAATACAAGCAATATGATACAGTAAACCAATATGAAACGAGATTACGATACTATTCGCGACATTCTTTTGTATGTAGAATCTCTTCACATGAAAGGAGAGCCTGTTTACTGTGAAAGCCTTGACATAAATTCCGAAGATAAAATTAAAATATACAAATTATGTGTCCATTGCGACATGTTGCAAGATGCAGGTTATATCAAAAATATCTATTTACAGAAAAACGGAAAAGGACAACTCTGTGGTGTAAACCTTAACATAGCAGAATTAACAATGAAAGGTCACGATTTTCTAGACAATATACGAGACAACAACCAATGGACAAAAATAAAACAGTTTTTTATGAAAGAAAGTGGTAACCTCGCTATCAGCATAGTAGAAAACATTGCATACGAATTAGCAAAAAGAAGTATCCTTATTCCTTAATAACTCAAAACTAATACATAGAAATTCCAAAGTTCTTCATCCCCCCTCGGAACAGAAAACATGTGTTCCGTCAAGGTGTACTGACATGCAGTCACCCTATCCCATAGAAAATTCGAGATTTTTGAATTTTCCCTTAAGGAAATCGGTTAGCGCAGGAATAAAACATCGGCTACCGGGGAGCAGCGGTGCTAAGAATCCATCGCACGCGCTCCTGTTCATCGCGTTGTCGTTTGGCGTATTCTGCCTGTTGCCGTATATTGTACTTCTGAGCCTCCGCCTCGCCATTTAACCAAGTAAATCCCATCAGTTCTATTAACGGCGTGCGTACGTTGCTCTTCACGAAGTTGTCGACTATGTCACGTCGATAATCTACCCAATCGCATCGGCATTCTGCTTCGCGGTCGATAGGGTCTGCAATTTGTTCGTTTGCCATTAACTTTTGACCGAGCTTCTCCCAAGGAGAAAGGTTCAGGTTACTGTCTATAGCGGCCTTTTCTATTTTTAGTGAGTCCATGTTTGTGGGAGTTGTTTTTTTCCGCCCGTTGAACGCCTCTCTGCCAAGAGCAACAGGCATGCCTATATTTTGCAAACAGCGCAGCACTTGTCAAGCCATGTTAGAAATATTCTATTCTAATCAGCAGATAGCAATGTGCAAAAAATGCACATTGCTCGGAGAAAATTCGGAATTTCCGAATTTTCTCCGAGCAACAAAGAAACGAAATAGTCACGAAAATGGACCCCAAAAAGGTCGAATATGGGGTGAAGTTGAATTGAAGAGCCTATCCATCGTGTTATTCCAAATCGATGATGGGCAGAGCCATTTCGGCCGAGAAACGTCTCCTCATAAAAAGGAGTGAAGAGAGGATTCTCACAGTGCAGCATAGCCATCCTCATGCTCAAAGGCAGAGGCCACCGCTCTCCGTCACCCCGCTGAAGCGGGGCTTTTTTCTTTTTTTGTTCCCAACCACGGGCTACGCTCGCGTTGCTCGCTTACCCGTGGCTAACATTCCGTCGCCCTGGCGGGCTCATGAATTCGGCGCCTACGGCGCAGGATTTTACCTATCTTGAAGCGCTCCGCGCTGCCAAACTAAGAAGCCCTCGCCAGAGGGCGACAGAATCATAGCCCAGGGCAAGCGAGCGTAAGCGAGTGCCCTGTGAGGGCGTAGAAAGCGAACGCAGTGAGACTCGAAGCCCCACGCCCTGGGTACGAGACAAAAAATGAATAGAGCCCCGCCTTGGCGGGGTGACGGAAAACCGAGGAATCCCAATATACGTTTCGCTCCGTTGCCATCTCTATGACTGCTTTATGGGACAGCAATGATCTACAATTGACAAAGTTCAAGTTTCGCGAGCTTTCGCTCGGATGTCTTAGCTA
>JAUNRC010000010.1 GCA_030535875.1 Akkermansia sp. | reverse complement strand
CATAAATGGCACGTACGGTGGTGTGTGAGGGGGCGAAAGCCCCCTACACGATTGTCGGATATCGTGTTTTTTCTGACATGTTTGATATTATGCCGTGGGTCCGGCTTGTCTGAGAGCTTGCGGCAGCATAAAATAACGGAAAGAAATGATACGCTTCGCACTATTCAGAGTACCTATCAGCATTCATCCTTCGTTATGGATTATGCTGGTTCTGCTCAGTTGTCTTTTTACCGGATTATCCGCCGGTGTGGCAGGTGTGGCGCTTTTTGCACTGGCTTTGTTCACATGTCTGCTGACCCATGAGATGGGGCATGCATTGGTCGGACGGTGGCTGGGTGGCGGAGCACCGGAGATTTTTCTGGCTTGGTTGGGCGGAGATTGTTGTAACGAGACGGCTCGCCTCACACGCATGAAGGGTGTGATGATGACGGCAGCAGGGCCGCTTGCTTCATTGTTGCCGGTTTTGTTAATTGTTTTGCCGGCGCTAAGTGTGGCGATGGGCAGCTTGTCGGATGGGGTGATGGTGACGCTTGGGTTCACCGTGGGGCATGTGCCGATGTCCCTGATGGAGAATTATCCTCCGCTGGCAGTTCTGCTGGGGCTGTACCTTGTGCAGATATGTGTGTGGTGGAGTTTGTTGAATCTCTTGCCGGTGTTTCCGCTTGATGGGGGGCAGATTATGCATGGCTTGATGCGCTCGGAGCAGAGCATGCACCGCATCAGTCTGACCTTTGCCTGTGTGCTGGCCTTTTTCTTTTTGGCTCTGGGCTCTTGGTGGATGGTATTCATCATGGGGAGCTTGGCTGTATTTAATTACCGTTGCTTACAGAACGGTAACTGAGAAATTTCCATTGACTTTTTTCATTCAACCTATCATAATCAATCCGTATGGCACAACAGAATGCAATCTCACCCACGCGCGCGGAGGATTTCCCCGAGTGGTACCAGCAGGTAATTAAAGCAGCCGACCTCGCCGAGAACTCCGAGGTGCGCGGTTGTATGGTCATTAAGCCCTGGGGCTATGCCATCTGGGAGCTTATTCAGCAGCAGATGGATGCAGAGTTCAAGCGTACCGGCCACACCAATGCCTATTTCCCCATGCTTATTCCCGTTTCTTATCTTGAGAAAGAGGCTGAGCATGCTGAAGGCTTCGCGACGGAATGTGCCGTGGTGACTCACCATCGTTTGGAGGCTGTAAAAGACCCCGAGACCGGCAAGACAAAGATGATTCCCAGCGGCGAATTGACGGACAAGTATGTGATTCGTCCCACGTCCGAGACTGTAATCGGTGCAGCTTTCTCCCGTTGGTTGGAGAGTTATCGTGACCTGCCTTTCAAGGTTAATCAGTGGTGTAATGTTATGCGTTGGGAGATGCGTCCGCGTATTTTCCTGCGTACGGCAGAGTTCCTGTGGCAAGAGGGGCATACCGCTCACGAGACGCAGGCTGAGGCCGAAGAGGAGACTGCCGTCATGCACAAGGTCTATGAAGATTTCCAGCGCGATGTGCTGGCTGTACCCTCTATCCCCGGTGAAAAGACGGCACACGAGCGTTTCCCCGGTGCAGTTCGTACCTACACGGTCGAGGCTATGGTGCAGGACCGCAAAGCCATTCAGGCCGGCACTTCCCATTTCCTTGGTCAGAACTTCGCCAAGGCTCAGAACATCTCCTTTGCCGGGCGTACCAATGAGCGCCAGTATGCCTGGACGACCTCGTGGGGTGTGTCCACCCGCATGATTGGCACCCTTATTATGGCTCATTCGGATGATGACGGTCTGGTGTGTCCGCCCCGCGTTGCGCCTAAGCAGATTGTTATCATTCCCGTTACCCCCAAGGCTGAGACTAAGCAGGCCATTCTTGACCACTGTTATGCTCTGGCCGGCAAGCTAGGAGCGATGAGTTTCCATGGTTTGCCTGTACGTGTGCAGGTTGATGATCGTGACCTCAATGGCGGCACGAAGAAGTGGGAGTGGGTGAAGAAGGGTGTGCCGGTGCGCGTAGAAATCGGCCCCCGCGATTTGGAGAAGGGCTCCGTTTGCATTTCCCGTCGCGATAAGGCCAGCAATGACAAGAGCTTCATTTCCGAAGATGAGTTTGTTGCCACCGCAGTCAACATTTTGGAGGATGTTCAGAACAGCTTGCTGGAGCGCCAGTTGACCTTCCGCGACAGCCACATTCGTCCCTGCGATAATCTCGAGGAGCTCAAGGCAAACTTCAGCGCCGGAACGGATGCTGACTGGCTGCTTTGCCCCTGGGATGGTTCTCCCGAGGAGGAGGAAGAGCTGGGCAAGAGCCTGCGCATTTCCATTCGTTGCATTCCTCATGGCGAGATGGGCACAGGTCCCGAGGCTCCCTGCATTCTGACGGGGCGTCCGACGACTCGTCGTGTTCTTTGGGCTCGCAGCTATTAATTCGCTGAGAAAAGTATACAGTCAAAGCGGGTGTCTGTACGGACAGGCACCCGCTTTGTACATCAAGTGTTGCGATATAATCAGTCTTTTGCTGATTTCGGGTCGATGGCATCGCGTAGTCCGTCGCCCAGGAAATTAAGAGCAAGGAGGGTCAGACAGAAGAATGCTGCCGGGAAGAAGAGCAATTCGGGACTGACTTCCATGCGGTCCGCCCCTTCCTTGATGAGGGTTCCCCATGAGGAGTTAGGGGCTTTGACTCCTAACCCTATGAAAGAGAGGGTTGATTCCGTCAGCATAATGCCGGGTACGGCCAGAGTGGTATAGACAACGACTGTTCCGAGGAGGTTGGGAGCAATGTGGCGGAAGAGGATATTGAGGTGCCCCAGTCCGAGGGACTGCGCGGCCATGATGTACTCCTGCGATTTAATCTCAAGAGTTTGCGTGCGGACGATGCGGGCGAGGGTCAGCCAGCCGAGTGCTCCGATGGCAATGAAGAGCGGTACCAGTCCGAGAATGGGTGCGACGGCTTCGCGTCGCCAGCCGGTGATGTCGATAATGGTCGCGGTCAGTTGGCGGCTGGGTTCTTCGATGCTGAGAGAGAACACAATGACCAGCACAATAAAGGGCAAGGCAAAGAGAACATCGACCGTTCTCATCATGAGAGCATCCGTCCGTCCGCCGACATAACCGGAAATCAATCCGTATATCAGACCGATGACCAAGGCCACAACCGTGGCCACCAGACCGACCAACAGAGAAATGCGACCTCCGTAGAGCACGCGGGCCAGTAAGTCACGCCCGAGTTGGTCGGTACCGAAGAGGTGCTCGGCACAGCAGGGGCCGGCGATGTTGTTGAGGTCGGTGGTGTTTGGGTTGGCGATGCAGGGGAAGAGTGGCAGCACAAAGCAGGCCAGTGCCATGAAAAGAAGAAAAATCAACGAGAGCATGGCCGCTCGATTGCGGCTGAGACGGCGGAGGGCATCTTGCCACAGAGAATTGCCTTTTTCGTAAGTTGTCATGGAGAATAGGGGTTATGCTGCACCTTGTGTACGCAGTCGCGGATTGAGGGCTACCAGCACTAAATCGACAATTAAGTTGGCTCCGACAATCAGTACTCCATAACAGAGAACAAGTCCCTGAATGAGAAAGTAGTCGCGGTCGGTGGTGGCGTTGACGAAATGAAGCCCCATACCCGGTACCTGAAAGCATGTCTCCACAACAAAGGAGCCGGTGATAAGTGCGGCAAAGGCCGGGCCGAGGTACGAGACTGCGGGCAATAAGCCGCTGCGCAGAGCATGAATGAAGAGCTGGCGTACCGGGCTTGCTCCCTTGGCTCGGGCTGTGCGCATGAAGTCCTGCGAGAGAACCTCCAACATGCCGCCACGGGTCAGTCGTGCCAGATAGGCGGCATTGATGAGTCCGAGTGTGAGGGCCGGCAGAACGACACAGAGCGGATTATCCCACCCGGCTACACTCAGTCCCGGTACATTCATGCCGAGTGTCTTGCCGAAGAGCGGGGCGATGACAAAGGCCGGCACACAAATGCCCAGCATGGCGGCTAACATGAGCAGTGCATCCGGCCAGCGATTTTTGTACCACGCCGCCAGCATGCCGGCAGGTATACCGACGACAATGGCAATCAGCATCCCCAGCACACCCAGAGTGAGCGATACGGGGAAGGCTGCCGCTATAATATCGCTTACCTGTAAACCTTCCCGCACGAGAGAAGGCCCGAAGTCACCTGCGGTGATGATGTTTTTCCAGTATTGAAAATATTGAGCGATGGCGCTGCGATCAAGACCGTAAAGGGCATTGAGCTGCTCCATGATATGTTGGGGCAGACGGCGCTCACCGAGGAAAGGGTTGCCGGGCAGGAGCCTGACGAGAAAAAAGGTGATGGTTTCGAGGACGAAAACCACGAGTGCTCCCTGAGCCAGACGTTTGAAAAGGAGTTTAATCATGGGTGTACTTCAACGGCATCGAGCGGGAAATTATCGAGCAGTCGGGGTTGCCAGCCGCTGATGTGGCGGGAGGAGCGCAGGTAGGTACGCTCGCTGTGGTAAAGAGGAAGAATGGGTTGAGCGCGTAGCATAATTTCCTCGGCTTTGCGCAGATGGTCGCGGCGTTCATCTGCCTGTCCGCAATTACGGGCTGCCGCGAGGTGCGCATCGCAATCCGGGGAGCCCCAGCCGGTGCAGTTGTTGCCGCCGCCGCTGCGCCAGAGTTCGACAAATGTTGCCGGGTCAAGGTAATCACCACTCCATGAGGAGGAGGAAATGTCATATTCCATGTTTTGCTGAGCAGCCTTGTAGGCGGTCCACTCGCAGGAGCGGATGTCGATGTGAATGCCCAGCACCTTTTGCCACATCGCCTGAATCGTCTCAGCCATGATTCGCTGTACATCCCGTGAGCTGGTCATGAGCTCCAGGATGGGAAATCCCTTGCCGTCTTTGAATCCGGCCTCGGCCAGTAATTTACGGGCCAGTTCCTCACGCTCTGCTTGAGTGGCCGGTTCGTCAGGGGCAGTGGCGGCATAGCCTGCTCCGGGTGGGGTAAAGGTAGAGGTAGGGCTACCCGCGCCGCGAACAACTTTTTCGACAAGTGCTGCGCGGTCGATGGCCAGATGGAGTGCGCGCCGTACACGGAGGTCGGTCAGTGGCGGACGGGAAGTGTTGAGCCGGTAGAAAATGGTACAGTAGTAGGGGTCTTGGCAGTAATCATTCGGAGAGGTGCTGCGAGCGTAGGCGAGCATTTCCGGCGGAACGTTGTTGCTGATATGGAGCTTGCCGCCGAGGTACATGCGGGTCTCGGTATATCCGTTGACGATGGGGAGAAAGCGTATGCCCTTATTCTTGAGTTCTCCGGCTCGAGTGTAGCGGGGGTTGGGTATCACGCTCAAGTAGTCATTGAAGTGATGTCTGTCAATGACATAGGCTCCGTTGCCGACCCAATTTTGAGCCTGTGCCCACAGGCTGCGGCGATCGAGCATGCCTCCGCTTGCCTCGACTCGGTGCGCCGGTATGGGAAACCATGTGAAGTGCAAAAGCAGACGCGGCAGGTGTGGGGTAGGTCCGTTGAGCGTGAGTCGCAGCGTATGCTCATCAAGGGCACTGACTCCTACTTCCTCCCATGAACATTCGCCTTTATTGTATTCTTCCGCTTTTTTCAGCGGGTAAAGCATTTCGGCATATTTACCGGCAAATTGAGGGTGCAGCAAGCGTTGGTAGGCATAGACAAAGTCATGGGCTGTGACCGGGTGTCCATCGCTCCAAACGGCTGTGGGGTTGAGGTGAAATGTCCAGATATCAGCGGCCTCATTATGTTCCCAGCGTGTTGCTGCTCCGGGTAGAACTTCGCCATCAGCGTGCGGTGAGGGGCGAACCAGGCCTTCCAATAAGGTGCTGATGATTTTGCCGTCTGCAACGGCTGTAGCCTTGTGTGGGTCCTGGCTTTGAGGTTCGGAGTTGTTGCCCAGAACCAGAATGCCTTCTGCTGCAAATTTTTCGGCCGAGCTTTGTCTGTCACCGCAGGCTGCCAGCAAACAACAAACGGCAGCAATGATGGCATGTTTCACGTTCACGTCGGCCAGTTTATCATATTTTTTCCGTATCTGCAAGCAGGGTGACGCACACTCAACGCCCTCGGTCCTCCGGGAAGTTGCGGTAGCCTATGGGGAGGGGCGAATGTTTGTCGAGCAGCACTCGGTCATAACGGCGGGTAGGTGGTTGCATGTTGCCGATGGTCGGCACACCGGTGAAGAAATATTGCAGGTAATATGTTCCTTTGTAGCCATGCGAGGCTGCTTCTCGTATCATTTGCAGGATGTCGGCTTCGTCCAGCAAATCCGGGTGTACCGTGGTGCGGATTTCGTACGGCAAACCTGAGCCTTCCAGTAGTTGCAGGCTGCGGGAAAAACGATTGTACAGAACCTCGCCGCCCGGTAGTTGCCAACTGCGGGTGGAGGGCATCTTGTTATCCATGGCTACATAGTCGATGAGTTTTTCCTGTAAGAGATGCGACAGAACGTCAGGATTGCTGCCGTTGGTGTCGATTTTTACCAGATATCCCATGGATTTGATTGTACGACAAAGCTCAGGCAAGCCGGGTTGCAGGGTGATTTCTCCGCCGGAGAGGACGACGGCATCGAGGAATCCCTCGCGCTCGCGCAGGAACTCCATTTCATCTACCTGAGTTGTGCTTTTTTCCGTTACCAGTTCGGGGTTGTAGCAGTAGGGACAGCGCAGATTGCAACCGTTGAACCACATAATACAGGCCGCCTTCTTGGGGTAGTCCAGGAAGGTCAGAGGTGTGATGTCTACCGGGTGACGGTGTTTCATGACAGCCTGTATGGAGAGTCAGTACGACCCTGCAACGGCTCAGTTTCGGAGCTGGTGCTTTCTAGCTCTGAGCGTTACAGGGCCGGTACTGATAAATATAATCTTTTAAGTCGATTATTTAAGAATAGCGTCGCAGCCGCAGCCGCAACCGGGTTCCTGGAAGTGGGCGCGTTCCTCGAACTCGCCTTGCTTGCCGGCATTGAAGGTTTCTACCGGGCGGTGATAACCCATTACGCGAGTGTAAACAGTGCACTTGGTGCGCTCAGACTCGTGCTCGGCCAGAATCTGCTCATCGGTCTTGACGACCGGCTTTACTTCGTGTTCCATGGTGGTGTAATAGTGTGAGTGGTTAATGGTTAGGTCGTTCAATCAGATTAGGAGAAGAGGGGAAGTTCAGGCTGCTCTTCGGCTCGTGCCTTGGCGATGAGTTCTTCGTCGCAGAGCGGGCAGTAGTCGTGGCGACCCTTCAGGTAGCCATGCTTGTCGCACACCGAGAAGAGCGGCGTGACGGTAATGTAGGGCATCTTGAAGTTGGTCAGTACCTTGCGTACGATGTCGCGGCATGCCTCGGGGGAGGAGATGGCCTCGTTCATGTACATGTGGAATACCGTGCCGCCCGTGTAGCAGCACTGCAACTTGTCCTGCATCTTGAGGGCTTTGAAGAGGTCGTGCGTATAGCCGGCCGGCAACTGGGAGCTGTTGGTGTAGTAGCGGTGGCCGGGGGTACCGGACTGGATGATGTCCGGGTAGCGCTTGAGGTCTTCGCGAGCGAAGCGGTGGGTGGTGCCTTCTGCGGGGGTTGCCTCGAGGTTGTACAGGTTGCCGGTTTGCTCCTGATAGCCGCGAATGCGCTCACGCATGAAGTGCAGCACTTCTTCTGCGAAGGCTATGCCCTCGGGATTGGCGGTGTTCATGGTGTCGCCGGAGAAGTTGCGCAGCATTTCGTTGATGCCGTTGAGGCCGATGGTGGAGAAGTGGTTGCGCAGGTGCGGCAGGTAGCGCTTGGTGTAGGGATAGAGGCCGCGCTGGTAGAGGGTGTTGATGAACACGCGCTTCTTTTCCAGAGTGTCCTTTGCAAGATCCATCAGTTCACCGAGCTTGCTGTACATGAGGTTCTTGTTGCCTTTGTACAGGTAGCCGAGACGTGCCATGTTGATGGTGACTACGCCGATGGAACCGGTCATTTCGGCCGAGCCGAACAGACCGCCGCCGCGCTTGAGCAGTTCGCGCAGGTCAAGCTGCAGTCGGCAGCACATGGAGCGCACGGCATCAGGTTTGTAGGCATCTTCGTCAATTACGCGGTTGCCGTTCTCGTCGAACTTATACTGAGAACCGATGAAGTTCTGGAAGTAGGAGGAGCCAATCTTAGCGGCGTTCTCGAAGAGCAAGGGTACATTTTCACCGTCCCAGTCGAAGTCTTCCGTAATATTGACGGTGGGGATGGGGAAGGTGAAGGGTTGGCCGGTGCTGTCGCCCTCGGTAAGTACTTCGTAGAAAGCTCGCTGAATAACATTCATTTCCGGCTGGAAGTGCTTGTAAGTCAGGCCGGTCAGGCTTTCTACACCGCGTTCGCGGGCAATGGCCAACAGTTCTTCGTCCTGTACGCCTTCAAAGATGTGAGCACCGCCGGAGAAGGGGGACTGCTCCCGAAGGTCGCGGGGTACCGTCCAGTCGATGGTGACGTTGGTGAAGGGGCTCTGACCCCAGCGGGACGGTACGTTAAGGTTGTAGACGAAGTTGCGCAGGGCTTTTTTAACGGCCTTGTACGGGAGCTTGTCGCGGAAGAGATAGGGGGAGAGGTAAGTGTCGAAGGAGCTGAATGCCTGAGCACCGGCCCACTCGGACTGAAGGATTCCCAGGAAGTTTGCCATCTGGTTGAGGGCCTCGCGGAAGTGGCGGGGCGGGCGGCTGTTCACGCGGCTGCGTACACCGTTGAAGCCTTCGTTGAGCAGGTTGCGCAGGCTCCAGCCGGCGCAGTAACCGGTCAGGCAGTCCAAGTCGTGAATGTGGTAGTCGCCGTTACGGTGGGCTGCTCCTTCTTCGGGGGTGTAAACCTGATCGAGCCAGTAGTTGGCGATGACCTTACCGGCTGTGTTGTTCACCAGACCGGCGTTGGAGTATGTGGTGTTGGAGTTTGCTTTGATGCGCCAGTCGGTGTTGCCGATATATTCCTCAATGGTCTGCTTACAGTCCACCCAAGTGTTGCCTTGGTACACACCGGCAATCTGCTCGCGCTGCAGCTTGTGCAGGAAACGGTACTTGATGAAGTTGCGGGCTGTCTCGAATGCTCCGGCGCGCATGAGCTCGCGCTCAATGGTGTCCTGTACTTTTTCAACCGGCAGGTATTCTTCCTTCTTGAGTGCGTCCAATACGTTAGCGTAGACAAGGGGATTGTACTCCTCTTGTGAGGCATGGTAGGCCTTTTCGATGGCCTGCTGTACTTTGTAGGCTTCGAAGCGTTCGCGTTTTCCGTTGCGCTTGATAATCATGGTGAGAGTCTTTTTCTGTAATGTTTGCATTGCGTCCTCCGTCGCGCCGGCACCTGGGTCCGTCCGCAGCTCGGTCTCTCCGTTATCATCTGCGGCTCCCCGTGGCTTTTGCCCGAGTGCGCGCGAATGGCGTTGCTACCTGCCGTGTGCTGTTCCGGTGAACGCCGCACAATTTAGCATATTTTATTTTGCTTTTCAAGTAGAAATTTCACTTCGCTTCGACTTTTTATTTACAAAATATAGTTGTGTTTTATCTCTTGTGCTACTACATATTGTATGTTTGACTTATTCACAAAAATGGAAACATTCTAAAAAGATGCGGTGGATAATGACTTACAAAGGGCTTGATAACAGGGTCGGGAGAGTTATTGACAAAAACTCAATATATGCTGTCGATTGAAAAGATGACGCGAAAAATGCTACAAGATGTGGTAGTGGTGTAAGATGTAAAAAAAAGATGCACGGAAGGCTTGTGGCACAGTGCATCGGGATAGGGGTATAAATGGCTGTGGAGAATCTTATTAAGTGTTGACCCAAAGAGTTTTAAGATAATCTTCGCCGTCGAAATCAAAAGTCATGGGCGAAGATGCTACATGAGCAGTCGGAGCACCGCTGAGTACTAATTTGCGGAATTGGGCGTGAGAAACCTTACGACAGTTGGTGGTGCAGAGGAGCCAACCACCGGGTGCGAGGCAGGCCATAGCCTTGGCGACCAGACTGCCGTAATCTTTTTCTACGCGCCAGATTTTACCTTTTTCATCGCGAGAGAACGTGGGCGGGTCAAGTATAATGGCGTCGAAGTTTCGGCCCTGACGGGCGAAGCGGTCAAGCCAGTGGAGGGTATCGCCTTTACAGAAATAGTGCTGAGTGGGGTCGATGCCGTTGAGCTCCATGTTCTCGCGGCACCAGTTGAGACAGGGTTGTGCCAAATCGAGCGTGGTAGTGGTGGCTCCGGCCAGGGCGGCGCAAACGGAGAAGGCTCCGGTGTAGGAGAACGTGTTGAGCAATCTCATGCCGGGTCGGCAGCGGCGGCGTACTTCTGCACGGTTATCGCGCTGGTCTAGGAAAATGCCTTGCGAATAACCGGCTGCCATATCCATGATGTAGCGTACCCCGTTTTCTTCAATCTCAAAGCGTAACGGCAAATCTTGCGTGCCGCTGACGGGAACGGGTGCTTCTTTCACGTCCTTGTCGAGTTTTTTGAGGTAGGCGGGGTACTTGCCTTCTTTCAACCGGCGGAGCAGATCATCGGGAAGTGAGGTGTCGCGCAGTGAGATGAGCAGCCTGTCGGCCAGCACATCGATGAAAACGCCGGGCCATACAGTACCGTCAATCGCTCGAAAGGCATTGGTCTGCGGGGGCAGTTGAGCCTTTCGGTGTTCTATGACTTCATGCAGATTGGGACCGGCGGACATATAGTGAGGTGCGAGGCCGGGCTGTTCAGAGAGCAGCAGCGGCTTTCTGAATGGTGGCGGCCATGGTCGAAAGTGCGTTGGCTCGTGTGGAGGCGAGATGTTCTTTGAGTCCGCATTCATCAAGGCGAAGAAGGTTAGCCTTCATGATTTCGGCAGGGCTGAGCCCGCTGAGCAGTCGAATGAAAAGGGCTATCAGTCCTTTTGTGATGAGCGAGTCGCTGTCAGCGTGGATAATCATCTTGCCGTCTGCCAGTTCAGTTCCTACCCACACGCGGCTCTGACAGCCTTTGATAAGGTTGCCGGGTTTGCGGTAACAATCAGGCATGGGTGGGAGCTTGCGGCCCAGAGAGATGATGAACTCGTACTTTTCCGTCCAATCTTCAAAGATGGACATATCCTCAAGCAGTTCCTCTATACGATCATCGTAACTCATAACGGATAAGTTGGGAGGTGGGCTCAGCAGGAGGTTGCGAGAGTGTAGAGCACAGCCTTTTGGGCGTGCAGACGGTTCTCTGCTTCCGTGAAAATAATCGGAGCGTGCGCCTCGAGCACCTCATCGGTGATTTCGTAACCGCGATAGGCCGGCAGACAGTGGAACACGCTGTGACCGGGAGCGGCTAAGCGCAGTAGCTCGGCATTGACCTGATAGGGGAAGAATGCCTTTTCCTTGGTGCCTTTTTCCGCCTCTTGCCCCATGGAAATCCAAGTGTCGGTGTTGATGACGGTGCAGTTACGCACAGCTTCTTCCGCATCGGTGGTGCAAATGATGTTCGGGCAGTCGAGTGCAGTCAGAATTTCCTTGCCGGGCAGAGCGTGCTCAGGGCCGGCGAGAGCCAGCGTGAAGCCGAGATGTTTGGCCGCCCACATCCAGGAGCGCCCCATGTTGTTGTCCACGTCGCCCAGGAAAGAAATCTTCATATCCTTCCATGCTCCTACGCCATACTTTTCTTCCAGCGTGAGCAGGTCAGCAAGAATTTGGCAGGGATGCTCCTGATCGGTGAGGGCATTGATGGTGGGAAGCTGGGAATAGCGCGCGAAATCGACGACTTCATCCTGACCATAGGTGCGAATGACGGCACCGTGAATCATGCGACCGAGTACGCGGGCTGTATCTTTAATCGGTTCACCTCGGCCAAGCTGGATGTCGCGGGTCGAGAGGAACATGGGGCGACCGCCCAGTTCGGAAATCCCCACCTCAAATGAGACACGCGTGCGGGTGGAGGATTTGGAGAAAATCAGAGCCCAGGTCTGGCCGGCCAGGGGCTGAGCGTTGTGATTGCCGCGTTCAGCCTTGAGTTTGTGACCGAGTGCGAGCAGTTCCTGAATTTGGCTGCTCGTCAATTCTTCGATGGAAAGTAAATTTTTCATGGTTTATGCCGACTTGGTGAAAGCAGCACAGTACCACACATCTGCTCGCTTGTAAAGCTTACAGTGAGTCAGCCTGTTCTTTTAGCGACCGATAGTGGCGCTGAAGCGTACCCGCGCCTCAGCCGAGCCTTGCGGCTTGAGTGTGCGCAGGCAGAAGAGGAGTTTAGCATGCTTGTCGTCAATGACGTAATTGGCATGCAGGATGTTCTGCTCCTCATCGTAAGCTCCTTCCACAATGTTGACGGAAAGATGGTTGCCGTTGGTGCCTGCTATGAAAATATCGGCTATACCCGGCTTGTTTTCGTAAATGAGCTCAAAGGCGGTGTTGTCCGGGTCGGTGGCATTGCCGTCGGAGGGGATAACTCGGAAGGTGTGTTCTGCGATGCTGATTTCACAGTGTTCGTTCGGGCTGAACTCCACCGGCGCGTAATGAATAGTACCGCAGGTCACCGGTACATCAATGAGGGTGTCGAAGCTGACGGAACCACCTTCCGGGCGTTTGTTGAAATCGTAGACCGCCACCAGACAGCCTTCGTCGCCGTCGGCATCGTAGCATACTTCCATTTCACGGAACTTCCCTTGCAGGGTATTGCCTGCTCCGTCTGTTCCGACAAGGTCACGGAATGCGGCGTCTTCATTAGCACCGGGCCAAATGGTATAGCCGTCATCGGGGGTTAAATGGAGCCGTACCGTGCAGAGAATGGAATATTCATCTTCCTCATCGGGGTAGAAAAACTCTATGCTTTGGGGTGAGGCTTTCACCGGGCCGTCGGCAAGTACGGTCGGAGCCAGTAATAGCCCTGCTGCCAGAAACAATTTCAGAAAATTACCAGATTTCAGCATAATATAATATCCGTAATCAGGGATTGGTCGTTACCTTGCCGAGTTGAACATCGAAGCGGAAGCTGACTTTCTCGCGACGAGGTGATTTAACGGTGACAATGCGGAGTTGTTCTGTAGGGTTGGCATCCCAAAGCTGAATGCGGAAGACTCCATCCGAAATATCTCCCACATTTTCCAATTCCACGGGTTGGGTCAGTTCTCTGCCGGTCATGCTTTGCCACACTCGTTCGATGCGGCGGATGTTGATAATGGGTTCGCCGCGGAGAATAAACTCCGCGCAACGCAATTTCGTGCCTTCTCTGTTACCGGCAGATGAGTTGCTGCGCGCGGGGTTGATGTAGAGGATGCTGTCGCTGAGTTGGTAGGCGGAGGCCTCCAGTGCGCTGACGGGCAGGGGCTCATAGGCAATACGCTCGGTTGCAACGGTTACTTGCAGGTCGCCGCTGATTTCAAGCTTGTTACCCGAGGGGCGCCGTGGGAGAGAAAAGGTAGTGTAGGCGCGGTTAGCTGCGCTGATGGTGACTCCTCCCAAATCGGCTGATCGCACACTGCCTGTGGTATCTTTTACTCTGATTTGACCGGCAAGTTCCGCGCTTTCGCACATGTAGAATCCCGGCGGTGGTACCAGTTCCAGAGTGCAGACAAACCCCGGAGCATTCGCGCGGTTGTGGGTGCGAAACTCCGTGCGGCAACTGCGCACCAACACGCCCACACCCTGCTGCGCGGTTTCGGCCAGGCCGCAGCTTGCAAGCAGTAATAGAAGAATGGAAGATTTTGTCACTATTTTCGGAGGCTATGGTAAAGAACGTTGTCCTTATATCTTATTTTTTTGTTGCTGGCAAGCTAAAAGCGGCTCGCCGCACATCATTCGGGGGCTTTTTCTCATATTTACCTTGTCAGTCGGAGCAATATGGTGCATAATTCAGCCATGATGCGTGGCCCAGACCTCACCGGTGAACTGCTGAAGGCAGTCTCGCGCTCCTTTTATCTGACCATTTATTGGCTGCCGCCTGCCATGCGCCCCGGTGTGGCGCTCGGTTATATGCTGGCGCGTGCTACGGATAGCGTGGCGGATACCTCCGGTGCTGACTCCGCGCGAAGGGAAGCTGTTTTGCGCGCTATGGGGCGAGCCATTGCCGGTGAGGCCGATGAGCAGGAAATTTCAGAATTGAAATCTCAACTGGCGGGTGAGATGGCTGACGCTCAGTCCAATGAAGCTGAGAGTACCTTACTGAAGCGTTTCGGTGATTGTTTGTCTGCTCTGGCAAGTTTTCCCGAGGAACAGAGAGCTTGCATTCGTAAGGTGCTGCGTACGATTATAGAAGGTCAACTGTGGGACCTTACATATTTCCGTGAGCGTAACAGCGTGGAGAATGATGAGCAGACGCTGGAGTATACTTACCGCGTGGCCGGATGTGTGGGTGAGTTCTGGACAGAGTTGGGCTATGTCGCGATGGGGGAAAGATTTTGTTCGCTTGCTCGACGTGATGATATGCTGGCTGCCGGTGTGCGCTATGGCAGAGGTCTGCAACTGATTAACATTTTGAGAGACCGAGAGGAGGACCTTGCTCGCGGGCGCTCATATCTTGTTTCCGGTGCTGATGTCGGCCGTTGGTTGAACAGAGCCGATTATTATATGAACGACGGCATTGACTATTGCCGTCGTTTACGGGGCTTCCGTTTGCGCTTTGCCGGCATGTTACCGGCTCTTATCGGGAAGAAAACGATAGCCTTGCTCCGCAGAGCAAGGCATGGTGTCGGAAAAGTGAAGATTCCGCGCAGGGCTGTATACGCCTGTATGTTTAAGGCTCTGTGGCTCAGTATGATTGGGCGAGCTTCTTGAGCTTTTTGGCGAGGGTGATTTTGCCGGCGGACGATACTCGGTCGGTGAAGAGAAAACCATCGAGATGGTCGCACTCGTGCTGAAGACAGCGGGCAAGCAGACCTCCGCAATCAATTTCCAGCACGCTGCCGTCAAGCTGCGGAAGAGTGGCCTTTACTCGCTCGGGGCGGCTGACATTGGCGCGAATGTTACGTACACTCAGACATCCCTCCGTGAACGGGCATTCTTTGCCGTAGGGCTCGAGTGTGGGATTGATGAAGACCAAGGGCATGAGCTCGCGAATGGGGCGCAGCTCGCCGTTGACGGTAGCCATCTCCGGCTCCGACTTTTCTTCTTCCTCTTCTTCGTCCTCGGGGATGTCGATAACTACCATGCGGAGATTTTCGCCCACCTGAGGAGCAGCAAGCCCGATGCCGTTGGCTGCGTACATGGTTTCAATCATATTGTTAGCCAGCGCTACGATGGCCTCATCAACATGTTCAACGGGCGCACTCACTGCGCGCAGTACCGGGTTGCCGTATTGTGTAATGGAAAGAAGCATGGATTGTCTGAAAAAATGTACGGCGCATATTCTGCCTTCAGGGAGGCTCAATGTCAAGTATTTTCAGGTATGCAGTCACGTTTTGATAATTGTGACAGAATGCTCACACAAAAGAAATGCAAAAATCCGAATACCATGCTATAATATGCGCATGCACATTCTTATAGTTGAGGATGATGAAGATATCGCTGAGCTTGTTGCGTTGAGTCTGGAGCGGCGAGGTTGGCGTACAACTGCCGTGCACAATGGGGCTGAGGGTTTGGAGAAAATCCGCACCTTGCGACCCGACCTTGTCATTTTGGATATCATGTTGCCCGGGATGGATGGTATGAGCATCTTTCGTGCTATGAAAGAGAGTTCGCTTACGGCTTCTATCCCCGCGCTGTTTCTGACGGCTCGTGCTCAGTTGGATGATCGTCTCGAGGGGCTCAAACTCGGAGCGGATGACTATATAACCAAGCCGTTCAGCCCTCGGGAACTTGTGTTGCGCGTGAATAATATTCTGACGAGGGCCAATGCCGGAGCCTCTGCTCAATTAGTGGTTCAGAGCGGAGCAATTGTGGTTGATAAGAATAAGCTCAGCGCTTATATCGCAGGTCAATCTCTGGATTTGACGACAGCGGAGTTTAAATTGCTTGTTTACCTGATGGAGCGTCCCGATAAGGTGCAGGATCGTTATGAGTTGCAGAACGTTCTTTTCGGCTATGCCGATACGACACAATCCCGCGCGCTCGATACTCACGTTAAGCGCTTACGTCAAAAGTTGGGTGATTATGCCTCCTGTATTTGCACAGAGCGAGGGGTAGGGTACTATTTTAAGCCTGTTTCCTCCTCCGACCTTTGAGGTGGCTTTTTAATTTTGATATTATCGCATGAAGCAAAGAAGGCGAAGCAACATTGCTTCGCCTTCTTTCTGAACCCTGTCGGGAGGGTTGTAATCTTACTTCTCGCTCAGAGAGCCGATGCCGGGCAGAATCTTGCCCTCAAGCAGCTCCAGAGATGCACCACCACCCGTGGAGCAGAAGGAGAGCTTGTCAGCTACCTTGAACTTCTTGGCGGCTGTTACGGAGTCGCCGCCACCCACGATGGAGATGCAGTCGCTCTCAGCCAGACACTCGGCCACAGCCTTAGTACCCTTAGCGAAGGAGTCCAGCTCGAACACACCCATCGGGCCGTTCCAAAGCACGGTCTTGGCACCCTTGATGATGGCGCACATTTCCTCGATGGCCTTGTCGCCGATATCGATGCCCATACCACCCTCAGGTACCTCACCACCTTCAGCCCAGGGAGCCGTGCAGAAGGTTTCGGCACCCTCTTCAAACTTGAAGGTGTAGCGAGTGTCGGCGGGAAGGATGAACTTCACACCCTTGGCAGCAGCCGTGGCAAGAATCTCGTTGGCGAGGTCAAGCTTGTCGGCCTCAATCTTGGAGGCTCCCACGCTCTTGCCCTGAGCGGCAAGGAAGGTGTTAGCCATAGCACCGCCGATAATGAAGGTCTGGCTCTTCTCCATCAGCTTGGAGAGCACCTGAATCTTGTCGGAGACCTTAGCGCCGCCCATGATGACAACGAAGGGCTGCTCGGGGGTCTCGAGCTTGCCCTCGAGGTACTCAAGCTCGTGCTCGATGAGGAAGCCCATGGCGGACTTCTCTGCGAAGTGGGTCACACCCTCGGTGGAGGCGTGAGCGCGGTGGGCGGAGCCGAAAGCGTCGTTCACATACAGAGTGGCATTGCCCAGCAGAGCCTTGGCGAACTCGGGGTCATTCTTCTTCTCCTTCTTGTCGAAGCGAACATTGTCCAGCAGCATGACATCGCCGTCCTGAAGAGCAGCACGAGCAGCGGTAGCAGCCTCGCCGATGGTCTCGGGGACAAAGGAAACGGGCTTGCCGAGATGACCGGACAGGCACTCAGCAGCAGCCTTCAGGGAGAACTCAGCCTGATAGCCGGTACCCTCGGGGCGGCCCAGGTGGGAGCAGAGTACCAGACGGGCACCCTTCTCAAGAAGGTACTTAATGGTGGGCAGCGCAGCTACGATGCGGGCATCGTTCGTGATGGCACCATCTTTCATGGGAACGTTGAAGTCCACGCGCATGAGGACTTCCTTGCCGGCAACGTCGAGGTCACGTACTGTGAGTTTAGCCATATTATTTGTTTATTTGTTTAGGTTGGTTAAAATTGTAAGAGCCTTCAGGAGCTTACGCTCCCGCGCGGTGATTATACGCCTTATTTTTTCAATGCGCAAGGCTAAAAATTGCAATGACGAAATTAAAATGAGTTGTGCTTGCTTAATCCGCCGAATTGCAGAAGCGAGAGACGAGCTTTCGGTCCGGACTTGCCATGGGGATGTCAGTAAGCCGAGGGATGGGAATGTAACATTCTTGGGGGAGAGGTGAGGCGATATCGGCCCGGTAAAGATGGCGCGTGACTTTGTAACGCGTGACGGTATATTTCTGGTCGCAGAGGTGGGGAAGATGAGCGATTTCCTGCTGTTCGCGGCGTGGGAGTCGGTACATGCCTTCGTGACGTTTGCCGCCGGGCTGTTTTTCCATGAGCAGCCCTTTATCGGAGATGTGCCAGATATCCCAGTGCTCCAGAGCGGTTATTTTTGTTTTCGGGAGCTTTACGGGAAGAGAGGAAGGAGCGGTAGCGGTGCAGAACGAACGCACCGGGCAGAGCAGGCAGGTGGGGCTGGCGGGTGTGCAGATGGTTTGTCCCAGCTCCATGAGCGCGGAGTTGTAGGCGCGAGGATTGGTGGGATGAACGAGTTGCGCGGCAAGTTGTCGGTGGCGTTTGCGTCCGGCGGGACTGTCTACCGGTGTGGAGTCGTTGAACACGCGTGCGAACACACGGCTGACATTTGCATCCACCAATGGGGCAGGACGGTTGTAGGCGAAACTGAGTACGGCACCTACGGTGTAGTCACCGATGCCGGGTAGGGCGCGGATGGCATCTTCCGTGGTGGGAAATATCCCTCCGTGTTGCTCACAAATGGTAATTGCCGCCGCTCTCAGGGCTCTCACTCGGCGATAGTACCCTAGTCCTTCCCATGAACGCAGAGCGGTTTGTTCATCGGCCTCGGCAAGAGCGGAGGGGGTGGGGAATTGAGTCATCCATGCCTCATAGCGTCCCAGTACCGTGGCGATGGTTGTTTGTTGGAGCATGATTTCGCTCACGAGGATGGCCCACGGGTCACGCGTGCGGCGCCAAGGATAATCCCGACCATGAGTACAGAACCAATCTGTGAGGGCTTGTGCGAAATCGGCGTAGTGCTCTTTTTTCATTATACAGCCGGGGTATGATGCTCCGTGGTGTAGATGGAGATGTCAGCGTTGCGGGTACCGAGAAGTTTTTGAGCTCGCATGAGGGCTTTGCGGGTGGAGATGTTGGGGTTTTTCGGCTCAAAGATGAAGATGTTGCTCTCGCCTTTGCTTCGGTCGCAATCTTCTTGCAACACATGCAGTACGCCACTTTTCTTGAGTACTCGGTAAACGGGTCGTCCTGCGCCCGACACGATGAGGTGGCGGCCTTTTTCGCGGGTGAATTTGATGAGTTCTTCGAGGGCACAGACGGCGGTGGCATCGAGATTGCGGGCATTGCGCATGCGCAGAACGATAACGGCCAGACTGGGGTCTTCCGCTATGCGCGACACCTGCTTGCGGAAAAGGTCGGCGGCACCGAAGAAGAGGTCTCCCTCGACGTGGACGATGGAGATTTGCGGCAAGCGTTCGGCTTTGTTGTTGAGCTCCATGAGGGTGCCTTCGTTATCGAAGGTGTACTCCACCAATTCGGGGCGTGCTGCTTTGCGAAGGAAGAGCGAGACGGAAATGATGACTCCTACGAAGATGGCCACGTGCAGCGGCAGCAACAGCGCCGCGATGAAGGTGATGAGCAGTACAACGGCATCTCCTCGCGTGGAGCGGAAACAGATGCGCAGCAGCTTGCGGTCGTAAAGCGAGACGGCATTCGCCAGCACCAGCGCAGCCAATACGCTGTGGGGAATGCAGGAGATGATGGGGAAACTTGCCAGAATAAAGGTAATTCCCAAACAAAGCAGACCGCAGATAACACCTGAAAATCGCGTGGCGGCTCCTGCCGTGTAGTTCAGCATGGAGCGGGTGAGAGAGGCTGAGCAGGGGAGAGATGTTGTGAAAGCGGAGCCGATGTTGGCCATGCCGACGGCAAAGGTGTCCTGATTAAGATTGACCGCCTCTCCCGTTTTGGCGGAGATAGTCTTACTCATGACTGTTTGTTCGAGGGTGGAAAGGAACGCGATGCCTATGACGACGGGGAAAAGTTCGGCCAGATGTCCCGGCACTTCCCAGACAGCGGGGGGTGTGCAGCTCAGGTCGCTCATTGTGAAGTCGCGCAGCATGCGAACATCGGTGAAGTATGCTCCGGTCCATGGTTGACAGAGCACCCAATTGAGCAGACTCATGGTGAGCAGAATGACCGCAAAAGTGGGCAGAAACTTAAAGTGTTTCTTGAGCGGGATGAACATCAGGAAAGAAAGGGTTCCTAAAACGATGGGTTGCCACTGTACTTTATCCAGATTGTTGAGAATGGCTGCGCTCATCGTAAAGAAGGAGCTGCCGGCATTCACATCATTTATGCCCATGACATAGCGCAATTGCGAGGCTATTATCAGGGTGGCGGCACCCGTAATGTAGCCTACCAGCACACTTCGGCTGACAAACTGGAGCATTTCCGTGGCCTTGACGAAGGCTCCTATCACGCAGACCAAACCGGCTAAAAAGACAATGAGCGGAACAAAAATTGCCGGCTGGCTTTGGATGGCCGGAGAGGAGGCCAGGAAGAAACTCGCCAGCATGAAGGCTGTGGCATTGCTCGGGCCGCTGACTGTCAGACTGCAACGGGTAAAGAGCGGGGCTATGAATGTGCCGACCGTTGCAGCCATGATGCCGTATATGCTGTCCAATCCCGCCATGGCAGCAAAGGCCATACCTTGGGGCAATCCCACCAGCGCGACATCAAGCGCGGCCTTCGTGTCCTTGCCGGCCTTGGTGAAGTTGTAACCTTTGAGATCACGCCGAGCGGGCAGGAAGTCAATCATGCCTTGTGCCAGGTAGCTGCGAAGCCCTTTCAGGCCAAGTCGGATGCGATGTGCGGTTGCTCCCATAATGATGCTGTAATGTATATCACATTTATTTTTCTAAGACAAGCTCGTAAGTTACGGCTATTGCATTTTCGGCAGGTCGTCAAGGAGCTGTCGCGCTTTGTTGAGGCGCTGGATGGTGGTAGCACTTTCGTTGTCGTTGCGTGTGATGTCGTTGAGAAGAACAATGGCTTGCTCAAGCCATTTTTTTGCGTCTTTGAATTGTTCGCATCGGATGGCATGAGCGGCGGATTCAATCAAAGAATCTGCATAAAGCGATTTGAGCATGGGATTGCCCGGAGTTTTTTGCAGGTGGTGTTGCGTAATTTCCCGGTATTGAGCAAAATCTTTCGTGGCGCGGGTCAGGTACTTGGGATTCTTGCTGTGAGCAATTCCGAGTCCGCGGAAGGCTCCGGCTTTAATCATGGCGTACTCTGCATTGCCCGGCACGGCTTTGAGGAGCTTGTCGATTTTCCTCATGATGGTGTTGCAATAGGCCTCGGCCTGATTGTTTTTGTCGCGTCGCAGCATGATATCAGCCATGAAAGCCATGGCGCGGCATTGCTGGAAGGGGTAGTCGGTGTTGAACTCATCGAGAGATTCGAGTTCCTGAGCCTGACTGATGCTGGTCTTAAATGCCGCCATGGCAAGGTCGTCGTTCTCCTTGCGTTGGTTGTCATCCGTTGATTGGGCGCTCATGAGAATGTACATGTTCCCGCGCATGTATGCTTCGGCAGCCAGTCCTACACGGAAAGAGAGGCGGTGGGGACGGCTCTTCTGAAGAGCGGAGAAGATATCTCGAGCATCGTTGAGCAGTTGGGAAGCTCGGCTGAAGTCGTTGCCCTCCATAGCCACTCCTGCCTGTCGGAGCAGGGCGTGTCCTAATCCGAGTCGAGCCTGCTCGTGCAGAGGATATTGATTAACGAGTTCGTGGTAAAGGGAACTCATGTTGTTGATGGCGTTCCTGCGGGCTTCGTGATTGCCTGCGCTGCCGGCAAGAATAGCCGCATAATCCATGGCTCGGGCAAGTTCGCAGCGGTAGTCCGGGTTGTTCGGTGATTGATCGCAGAGCGGTCGGAGCATGTTGAGCGCCTGCGATACGAGGGTGCGAGCCTGTTCGTTCATATTGCGACGACGACCTACATCTGCTCTCAGCAGCCATGTGCGGGCCAGTTCATAGCGATAGCTCGAATCTTCGGGGTGTTCATCGTGGAGGGCTTGCAGAAGTTTGGTGGCATTGCGGTAAGCCTCTGTCGCCGCAGCCAGTTCACCTTGTTGTGTATTGACGGAACCGAGGTTTTTCCACGCGATGGCAAGGGCTCGCTGCAATTTTTCATCCTGAGCGATGGGGAGTTTTTCCATCGAGTTAAGATAATCTTTCAGGTTATTGCCGAGCTGTTGTTGCAGACCGGTGGAACCGGGGATGTCGGAGAGTTCTTCGTTGAAATCATAGAGCATGCCTTCGGTGAAGCTCAGGCTATTGTTGTAGATTTCCATGGCGTGCTCCTTTTCACTGAGAGCCCAGATGCTCAGTGAGGTAAGAATGACGAAGAGGACAATACTGGCCGTCATGAACAGTCGCATGCGGCGTGCCAGTCCTGCGGGCGGAGGTATCATGCCGCTCTCCATGCTTTCGCGCCAGGCGGAGGCTCGTTTCCAGCGCTCGGAGAGCGGAAGTTGCAGAGCACGGTCAATTGCCTGCAGGAAATGTGTGGGGTAGAGTTCTTCAAGGTTGGCTCGTCCGGCCAGAGGTTTGTAAGGGTCAGGGTCGGAGAGGGTACGCATGTCTGCTTTGGGCGGGAGCAGACGCGTGATGAGGTAATAGAAGGTGGCACCGAGAGCGTAGATATCCGTCCAGGGGCCGATGGCTGCGCTCATCTGGGCATCGCTCCGGGCGGTGCTTTGCTCGGGAGAACAGAAGTCCGGCGTATAAATGTTGGTGTAGACCTTGCCCTCCTGAAGTTGGCGGGCGGAGCCGAAGTCGAGCAGAATGGGGCGCCCCTCGGCATTGACGATGATGTTTTCCGGCTTAATGTCGCGATGAACGATGTTATGTTGTTCGAGGTATTCGAGTGTATAGAGCAGGTAGCGCAGGAGTTGTTTGAGTTTACGTGCCTCGACTGCTTGCTTGTTTTTGTCGAAGGAGGGGGGGTCCGGCAGGCTCAGTGAGGTGCCTTCGACGTAGGGCATGACGTAATAGGCGGTGCCATTTGCCTCGAATCCGGAGATAATGGGTACAATTCCGGGGTGCTCGAGCCCCATGAGTACAACCACTTCTTCCATGAACTCCGCCATAGTGGCTTTGAATCGTTCTTCTTTTTCGGGTGAAATGCTTGTGACAAAGGTGCTACCGGGTACTCGCATAGCCAGTTCGGAGGGCATGTGTTCCTTAATGACCACAATGGAGCCTTGGGTTGTATGGCGAGCACGGTAAGTGATGCCGAAGCCACCCTGACCGAGCTTGGAGACGATGGTATATTCACCCACGACAGTTCCGGTGGGTAGGGGGTCGCGCAGCGAGGTTTCAGAAGGGGGGGTGAAATCATCCTCGGTAACTTGCGAGGGGAATGGAGCCGCCGGAGGAGGCGGAGCACAAATGGGTTCGGAGATGGAGGGAGAGGGGGTCATGGGGTTACAGCGATTGTCGCAGCTCGAGCGTACTGCTGTGTTGATTGTCGGTAGAGAATCGGATATCGTCGATGGCAAGACCGGGTTGCGCGAGGAGAGGATTGAACTGTGCTTGGTTGTAGATGATGGTTAACAGCGCTGTTTGTTCATTGCAACGCAGTCGCATTGTCACCTGCGTTGTCGGGGGCAGAGCTTGTTGAATGATGGTCATCGCTTTTTGCAGTTCCGTTATGCTGTCGGGGGCAGCCAGCTCGCCTTCGAGTTTTTGTTGAAGGAGTTCGGTCAGCTCGTTGAACCGTTCGTTCGGTACGGTCTTTTCGGCGTAAGTGCTCCATATCCCTTTGTACTCAACAGCAAGCATGGATATATCGCAGTTTTGTTCCATATTGCCGGTGAAGTGTTGGAGGGCTGTGCGTACTTGGCGCAGCATGTCTGTAATGGTTAGAGCATCGCCGGCAAGAACGTCTTGCAGTCGTGCCGCGCCGAAGGGCGTGTGTTCGGAATCGGCCGCAGCAAGAACCCCGTGAGAATACAGGAACAGGCGCTCGCCCGGTTGTAGCGTGACTCGACACTCGGAATAGGCTGCTCCGGCGTGGGTGCCGAGAGTAGCTCCTGAACGCATGGAAAGCATTTCAAACGAGCCTCCGACCTGTCGTCGAAGAGCTTGCGGTGTACCGGCATTCACAAATCGGAAGTCTCCGCTGGTGATGTTGAGGCGGCCATAGAAGAGCGACAGTCGCATGTTCGTGCCGTCGCGACAAAGAATTTTGTTGGCTTTGGTCAGCACATTTTGAGGGGTGGCTCCGGTATTTGCCAGTTCGCGGATGATGGAAATGGCTCTCATCATGAAGAGCGCAGCGGGTATGCCGGAGTCTGCTACATCCCCGAGCATAAAACAGAGGTGCTCTCTGTCAGGCATAAAGAAATCATAAAAATCCCCGCCTACGACCTGAGCCTGATTGCTGGTTGCATAGATATCAAACTCCTTACGGTTAGGAAATGCCGGGAACTTGTTGGGGATGACAGTGCTTTGTATGGCTCCTGCAAGTTGCAGTTCTTTTTGCAGACGTTCGCGTTTTTGTTCTCCGTATGCCTGGAGGGAGTCTACCATGGCATTGATGCCGGTGGAAAGTCTCGTAAACTCGGGAGTAAATCTTACATTGACCCGTTCTTCCGTATAGCCCTCTGTTATGCGGCGCAGTGAGTGGTTAATCAGCCGAATACCTCTGAGCACATAGCGCCGCAGGAGAAACCATACGACGATGAACATGAACAGGAAGAGCCCGATGTTGCTCAGCAGGAGCGCGCGAAGGGATTTGAAGCTGATTTTTGTGATTTCTCTCCAAGGTGTGAGTGAAATAAGGCGCAGCCCGTTTTCTTCAATGGCGTAGGTTGCATAGTCTTTCCCTCCGAGTTTAATTTCACCTACGGCGTTGATGGGCAGCGAGAGCAGGGTGGAAGTCGGCAAGTTGAACCCTGAGCGGCTTGCCAACTGGCCGTCGCGGAAGGCGATGATGTGCCCCTTGGCATCGCTCATAATCTTTTTGGCCATAGTCTCGAGGTTAGCCGAGGCTCTGACGATTTGTTCGTGCTGGGCTGTAAAGCCAAGTTGCACCAGACCGGGAGCATCGAGGCGCGTAACACCGGCATATTGCATGATTTCACCGCTGTGGCCATTGCTTTGCGGACGCTGAATCAGCTCATATCCCGGAGAGGTGATGCAGCTCAGGAAAGGGCGGCTTTGCTCGTGTTCTGAGAGGTTAAACCCGAGGATGGACTTCGGTACACCGGCAATAATGACACCCCGTTCGTCGGCAATGCATAATTGCTTTGCCCCTAAATCATTGCATAACCCCTGCAATTCTTCCTGATTTTTCAGAATGCCCGGATTGAGTCGAATAATTTCTGCAACGGCGCGTGTGCGTTCTAACGTGCTTTCATCGTTAATCTGCACAACATGCTGCATGCTTTCCTGAGTGTAACGCTCCAACAACATGAGGTCATGCAGACGACTGCTCATCAAATCTTTGGCTCTGGCCTCAGACTGTCGTTGAAATTGCAGGAACGACAGTCCTCCCGCCACGGCAAAAGCCGCACATATAAGTAGGAATAGCCAACTGAGAAACTTGCGTTGCATGTCGGTCGTTTTTCTCCGACCATATTAGCATGGTATATGTGATTTTGCAAGCTTAGTTTTATTTGTCGGGGATAATTGTCGGGAGTATTATGGTTCCGGCATGGCAATAACTGCGACGGCAGTAGTTGCTAATCGTTTGAAAATGGGTAGAGAAATGAGGAGCAATAAGATTTTTGCAGCAATTCCGAAAATCCACAATTCCGGACCTTCGCACATTATAACTGCAAGTGTGCTGATGAGGAGGGCAAACAAGAGCACGCGTGAGGTGATGGGAGCTGCCGACATGTTACCCAGATTGAGGATGGCTGTTAACAGTAATATTCCCCAGATGATGTAGGGCGCCTCGGCCTGCCGAATGAGCAGAGCTGTGCCGGTGAAGGTTGTATAGAGCCTACAGATGAAGTAAGCAATGCTGAGAATAATGGCTGTATGGCACAGTATTCTTGTCAGGAGTAAGCCTCGTCCTGCCAGCAACACTTGGTGTGACCAAGCGGCGATTATGGTCATCCCTATCAAAATAAGAGCAAAGAGGATATCGGAAAGATTGCCGCAGAAGAGTGCCGGGAGTAAATAGCTTTCGCTCGCAGCCATCAGAAGAAACTCCGTCAGTGCCATGAGCGCTGAAACGACGATGAGGCTGCATAGACAGCGTGACAGTCCGGCGATGAATTGGCGCACAATCGGATAGATGTACCACTGGTCATTCATCTGAAGAATCCGTTATTTCCGTAATAACCGGTTGAGTGGGTGAAAGAAAAGCTGCTGAGGCATAGCCAATGGGGAAACGGGCCTTGCCGCTCATGTCGGTCAGAACGCTGACTCGCTCATAGCCGAGCTCCTGCATCATGGCGCAGGTCGCAGCACCTTGGTCATGTCCTACCTCAAGCATCACGAGTCCGTCCGGTGCCAGATGTAGGCGAAGCTCAGCAAGGAATCGGCGTACGACATCCAGCCCATCGGGGCCGCCGTAAAGTGCAGTTGCGGGATCGTGGAGAACTTCCGGTGCCAATTGTTCATGATCCGGCACATAAGGAAGATTGGCCAGTACTAGGTTAAAGCCGGAGGGTGGGATGACTGCATTTTCTTCCTGCTGCTGCCATGCGGAGAAGAGGTCGCTGCGATAGGTCTTTACCTTGGCTCCGAGGGATGTTGCATTCTCGAGCGTGAGGGAGAGAGCATCTTCCGAAATGTCAGCCATGACAACTTCCGGTCGATGGGCGAGAAGTTCAAGAGCAAGGGTAATGCCGATGATGCCGGAGCCGCAGCCCATATCGAGTACCTTCATGCCAATCTTGTGCTCGACCATATTCAGCGCGAACTCAACCAGCTCTTCCGTCTCGGGGCGTGGAATGAGGGCGCGGGAGTCCGTCTTGAACTCCCGACGATAAAATTCCGAGCTACCCAGTAAATGTTGCAGGGGTACCCCTTTGCCACGCTCGCGCAGCAGTTCGCGCAGGGGTGCCAGTTGCTCTTCATTTAAGGGGTCGTCATAGTGTAGATAGAGCCATGTTTTGTTCTTACCCAGTACATGAACAAGCAGGCTCTGCATGGAGTGGCGAGCAGCTTCGATGCCGCGGGCCTCGAGGTAAGCCGTGCCGGTGCTGAGAATATCCTGAATGGTTTTCATGTCGTGTTATTTCAATTCTTCCATTCGTTCCTGCATTTCCGCATGTTGCATGTGGGAAATGATGTCATCGAGAGCTCCGGTGCTGACAACGATATCGAGATTGTAAACAGTGTAGCCGATTCGGTGGTCGGTCAGGCGATTTTGCGGAAAATTGTAGGTGCGGATTTTCTCCTCACGCCCACCGGAGCCGATGAGTGCCCGGCGTTGTGCGGAGTAATTCTGCTGGGCTTCGCGCTGTTTCATTTCAAAGAGTCGGGCGCGCAGAATACGAAGTCCAGTTTCTTTGTTTTTTATCTGTGAACGTCCATCCTCACAGCGTACCATGATGCCGGTCGGAAGGTGGAAAATCTGAACGGCGGACTCCGTGCGGTTCACATGCTGTCCGCCGGCTCCACCCGCACGACAGGTTTCGATGCGAAGGTCCTCAGGGCGGATTTCCACATCGACTTCCTCGGCTTCGGGCAGGACGGCGACAGTCGCCGTTGAGGTGTGAATGCGCCCTTGCGTTTCGGTCGCCGGTACACGCTGCACACGGTGTACTCCGCTTTCGTACTTGAGGAATCGGAACACTTCTTCACCACTGATGCGGGCTGTTACTTCGCGAAATCCGCCGATATCATTCGGACTGGCATCGAGGATTTCCAGTCGCCAGCCTCGGTTCTCTGCATAGCGTTGGTACATCCCCAGCAGATTGCCGGCGAAGAGGGCGGCCTCATCACCTCCGGTTCCGGCACGAATTTCCACGATAGCATCGCGATCTTCCGTTGTGTCGCGAGGCAGCAGGCTGTACTGCACCTCTTCTTCCAGTTTAGAGATACGGGGTGTAAGTTCCTCCAGTTCAAGAGCCGCCATCTCTGCGAGTTCTTCATCCTCAGAGCTTGCCATCTCTCGGGCCTCTGCAAGTTGACGGCGCGCATTGCACAGCTCTTCCCAGTCATTCAGGAGGGCTTGTGTGCGGCGGTGCTCTCGCATAATTTCTTCGGCTCGAGTTCTGTCATCGAAGAGTGTCGGCTCTGCAATGGCTGTCTCGAGTTCCTGAAGTCGGGTGCGGCGCTTTTCTATCAGAGGTGCGTAGTCCATTGTTCGGAGTTCATTTTAGCCGCTTTCGGGAGCACTCGCAAGCGCAAACTGTGTTATCACGCACTTCGTTATAATCCCTTATCTTGACAGCACGATATGAGTTTTGTACACTTGCATCATGCAATCTCAACATTATTTCGGCTTGGTTCTCTTGTCTTTGAATGTCAGCATTGGTGGCCTTGCTCTTTATCAACATGTGAATGATGAGCCTGAATCGCGTGCGAAAAAGCAAGCTCCCATTGCTGTCCAAGAATTAAAGAGTTTAAGTCCCGAGTGTTGTCATTTCGTTTTTCATACGGCTGTATCGAAAGGCGATGTTGAGCAGGTGATAAATTGTTTGAAAGCAGGAAGTACCGATGACCGTGCTCATAAAGATGGTAGCCTGCTGGAGCTTGCTGCCGTGGAGGGGCATGCAGATATATGTCGCGTATTGATTGCGGCAGGAGCGAATCTGCAACGTGTCAGCGGTACATTCCTGTACAAATTGGCTCTTCAGGGAAAGCGGGATGTGCTGAGCGTGTTGCAGAAAGTGGGCGTGTCGTGCTTTTGTCCCGAGGGATATGGTCGCGGGCGCCATGTGCTTTCACATGCAGCGATGGAAAAAGCTCATGCGGGAATCAACGTACTACTTGCTGCGGGATTTAAGCCCGATGTGCAGCCTGAGCATGAGGAGCTGGCAAGTGCCATCCTGAGCGGCGATGAGGAGAAGGTTCGGTCGTTGTTAACGCCACAGAATGCTTCGCTGCTTGATGGTTATGATGAAAGCTATCTGATGCAGGCTCTCTATCTGGGCTATACGGGTATAGCCTGTGCGATGATTCAGGC
Source organism: Akkermansia sp. (assembly GCA_030535875.1). GTDB lineage: Bacteria > Verrucomicrobiota > Verrucomicrobiia > Verrucomicrobiales > Akkermansiaceae > Akkermansia. The sequence goes on along the minus strand of JAUNRC010000010.1, from coordinate 28,381 downwards.
CGGGGCGGATACGGAGGTATATTGTCATCGTGTCGGATTCTCCCCGATGTACTATGCCGCAAGCCACGGTTATAAGGATGTCGTGAAGGCACTTTTGACCGCGGGAGCCGGGCCGGATTCGTCTTTGCTCGGTGGCAATACGGCGCTGGGCGAGGCCATTGCCAACGGCCATGATGATATCGCGTACATGTTGTTGGAGGCCGGGGCTGATTTTGAATCTCCGGGCGGTGATCATGGGTTAACGCCGTTGATGTATGCCATCGGAGAAGGTAATCGTCGGATGTTCGATAAGCTGTTGGCTATGGGAGCGGATGTGAATGGTGCCGCCTATGACGGATTCAATGCCTTAATGATTGCTGCGCGTGACAATTCGCTCGATATGGCTCGCGTTCTTGTCGAAAAAGGGGCTGATGTCAACATAATGGCTGAGTCGTTTTGCTATACGCCCATTCTGATAGCCGTGATGAATGATTCCGTTGACTGTGTACGCTACCTGATTGAGTGCGGGGCGAATGTGCATGGGACAGATTACGATGGTAACCCGCTGTTGAAAATCTCTGAGAATGAGACTATCCGGCAGCTCTTGCTCGATGCCGGTGCGCAATGGGAATACCCCGACCGCGAAGAGGAAGAGTAAAAAGCTCCTCTTAAAATGTTACTTGCTATACAAAAAAGAGCCGCAAAATGCGGCTCTTTTCTGAAAATATGTGCCGGGAGATTTACTCTTCACTCTCAGCTAATTTAGCGTAAGCATATTCCTCATCGGGGTCGGCACCATGATGGGCTTTCTTTACTTTGGAGCGGAAGAGCTTCATGATAAAGACGAAGGAACAGGGGATGAAGAACACACCAACCACAGTGGCTATGCTCATACCGATGACCACGACCACGCCGATAGCATTGCGGGCGAGAGCTCCCGAGCCTTCTGCCGTGAGCAGCGGTACGCAACCCAGAATGAAGGCGAAAGATGTCATCAGAATGGGGCGCAGTCGCATGCGGGCAGCCGTTACGGCGGCTTCGATGAGTCCCATACCGCGCTCCATCTGCAATACGGCAAACTCAACGATGAGAATGGCATTCTTCGCAGCCAGACCCACCAACATCACCAGGCCAATCTGGGCATAGAGGTCGAGGGTCATCTTGAAGAACATCAGACCGGCAAAGGCTCCGAGCACGGCAATCGGCACCGAGAGGAAAATGGCGAGCGGAAGGGTCCACTTCTCATAGAGAGCTGCCATAATCAGGAAGGCAAAGACACCGGAGAGGGTGAAGATGGCTCCCAGACCGAGGCCGTCCTGCACTTTTTTCTCCTGGAAGCTCATGTCCACATAAGAATAGCCGAACTTAGTCTTGTCCATTACGTCATCGAAGACTTCTTCAATGGCAGCCATGGCCTGAGCCGAGGAGTAGCCGTCGGCCGGTTTCACGCTGACCTTGCCGGAGTTGTAGTTATTGTTGTGCTGTACGAATTCGGTATCTTCAATATCGGTGATGGTTACGAGTGTGCTGAGCGGTACGGATTCACCTTTGTTGTTGCCTACATAGAAGTTGGCAATTTGGTCGGTGTTGGTACGGTTAATGCCGGCTGCCTGCATGTAGACCTGCCATTGCTGACCGAATTGGGTGTAGTAATTGACGAATCGGGAGCCGTTAAAGCATTGCAGGAGTGCATTGGCTCCGGCGTAGTCGACGCCCTGAGCCAAACATTTATCTTTGTCGATGGCGATGCCTTTTTGCGGTACAGCCGGCAACATCATGTCCGAGGCGTTGGCTATGGCCGGGTGAGCTTTGAGGGCGGTTTCGAGGCGTTGCATCTGGCGATAGAGCTCGGCCACGCCCTGACCTTCGCGGTCTTCCACCACAAAGGTGATGTCATTGCCGGTACCCACACCGGGAATAGCCGGTGGGGTTGTCATGAACACCATACCGTCAGCACCACACATAACCAGTTTGCCGTTTATGCGTTTGTAGATATCTTCCGCTGTCGGGTGCTTGCCGTTTTCCATGACGGGACGTTCAGCGAAGTCCTTGAGCTTAACGAAATAGGTCATGGCATTGGTTGTCTGCACACCGATGATAAGGTTCATACCGATAATGGAAACAACCTGATCAACGGAGGAGTCGCTCATGATTGTCTGCTCCACCGGTTCCGTTTCTTCCACCAGACGTTGCAGCGAGACACCGGGTTTCATGATAACTCCGGCAATCAGGAAGCCTTGGTCCTCCGAGGGCAGGAATCCGCCCGGTACCTGCTTGGAGGTGGGGAGAATCAGGCAGGTCAGTCCCACCAGAAGGGGCATGGAAATCCACAGTTTGCGGCAGAGAAAGCCGCAGGTGGCGGCAAACTTGTCGGCTACCCAATCATAGCCTTTATTGAAGGCGTTGTAGAAAGGGGTAAGCAGAGATTTGTGCTCCTTTTTGTTCTTAAGCATAAGCGCGGAGAGCGCCGGTGAAAGGGTGAGAGCGTTGAATGCCGAAATGAGCATCGAGACGGCAATCGTCACGGCAAACTGCTGGAAGAGTGTGCCGGTGATACCGGGAAGAAGTACTGAGGGCAGGAACACTGCCGCGAGCACAAGGGCAATGGCTATGACCGGACCGCTTACTTCCTTCATGGCGGCAAAGGTTGCCTGACGGGGGGTCATGCCGTTCTCCATGTGCGACTCCACAGCCTCGACCACGACGATGGCATCGTCCACCACCAGACCGATTGCCAACACCATGCCGAGCAGACAGATGGTGTTGAGCGAGAAGCCCAGAATGGGGAAGAAGCAGAAGGTTGTTACCAGAGATACCGGTACGGCAATGAGCGGGATGAGTGTGGCACGCCAGCCTTGCAGGAAAAGGAATACCACGAGAGCCACCAGTACCAGAGCCTCGAAGAGGGTGTGGATGATTTCATTGATGGAGTCACTCACGGTGGTGGTGGTATCCAGCGCCGTGTAGCCGCGCATACCTTCGGGCATGACTTTTTCCTTTTCGGCAAAGAGCTCACGCAGGGCAGCGACGGTTTCGAGAGCATTGGCATCTGCCGCCTGATAGATAGCAAGACAGGTTGCGGGGCGACCGTTCACACGTCCGGCAAGTGAGTAGCTCTGGGAGCCGAGCTCGATGCGGGCAATGTCTTTCAGGCGTACGGCCTGAGTGCGGTCCTGTAGCACGATGATGTTACCGAACTCTTCGATGCTCTCCACGCGGCCTTTATTGCGGATGGTGAAGGTGAACTCCTGACCGTCGGGCATGGGTTCAGCACCCACGGAGCCGCCGGGGTTGATGTTGTTCTGCTGGTAGACGGCATTGTATACCTGATCGACGGTAAGGCCTTTTTGGGCCATTCTTTCGCTGTCGAGCCAGATTCGCACGGCATAACGACCGCCGAACACCATCACGTCACCTACACCTTTAACGCGCTTAGTCGGGTCTACGAGGTTGATGTAAGCATAGCCGGTCAGGTCGATGGGGTTGAAGAAGCCTTCAGGCGAGTCGATGGCGTAAATCATCAGCGGCAGACCGGAGGATTGTTTAATGGTCACACCCATTTGCGATACGGTAGAAGGCAACTGGGATGTCGCCTGACTGTATCGCATGTATGTAAGCTGCTGGTTGGTGTTGGCATCCGAGCCCGGTTCGAACACAACATTGAGTGAGCAGGACCCGTTGTTGGACGAAGTGGAGTTCATGTAGTCCATCTTCTGAATACCGGAGAGCTGCAGCTCAATGGGGGTAGCCACGGCATCCGCCACTTCCTGCGCATTTGCACCGGGGTACGAGGCACTCAGCATGATGGTGAGCGGGGCAATGTCCGGGTACTGCGAGATGGGCAGAGAGAGCATGCTGATGACTCCCAGCATGGTCGTGACGATGGATATTACGCCTGCAATGATGGGGTGTTTAATGAAAAACGGTGACATGATATGCTAGCGATGAAGGGTTATTTGAATTGCGGAGCGACGGAGGTGGAGGCATCGGCCGTGACGGAGTCAACAACCGTCTTGGGCGCGACGTAATGGAAGGGTGTGGGAGTGAGTTTGTTAGCTCGGGCTCCGACTTTCATATTGGTTGCCATGGTTTGACTGGCTGCCATGATGGACCCCTCGATAATTACGGGAACATTGTTAATGTCGTCAAATCCCATACCCTTGAGCACCATTTCCATGGCAGAACCGAAGCCCTGACCGCGGGCAATGAGTTCGAGGGTATCTTTGGCGTTTGCGTTGCGAAGTACAAGCTCCTTGCTGTTTTTAGCACCGACCTGACGAAGAGCGAGCGTTTTCCAATCGGCAGCGTGCTCCTGCTGCGGCAGGTCATCCGGGAGGGATTTGCCTGCGGATTTCTCCACGAGAGCGCGGTAATCGTTGACTCCGGCATTTTTGAGAACTAAGGCATCCCAATTATCCACGCCGGCTCCGCCGAGAATCATGGCATCGAGGCTGCTGGCCCCGGCTTTTGACAATAGAAGCGGCACCACGGAATTGCGGTCAACATCGACGATGTACATGGGTTGTGTGACTTCCTTACCGCCTTCTTCCTTCACCGGGACGACAACCATAGCTCCCTTAGTAATCGGTAAGGGGGTGGGGGCATTGTCCTTGGCGAGTAACAGAAGCAGGTCGCGCCCGTTGGCGTTCATCGGTGCTCGAGCCGGTACAAGGAAAGCTCCCTTAATCGGGGTCATGGAGGCTCGTACTCGCACAGGCATGCCGCTGCGCAGACCTTGGTCGATATTTTCTATGCGGCCGACCATGCCGAAAGTGCCGCGGGTGGTGCTCAGAGCATTGTCCATGGAGACAATTTCGCCCTTGACCGGATAAACCGAGCCATCCTTGAGAATAAGGTCAAATTGCGGGCGCTTGTCCGGTGTGATGCTCTGGTGCTGAAGAGACTCAATGCTGGCGAGTGCTCCTTTACCGCTCACGCTGAAGTCCACGCGAATGGGGTTGATGGAGGAGAGGGTAACAAGCGGCTCTCTGTCGGTTGAACTGACGAGTGCTCCGATGGAGGGCTTGCTGATGCCGGCTCGACCGTCAAAGGGAGCTGTAATGGTAGTGTAGTTGAGGTTGATGGTAGCGAGATTGACAGCAGCTTCCATCTGCTCGACCGTGGCAATGGCTTTTTCCACGGCGGCCTCGTTGGTCTGAACGGCGGTCTTGGCATCGGTGACAGCTTTTTCGGAGACTGCGCCGGGGGTGTTGGCAACCAAGCGAGTATAACGTTCGAGGTCTGCCTTGCTCATATCCAGTCGGGCCTTGGCCTGTTCCACGGCGGCCTGAGCGGAAAGAAGATTAGCATTGGCGCGGTCAAGAGCAGCCTGATAAGGAGCCGGGTCGATGGTGTAGAGCACATCTCCTTTTTTAACGATGGTGCCGTTACGGAAGTTCTGAGTCAGGAGGAAGCCGCTTACTCGCGGACGGATGTCGGTTTCTTCCTCACCTCGCAGTGTGCCGAACCACTCGTCTTCGACGGCTACATCCTGATGGACAAGATTCATAACCTTTACCGGGAACGGAGGCAAAGTTGCCTGAACGTCGGTAACGGTTGCTTCGGTGGCATCCGGTTGTTTAGAGGCTTGCCCCATGGCTTTTTTTTCAGCCTCGGTCAGCGTGGGACGGAAGCTGAATTGCTCCGGCTTTATGGTGCCGCGAGGAGTGGTATCATCAGCAGCCAGTCGGCTGTTGGCAGAGGAGATATTCATGGCGCGCACCCCATTGTCGGGGTCTGTTACCACGGGAACATCTTCAGGATTTTCATAGCCGTACTCGCGGAAATAATCGAGCAGGGGGCGAGAGTAATCCTTAATGGCAACAAGTTGTTGTGTGGAGGTATAGCCGTCTTCCTCAGTGACGGTGATATCGTACCTGCCGTCAATAACTACCGGTACTGTGTGCGGAACATTATTCCTGTCGGTAATGATGATGAAATTGTTGCGTAAGACCGGGCGAATTGCCGCAGCCGGTACAAGGAGCGCATCTTTCATTCCGAGCGGAATTTTAACGCGCACGGGCATGCCGCCGCGCAGCAGGCTCTCGGGGTTTTCGATTTCACCCTCAACATCTATCAGGCCGGTAGCTGCAACCTTGCTTTCCATGGAGAGCAGGGTGCCTTTGTGGGGGTACACGCTGCCATCTTCCAGGATGAGGTCAAATCCCGGTGACGAGAGAGAGGCATCTTTCTTTGCTGACTGCACATTGCCGTAGCGACGGAAGGAGTTGACCAGACCGTCACTATTGATGGCGAAATCCACACGAATGGGGTCGATGGAGGTGATGTTTGCCAGTTTTGTGGCGGAACTGACGAGATCACCGCGCGAAACAAGTGCGGAGCTGACAATGCCGTCGTAAGGAGCTCGAATAATGGTGTAATCGAGATTGATTTTTGCGTTATTGACGGCCGCCTTGTTTTGTTCGATGCTGGCTTGAGCTGCTTTGACGCTGGCCTCCGCAGCCTTGAGGTTATGACGGGCATCGCTGACCTGTTTCTCGGAGGCGGCAGAGCTCTTGAGAAGTTGCTCATAGCGAGCGACATCCAGTTTAAGTTGGTCACGTGTGGCGATGGCGGCATTGAGTGTGGCTTCGGCGGCTTTCAGATTGGCCTCGGCCTGTGCCAGTTCTGCTTCGTACAAATCAGGGTCGAGCTTGAAGAGGATGTCTCCCTTCTTTACAGCCTTACCATCCTGATATTCCTGAGAAATAATGAAGCCGGATACTCTGGGATGTATGTCGGTATCATTCTTGCCTCGCAGGTAACCGAACCATTCGCCGTAATCCGTTACCTGTTGTTTTTTGATTTTGAAAACCTTGACAGCCGGTGCTTCAGCTTTCTGCTCTGTATTTTGTTCTTCCGAGCAAGCGGTTATCAATCCCAGAGTGCAACCGGCCAGAGCCAGCGTGATGAGGGTTTGTTTGGTCATAGAAGGAATGGTTGAGCTATTGAAATCGGATTAATCACACCCGTGCATGACGAGCATGAAGATAACGAAGATAATAGTGGCAATGGTGCCTGCGCCGATGGAGCTTTGCTTGTTCTCGTTTTCCGTGTCACGGATAACGGTGGGCATTTTCGGGGTTTTTGTTTCTTTCCATGGGTCGTCCCATTGTTGAGATGAGGTCGCTTGTGTGTATTTTTTGCGAGGGATAGCCGGGCCGTTGGTGATAGTCTGAGAATAAACCTGCTCCTGTTGATGGGCGGTTGAGTTATTCTGCTGAGGGACTTCGGGGAGATTGGGCTGATGTTGTTGAGGAGCCGACGGAAATTGAGGGATGTTCAGGTTGGGAATGGAGGAGAGGGAGTGCTGCTGAGCGGCAAATTCCTGTGCACGGCGCTCCTGCTCAGCTACCATGGCATTGAGCTTTACAACTAAGTCATGCGACATGGCTTCCAGTGCGAGTCGCTGAGGTTCGGTGGTAACTTCATCACCGTGCGGAACATCAATTTCCCGGTAGTTGCTCATAGAGTAGGTGGGTATATCAGTCTAATTTGAGTTCACTTTGGATGGGAGCTCCCGTCGGTTGTGCGGTACTACGTTGAGGAATGGGGGCAATTTGCGGTTGGCGTGTATTTTCCTCATCCGGTGAGCCGGCTTTCATGGCAGTGAGAACGGCTTTTACCATTTTTTGTTTATCGCCGTGGGCTGTCCATGCCAAGTAGAGGAAGTCTGCCGGGTGAATGTTGCCGTGCTCACGCAGGAATGCGCGGTCCTGCTCATCGTAGAACATCAGGCCGGCATCGAGTGTGCCGTGCAGTTTTGCCTCGGCTTTGCGAATGATACGGGGCAGGTAGGGAATGCCCTGAAAATCTTCGTCCGCTGAGGGTAAATCCACGGCTTTTACCGGGCGGGCGTTGCCGGATATACCGCGCTGTGCGGTCAGGAAGAAGGTGCGGCGCGCCGCTGCAATCAGGAGTATGGAACTCGGTGATGGATCGCCCATCGTGGCGTAATCCTGAATGTAGGCATGCATTTCTTCCGGAGTGTAGCCTATTTCACTCAGCAGCTTTACTTCTGCCGGCAGAAAAAATCCGCTTGCCGGCGTTTGTGGGCGCTCATGATATCGCTCAACGGCCTCTCGAAAGAGGGTCATAAAACCATCATTCCATTCCATGCAAGCATTATATAAATGCTCTCATATCATGGCAAGTATAAAACACGTCTTTAGAATGTTATTGTTGAATGGCTATGAAAATGACAGGCAAGGTGCTTGCAAAATCCTCGCAGGAAGAGGAAAATGCAGGTGTGGTGAATGAGTCTACCCGTAGTTGTATTCGGCCTATTTGGCAATTATTCTCCTTGTGGGGATTGGATGTCGTGTTTGCTGCACTTTGTTGGAGTGTCGTGATAGCCGCGCATTTCAAAATTACCATGTTGACGGTTGAGCCTCTGTTGGTTGTGTGTGCTCTTATCTGGTTCGTTGTGATGTATGGCCGTATGTCGAGGGCTTTGAAATCAGAACAGGCTTACGAGAGTAAATATTATCGCAGCCACCTTGCACCTTTGGTTCCCATCGGGCTGGCGGTGGTTCTGGCAGCAGGATGGATACTTTTCTTCCACGTTGGCAAATATTTTATCTATTTTCTGTTGTTGCCGTTTTTGCCGATAGCAATGTCGACGGCTCCTTTGCTACGGCGGTGTTCGCTATTTATTTTGCTTTTCTCGTCGATGGGGTTCGTATTTGCCTGTGCCGCACCTGCATATTTCTACAGTTATAGTTATACGCCGCTCAGCATGTTATTCAGCGCACCTCTGTGGGTGATGGTGGGTATGTTCTTTCTGTTCGGGGCGGAGCGTCATAAGCGAGGCGATACGAGCATGCTACGCTCAGTAATGAAGCATGTATGCCTATTGAGCCTGTTTTTGGTATGTTGTATTAAGCTGGGGTCATCTCCCGCTTATATACGGGGATTTTATATAACAATCACAGCAGCACTTGCCGCGCTGCATGTATTGAGTCGTTTACGCAAGCGTCTGCCGGAAAATGTTTGGTCGGCAATCGGTTGGACAATGATGGCCTTGCCCGCACTGCTGGGAATTCTGATTTTTGCTCCGGAGGAATGGTAAAGGCAATGAGGCTAGGCGGATTCAGGGCATATAGATAAGCTGTGAGCCTTGCAATCGGACATGCCCTTGTTCGTCATCGAGGAAAAGTCGGCCTGTTCCCAGCCCTTGTAGTTGTCGAGGTGCGGCGTAGGCGCACCATTCAGCCAGAGCCGTCAGGCCGATGTGACTTTCGAGTGCGGAGTTTACCCACCATGCGATATCTCGCTGCTCGGCAAGTTCAGCCCACTTTTCGGCAGCGAGTAGGCCACCGTGCAGAGAGGGTTTAATGACGAGAGCATGGGGATGAATGGTGTCGAGCAGATATTCTTGATTATTGGTTCCGATGAGTTCTTCATCCAAGGCGATGGGCAGGGAGCTATGTCGGCAAAGTTCGGCCATTGCTGAATGATTGCCGGGGCGGATGGGCTGTTCGATGTAGCTCACACCTGCTGAGGACAGAGCTTCGAGTTTCGAGAGGGCATCCTGAGGGGAAAATGCTCCGTTGGCATCCACTCTTAATTCAGCTTGTGGGAATGCACGGTGCGCTTGGTGCAGGAGTTCCAGTTCCTGAGCGAAAGGCAGAGCTCCGACTTTCAGTTTAAGGCAGGTAAAGCCGGCCTCTATTCCTCGTTGCATGGCTGACAGCATGGTGTTGATATCTGCCATCCAAATGAGATGATGGATGGGGATGCCCGCTTCCCCTCGGCTGAAAGATGTTTGCCAGCGGGGCTGACGGGGGTGTAGTGCTCCCAGCAAGGCGCATTCCAAACCGAATTGAATGGGGGAAGGTGCTTGAATGTTGACGAGCCCTCTGTTCTCAATGACTTTTTTACACCAATAATCCAGCTCTTGTGGGGTGGGCTCGGGCAGCAATCCGGGCATGGTGCAGCATTCTCCCTGAGCCGTTCCGGTTGATGTTGTAGCTGTAATGATGAACGTTGTTCGCTCTGTTAAGGCTCCCCTTGATGTCATGGCCGGACGCTTAAAGTGCAGCACCTTGCGTTGCCACCGGAGGGAAAAGTCCTCGGGAAAGCACAGAATGGACTCTTTGTCAATATACTGCATGAGCCCTTGCTATCAAGGCATCTTGGGATATTTGGAAAAGTCAGGGCGGCGCTTTTCGAGGAAGGCGCGAGAGCCTTCATGAGCCTCATCACACATGTAGAAGAGCATGGTGGCATCGCCTGCAAGTTCCTGTATGCCGGCTTGGCCGTCGAGTTCGGCATTCAGCCCGGCCTTAATCATGCGCAAAGCGATGGGGGAGTGCATCATCATCTCTTCCGCCCATTGTACATATTCATCTTCAAGTTGTTCCAAGGGTACAACCTTATTGACCAATCCCATATCGAGAGCCTCCTGAGCGTTGTATTTGCGGCACAGGAACCAGATTTCACGCGTCTTTTTCTGTCCGATACAGCGGGCCATATAGGAGGAGCCGAAGCCGGCATCGAAACTTCCGACGCGGGGACCGGTCTGGCCGAATACGGCATTTTCGGAGGCAATACTGAGATCGCAGACGACATGCAGAACATGCCCGCCGCCGATGGCAAAGCCATTCACCGCTGCAATGACGGGCTTGGGAAGGGAGCGGATTTGTTTTTGTACGTCCAGAACGGAAAGTCTCGGCACACCGCCGCGGTCCATATAGCCGCCGTAGCCTTTGACATTCATATCACCGCCGGAACAAAAGGCAACATCGCCCGCCCCGGTCAGTACGACAACGGCAACATCCTGCATTTCTCGGCAGAGGTAAAGCGCATCGCTCATTTCGGCGGTAGTCAGCGGAGTAAAAGCATTGCGATAGCGCTCGCGGTTGATAGTAATGCGGGCAATGCCGCCGTACTGCTCAAAAAGGATTTCCTCGTACTGTTTGATAGTTTTCCACTCGCGTTTCATATTTCAGGATAATGCGTTGAATTGTTTGAAGAGTTGAGCATCGTTCACGCTGTCGGTAAAGGCCTCGACCAGAACAGGGGCTGAACCGGGAGAAATGAGCGCGGTCAGAGCCGTCTGCCATTCGGATTCATTGTGAACGGTATATGTTTTGAATCCGCAGTCTGCTGCCCAGGCACAGGCCCTTGCTTGGTGTGCGCCGTTGACCAGCGGGTTTTCAGGGGTCGGAATGAAATCAAAGATGCCGCCGCCGCCATTGTTGATGAGCAGGATGCGGACATGAGCGGGAATGCCCTGCAACCACAGGGCGTTCATATCATAAAAGAAAGAGAGATCTCCGCAGATGATGAATTGCGGGCGGGTGTCGCCCATCGCAAAGCCCAGAGCTGTGGAAAGGGAGCCTTCGATGCCGTTGACTCCTCGATTACATTCTACTTGTACGCCCTCGGGAATGGGAAAAAGCTGGGCAAAACGAACGGCGGAACTGTTGGCTAAGTGCAGCACGCTGTCCGATGTCAGCGATTGGAGCAAGTCGCCGATTATTTGCATGGCGCTGAAAGGGAATTGCGGCACAGGTGTCGGAGCATACCAGCGGGCAGCCCATTCTTCGTCGCCTTCTTCGGCAAAGGCAGCAAGCAGTTCCCATAGTTCTGCGGGGTCGCCTTCTATGACTCGGGTAAGATTGCAAAAGGTATCGACTGCCGTCCCATCTTCGCTGATGTGCCAGTGTTCGCGCGGGGGATTTTGTCGAAGGAGCGTTTTCAATCGTTTGGAGATGACACAGCCACCGTAGGTAATGAGCAAATCCGGGCTGAATGACGGTTCGGGGGATGGGCCGAGAATAAAGTCGGGGCGGGTTTGCGCCGACGGGGTGTTGCAGAGGTGTTCACCGATGACGGAGAAGGATTTTTCCGAGATGAGCGATGTCGGGAGTTGAGCGGCATTGGCAAGTTGTCCGAGTAGAATGAGACGGCGGGGACAGGAGGCCACTATGTCAAGGAGTTCATTTTCATCATCGGCATTCATTCGGGCCAATTCGGTACGGCGAATGATGCGAGGTGTGGGCAGAGGCTCATCAGTAGTGGCAAAAAGCGGTTCGCTGAGGGGGATGTTAATATGAACGGGGCCTCCGCACCGATGATTGAGTTCGAGCAGAGCCTCATTGATGAGACGATTGCGGTGCCATTGTGCATCTTCGGCCTCCGGCAGTTGCACACTCATACGGCAAAGTCCGGCAAATACACCGGGTTGCGGCAGGGTTTGGCCGTCTTGCTGGCCAATCCAGCTTTCCGGCCGATCTGCTGAGATAATAAGCAGCGGCAGGTGACGGTAAAAGGCTTCCGCCACGGCCGGATGAAGATTAAGCAGGGCCGAACCTGAGGTGACGCACACGGCCACAGGTGCCTGAACCCGGGCCGCCCAGCCGCAGGCAACAAATCCCGCGCTGCGCTCATCCGTAGCTCCCCGACATTCAAAATCAGGCAAGGTGGCCAGACTTGCCACAATCGGAGAATTGCGACTGCCGGGACAAGCCACACAGCGTGTCACGCCGTGAGCTATCATTAAAGAAATCAGATCACGAATTGCTGCGGTGCTGCTGATAACTGCCATACAATCGTTATAGTAACATATTCTCAGTTTTGGTTCAAACTCTGCTCGCGTCAGTTTGTTGGGCTTATTCAGAGCAATTCTGCTGCTGCGGCCAGTTTCTTTGCTGAAGAACGACCTTTGACTGCCAGAGAGGGAGCAAAGAGAGACAGTCGATATTCTGCCAGCATGAGACCGTATTGCAACCATGCCGGAGAATCTGCATGCAGCGGGAAATCTGTATAAAAGGTGGGATGAACGGTCGATTGCAGGGTTTCGATACGTTCCAATTCACGGATGGCCGGTTGGCAGGCAATTTTGTCCAGCCGTTGCTGAATGCCGCGGGCAAAGCGGGAAATGTCCTGCAAATAATCGGGCTCTGCTGATGAAAGAAAGAAAGAACGAGTGAGCCACTGCCATTCTCGTTGCAGGTCTTCGGCTATTCTCGCAGCGTAACGGTCACGTGAGGCTGTCAGGCAATATTCCCGCAGCGGTGCATCGACTGCAGCGAGTTGTTCCCATACAGCAGAGAGGGTATCGGCGATTGTGTCGTACAATCGTTCGCGCATGCGCAGGCATGCAGCATCAAACTCTTGGGCATTCCGAGGTAAGGGGCGCAGCACACTATCCATAGCTGCATAAATGGTATCGGCTATGTTCTGGGAAGGTTTGGAGCCCAGAGTGCTCATGGCGAGTTTTGCCGCAACATTTTTGATGGGTAGTCGTTTGCGGATACTGCTGATGAAATCGGAATGTCGGATAAGCGCTAAACGTCGCACACCGAAACGATGAGCTCGTTCGGCCTCAGCGGCAGTGGGGTATACGCGTATGCGAACCTTTTCACCGTCGTCATAAAGGGCCGGGAACCCTGTTCCGTTGCCTACATCAATATTGAGCGGAAGTTCTCCGCAGTCCCAGCGGGTCATGGGTGAAGAGGAGAAGGTGCGCGAGGCTTTTTTTGCAAATCGTTTACGGCGATATTGTTCCAGTCTTTCGCGGAGTGCCTCCATGTTGCTGTCCATGGCAAGTTCTTTGCCATCATCGTCGCACACCCATACTTTTGTGACCAAATCTGCCGGCAATCGACTGAGGTCAAATTGTTGTGCGTTGCAGAACTTTTGCGTGCGGCTCATGACGAACTCCGCCAGAGCGCGTGTAAGAGGTCGGTCAGGTTGTTTATCGTACCAACTCTCGGCAAAGTCATCTGCCGCCTGACCGATGGGCATGAGAAATCTCCGTAAATCTCCGGGCAAGGTTCGCAGCAGGATTTCTGCCCGGTCTGCCAAATGGGCCTGTACTCCCCATTCCGGCAGCCAATCCGGGAAATTAGGAAGTTGATCAATATGCACACCAAGGGTTACGCCGTCATCGGCTTCACCGGGATTGTGAGCATAATACACGGGATATTCCTGCCCGTCAACGTGCAATTCATCCGGGTACAAATCCGCCGGCGCCTTGTCTTCTCCGGGGTAGATACATTCCTCGTAAGGAATGTAAAGAATATGAGGATTGTCCTTCTCGGCTTTGTCTCGCCAGCGGCGCAGGGCTTTGGCAGAGGCACAGTCTTGCGGCAGTCGCTCGGCAAAGAAATTGTACACGGCCTCGGGGCACCAGATGAGCTCGCGGCGACGCAGTTTGGCCTCCACACAGCGTACTTCTTCCCGCATGTCCTGCAAGTGTTTGAGAAAGGGGGGCGTGTCGCGAAGCTGCATTTCCAGTATACCCTCACGAATCATGATATCACGCGCAGCCGGTAGGTTATAGCGTGCGTAGGATATCCGGCGGCCGTCAATGACAGTCAGGCCGCCGCAGCTTACTCGCTCTTTGGCGTAGACCACTCCGGCATCCTTATCCCATGTCGCGTCGTATGCATGGCAGGAACAAAGTTGCGGTGCCACTTTTTCGAGCCATGTCGGGTCCAGAATAGCACATCGGCGCATGAAGAGACGACTTGTCTCTACAAGTTCAGAGCCGAAAATCCACTCTGCTCTCTTGTTACGCTTGAAAAGGCCGCTGCCGGGAAAGATGGAGAAGTCTCGGCCTCCGGCTCCTCGATATACCTTATCTTCCGGCTTCCATACACCGAATTGCAAGGGGGCTCCGGCCAAGAGAGAGCGGTGTATCATATCGGGCGTAGCCTGATGTTCTTCATCGGGAAGTTCCGGTATGCGCCACCCCAAAGTATCTTTCAGCGAAGCGCCTAAATCCTGTACGAGGTTGAACCATTCAACCATTCTCAGGAAGTTGAGGTAATTTTTACTGCACCATTTGCGGAGTTGATTGCGTTTAATGCCGCGCTTGTCGCGAAAATCCTGCGCGCTGCGCCACAGGGAAAGCATGGAGAGGTAGTCGCTGTCAGCATTTTTCCATTGAGCATGGGCTTGGTCAGCCTGAGTGGCGAAGTCCTGCGGACGCTCCCGCGGGTCCATGATGCTTAATCCGGCAACGATGACGAGCATTTCCGGCAGACTGTGCTCATGCTCGGCTTCCAACAACATACGCCCCAGACGCGGGTCAATCGGAAGTCGTGCAAGGCTTCGTCCGGTAGCTGTGAGTTTCTTGTGGCGGTCAATAGCGCCGATTTCACGCAGTGTCTTGTAGCCTTCATTAATCAGGCGCGAGCCGGGTGGGTCGGGAAGAGGAAATTCTCCCAATGCCGGAAGCCGAAGGTCGGCCATGCGGAGGATAACGCCGGCAAGTGCGCTACGCTTAATTTCCGGGTCGGTAAAGGCCTCTCTTTGCTCAAAGTCGCTCTGAGCGTAGAGGCGAATGCAAACACCTTCCGTCACGCGTCCGCAACGTCCGGCGCGCTGTCGGGCGCTGGCCTGTGAGATAGGTTCGACCTGGAGGCGTTGGATTTGTCGCCCCGGCAGGTAGCGCGATATACGTGCCAGCCCGCTATCAATAACATAGATGATGCCGGGGATGGTGAGCGAGGTTTCTGCCACGTTGGTGGCGAGCACAATGCGACGGCGGCGCTTATCGGGATGGAAGATACGCTGCTGGTCCGCCAAACCTAAGCGGGCAAAGAGTGGAAGGATGTCCGTATGCGGGAGTTCCAGTCGGTTCAATTCCGCTTCGCAATCCCGAATCTCACGTTCACCGGGAAGGAACACCAGAACATCGCCTTTTTCATCATATTCGGATAACCAGTTAACCGCTCTGGCAACATGCTCCGAAAGTTCTTCATCCGGTCGGGCCTGCGGCATGTAATGCAAATCGACGTGGTAGGTGCGGCCTTCAACATTGATGATGGGGGCTCCTCCGAAGAAGTCGGCAAAGGCTCCGGCATCCATCGTAGCAGAGGAGATGATGAGCTTGAGGTCCGGACGGCGAGCCAGCAACAATTTCATGTAACCGAGCAGGAAATCGATGTTGAGACTGCGCTCATGGGCTTCGTCCAATATAATGGTATGATAACGGCGCAGGTCGCGGTCATCTTGCGTTTCGGCCAGCAAAATGCCGTCCGTCATGAGCTTAATCTTGGTCTGATTGCTCGTTTTGTCATCAAATCTGACCTGATAACCGACAAAATCTCCGATTTCGCTGTCGACTTCTTCAGCAATACGACGGGCAACGGCGACGGCGGCAAGACGACGGGGTTGGGTACAGCCCAGCATGCCGCGACGGTTGCCTGCAACTTCGAGTGCAATTTTCGGAAGCTGGGTGGTTTTGCCGCTGCCCGTTTCGCCGACTACGACGATAACTTGATGTCGGCGTAAGGCTTCGGCAATTTCTTTGCGTCGACGAGCTATCGGCAAGTCCGGGTAGCGGAACTCGCGAGCAGGCTGGGGAGCAGGGCTTACCATTCCTGAATTGCGCCGTTGGCCATACGGGATTTCTCTGCGAGGAACACAATGCGATGCCCCGTCACAGAGTCTTCCAACAGTGTTTTGCCGGGAGATGTCGGTTCTCCGCGAAGATGTGCAATAAAGTCCAGCACGACTTCTCGGTCACCACCGCCGTGATGGCATCCCTCCTGAGCCTCGACCACATCCACAACATGCATAACACGGCCTTCAGGTGCCTCGGGTGCAATGGTTGAGATGGTGAAGCGCCCTGTCTCAAAGGTCCCATATATTTCTCCTCTGGTGCCGGTGATGTGTACTCTACGCTCGGAGATGGAGGCTCCTCCGGTCATGGAGAAAGTGCCGGTGGCTCCGTCGGCATATTCGATGAGAACGGATTGGTGGTCAACAATGTCGGTCTTGCAACGGTAGGCGCAGGCTCCGTAGGGATTGGCGGGGTCGCTCAGGGCTGCTGCTTTTTCTTCAACGGTTTCGGGCCGTTTCATGTTGGAGTCGTGCCAGACATTGTCAGCCCATCGTTGGGGGTTATCTATATAGAGACGTCGGGCAGAGTAGGGGCAATCTCTCTCGACGGGGCAATCCGTCAGACAGCGTGTGCCCGCGCCTTCCGGCGCATTCTCCGGGACGAATTGGAACATGCTACCCACGCTTGCAATGCGACGCGGATGATTATTGCCCATAAGCCAGGCCATGAGGTCTAAGTCGTGGCTGCATTTTGTCAGCAGCATGCCGGAGCCGCATATCTCAGCCGAGGCATATTTTCCTCGAACGAAGGAAACACTCTCGTGGAAATAATTGACCTGAGCATTCATACGAATGCTGATAACCTTGCCGATTTCCCCGTCGTCCATGGCGCGTTTAAGTCGCTGGTAATAGGGCGCGTAGCGCAAAACATGGCACACCATGACGATTCGGCCGGTCTCTCGTACGCAGCTCAGCAGGACTTCTGCCTCCTGTTCGTTCAGGGCAAAAGGCTTTTCGAGCAGCATGTCATAACCATGGCGCAGCAGGGGCAGACTTGTGCTGACGTGTAACTTATCCATCGTGCCGTTGATGACGGCATCGGCAAACTTAGGTACGGCTACCAGCTCATCAACAGTTGAAAAGCAATTCTGTGGCGCAAGGCCGAACGTAAGTCTGGCATATTCGCGGCGCTTCGCATCCGTATCGACCACACCGACGATTTCCAGCAATTCCGGGTTGGTAAGGGCGATGCGGGTATAAATCATAGAGCGCACGCCCATGCCCACAACGATGACACGAAGCGGCGGTTTTTCGATGCTGCTGTCTGAGCTGTCCATATTAAAAATTACTTACCCCATCGTTGTGTGATACCCGAGTAGGAATCGATTCGACGATCACGGAAGAAAGGCCAAATGCGGCGATGCGCTTCTAAGGCCGCCAAGTCGATATCGGCATAGAGAATGGTGCGCTCTTCCACCGGGGCTTTGGCGACAATTTGTCCGCAGTAATCGCTCACGAAACTCTGTCCCCAAAATGTTGTTTCTCCTTCTTTTCCGCAGCGATTAACGGCACAGATGTAGCAACCGTTGGCCACTCCGTGACCGCGTTGCACGGTTTCCCATGCACAGTGCTGAGCCGAGTACAGTTCTTCTTCGCCGGGAATCCACCCGATGGCGGTGGGATAGAAGATGATTTCAGCCCCTTGCATGGCCGTCAGACGTGCAGCCTCGGGGTACCATTGATCCCAGCATATCAGTACCCCAATACGACCGAACTTGGTATCAAAGCATTTGTAGCCGAGGTCACCGGGGGTAAAGTAGAACTTTTCTTCAAAGCCGGGGTCTTGCGGGATGTGCATTTTGCGGTATTGCCCCATGAAGGAGCCGTCGGCATCTATCACCCATGCTGTGTTGTGGTACAGACCTGTTGCGCGTTTTTCAAAACCGGCGGCAACGATTACGATTCCCAATTCACGCGCAAGTTCGCACAGCTCATCAGTCCATGGTCCGGGAATGGGGTCTGCCGTATCGAATAAATCACAGTCCTGAGTTCGGCAGAAATACAGGGTTGTACACATTTCCTGCGTACAGACAATTTGAGCGCCCCCTGCCGCTGCCTCGCGAATGGCGGTCATTTGCAGGGCTTTGTTCTCGGCCGGATCTGCGACGGCCGGCTGCTGAATGAGTGCGATTTTAGGCATGCCGCAATATATCATGTTTTGTTCTTTTTGGCAAGCCGAGCAGGGATGAACAGACGCACTATTGTAATGTTTTGTATGTCTGTTAACCTTTTTGGCTCATTTGCCGAGCATCTCTTTGTAAAGGTTCTTGTACGTCTCAGCCGTGTCGGTAATACGATAAGGGAAAGGCACTTCCTGTCCGGGAGACGGGCTGTAGGTATTCCATTGTGTCAGCGTATCGATAACAGCGGCTGAGTCACCCGGAGCAACACAGCCCTCCGGCAGAAAAGTCTCCAGTAGTTCACCTATCACTCCGTGGTCATACCCGACAACCGGTCGACCCAATGACAAGGCTTCGAGAATGGCCCGATCCCACGTAGCCGGTTCTTTTGTAAGCGATAGACTGACATCGCATACACAGAGAACATCGCGGAGGTCTGAGCGCAATCCCAACCATGTGATGTACTCGGAGAGCTGAGCCTCTTTAAATGTTTTTTTGAGATTATCCAGATAAGCGGAATTAGCCTTTCGCGTGTCTCCCGCAATGTACACATGAGGTGTAATGTCTGAGCGTAACAGACCGGTGAGAATGGGGACGAGCTCTTCCAATCCATGTAAGGGAGTGATGGCTCCCGGTACGCAGATGGTGAACTTGTCCTTTGCCTCGGGATGATTTCGTTGCCATTGCTCAAGCCATGTCGGTGAAGGCGCGTAGGCCGGGTAACATTGTTTATCATCTACGCCATAGGGGATAACCCACGGATTGCACTTCAATGGAAAATCTTCCGCCGTAACATGATTTCTTAAATGTTTGGATATCGCCGTAAAAATATCGCAATGACGCCAACCCTTGATGGCGAGACCTTTTCGGGGATAACCGGTAATTGCTCCGACAATCGTCGGTTTAGACGTTTTGTCCAACCCCTTACATGCCATGCCGACTATCCATGCGGCTTCTGCTGAATATACCTGAACAAAGTCAGGCTTATTGCTCCGAATAAGGCTTTTTAATCGGCGGATATTCTTCCACAGGTTGAGTATGCCGGAGCGGCGACAGGATAAATGACGAACACCAGCTATGTTGAGACGACTGATCAGCTCGCTCTGCGGCGAAACCACTACGTTTTCATACCCATCACTTTGAAGTGCGCACGCCAAATCAACGGCAAGAGCCATAGGACTGCCGGGACGTAACTTTGGGCTGAAATGTAATATCTTCATGTTTAACGTTTACAGACTTCTCTGTAAAGGGCAATGTAGGCATCCGTCATATCCTTGCGACGGTAGGGAGCTTGCAGAGGCATTTTGGGAGTAGGCGGGTTCTTATACCAATTTGCCAGTACGTTAGCCATAGCAGTAGTATCTCCGGTCGGTACTTTGCCTTCCGGTAAATAATCATCAAGCTGTTCTCCCACGCCGCCGGCCTCATAACCTGCCGTGGGGCGTCCCAAAGCGAGCGCTTCGAGAGTGGTTTTGCCGAAGGCCTCGGGCAGAAGATTAAGCGAGACAATCACATCGCATGCCACCATGATGTCACGAACGTCACGGCGCAAACCGGTCCACGTTACATCTTTGCTGAGCCCTTCTTTTTCGAACAAGGTCACCAATTCTTCCTTGAATGCCATCTTGTCTTTCTTAACTTCTCCCAGAATGACTGCATGAGCCGGTATGCCTCTTTTCTTGAGTTCCACGAGAATGGGGGCAAGGTGGGCAGCGCCTTTATGGCGAGTTACTCGCGCCGGAAGGCAGATAACGTACTTTCCTTTCAATTCGGGGAAATCTGCATGCCATTTTTCGTACCACTCGGCACTCGGACGATATTCCGGATAATGTACAGTAGTATCGACAGAATTCGGGATAACAACAATTTTTTCTGCCGGAGTGGTGGGGTAACACTCAAGAATATGCTCACGTATGAAGTTAGAGACGGCAACAACCTTCTCACCTCTGGTCATAACAGCCGAATAGCCGTTGACGGAGTAGTAGCCATGGAAAGTGGAGACAACCTTCGGGCGGATGTGTTCCGGTAATTTCTTGCAGGCCCAATGTCCCAGCCAAGCCGGTACTCGAGAATGAAGATTGATTACATCAGGTCGTTCCTGTTCAATAAGTTTTGCTAATTTGCCGGTCAAAAATAAAGAACGAATACTCTTTTTGCCAACCGGGAGTGTGATGTGACGGGCACCGGTCTTCTCGATATCAGCAACCATGGGCCCACCGCCGGAAACGACTATGCTTTCATCTCCGCCGTTAATGAGGCCTTCACATAATTCGACGACAACCTGTTCAACTCCTCCCGATGTGAGAGAAGGTAGTAGATGCATGACTTTCATAGGTGATGAGGGGGTGGACATTCTAAATCAGGGTAATAAATCAGGATAATTGGCAAGAATGAAGTCAGCCGCGCGACCTGCTTCATCAAGAATGGATTTCGGTTGCGGTAAGGTGAGGGTCTTTGCCCATTCCGTAAAGGTGCATGCGCCGCCATCTGCAACGAGCATATTGAGTCCTCTGAGAACACGCGAGGGTTTGTCCTTGTGTGGGTCGCCTTTTCGAAGCATTTCAATAATACCCACAGGAGCACCGCTGGAAAGGGCTTCATAAACCATCGACACGCTGTCTTGCGTGACCCAAACTTCGTAGGCCGAGGCCAGATGGTCCGCGACCCATGTGGGACCGGTTTGGTCTACGGGTTCTACGCGAATGTTAGGACAGGCTGCGGTAACGTCCTGAACGAAATCCGTCGGCGTACGGCGTGAGGTTGTAAGAACGATTGGGTGTGTACTCTTGCGGGCAATGGAGGTAAGCTGATTGAGTACATGCTCTGCTTCCCATTTAAATTCCTTGCTGGGTCCGCCGATGAGGATAAGTGTTTCTTTTTTCTCAATCTCCGGGTGCGGCTTAATACAGTTAATGGCACCATTGGTGAGGAAGGTGTTGTCAGTAGGGACTCCGCCTTCGGGAACATCATGACGAGGAGTGATGCAAAGATCAAAACAACTGATGGGTAAACTGGGGCGCATGCAGACCATGCAGAGGCAACGCAAATGTCGCGACAGGCTCAATGCTGCCAAGTGCGTGCTATGACCTGCACACAGAATAAGGTGCGGCCGGGGTAAATCCAAGTCCTTCCCCTTATAAAACAGTTTACTCAACCAACTTTTACCGAGAATGCTTACTTCATGGCAAGAGTGCTGAATGTTCGGACGCGCTTCGGCGGCACGTGCTAAAAGAGCTTCCGCCAATCCCCGTGTCTGAGAGAGATGGCCTTTTTTGCCGTCACTTACAATGTAAATAACCATGAAAAGAGATAAAAATATTGATAATTAACTGATAGGAAGGGTTACCGAGCCGCTGATAACTTGTCCGAGCAATGGGTTGTTCAGCGTGCCGCAGTGTAAATGTTCACTACTTATCGTGCGCTTATCCTCGGGATTGAACAAAAGTAAGGGAGCAAGGAGCGGATTGTCATCTTCAGAATCTCTCGGTGCTACGATTTGAGCCGGGGTTATACAGCATGCCCGGATAAGCTCATTCCATGTAAGTTTACCGGTTTTCACAAGTTCGGAGTAGAGTACCGGAAGGAAAGTATCGAGCATAGCCATACCTTGCGGGGCACTGATGAAATCCTGTTTCTTAGCAAAAGGAAGGCATGGGGTGTGGTCGGATACGATGCAGTCAATCGTTCCGTCTTTTACGCCAATCAGCAACGCCTCACAATCGCTCCTGTCACGCAGCGGCGGAACTGTCTTAAAGGTGGTATTGTAATCACCGATGTCCTCATGCGTATACAGAAGGTGGTGCAGGGCGACTTCTGCTGTAAGATTGCTCATTCCTTCAGCTTTGGCGCGGCGGATAATGGCTACGCCTTCTGCTGTGCTGACGGTCTGGATGTGAAGACGAGCTCCGGCATCTTTTGCGAGTCGGATGAGCGTTTCGATGCCGATTTCTTCGGCGCATGCCGGCGTGCCGTGAAGTCCGAGGCGATACGATGTTGTCCCGGGGTGGGCGTACGTTTTGTTTGTCAGAGCAGGAACATCACCGCGAATGGCAAAAATCTGACCAATCTCCGCAGCATACTTCATTGCCCTGTATAACATAAGAAGGTCGGAGGGCATTTTTCCGCCGTCACTCAAAATGTTTACACCGCGGGCAGCTAAAGTATTGTAAGGAGCCTGATGAGTACCCTCCATATTTTCACTGATGCAACCTGCCGGAACCATGGCTGCAAAGGAACGATGACTGACGGCATCGCTGAAGCTGTCGAGCGTGGCCGCATTGTCAAAAACGAAGCCTTTTGACGGCATGACCAACATACCCCACACGCCGCCCTGATTGGCGGCTTGCCCGGCTCGATAAATGCTCTCACGCTTGCTGTGACCATCCAGACTGATGGTGGCATGCATGTCGAAGAGAGCCGGTAACAGAAGCTTGCCACTTGCGTCTATTCTGCGCGCTCCTTCAGGTATAGACATTTGTCCCGCCGGAGCAACTGCGCTTACACCGGGCAGAGGGATGTCATTGAGAAACTCAGAGGGCGTTTCATCAAGATTCTGCCCCATACGCAGATCCAGCTTTTCGCCGGTAAGGGCCCAAGTAGCGTTGGTGATGTAAGTATTAGTCATTGCTCTGCGTTTGAGGGGTAAGGTGGTAAAGAATGCTCATGCGTGCGGCAATGCCATTCTCGACTTGATTGTTTATCAGACAATTGCGGTACTCCATGGCAGCGTCGCATATTTCTACACCTCGGTTTACCGGTCCGGGATGCATGATGCTCATATCAAGGTCATCTATTCGACGAAGGCGCTCTTCCGTCACACCGAAGGCTTGATGATAATCAGCGGCCGGGAAGAAAGGCGAATCGATTCGCTCATTCTGTACTCGAAGAAGATAGATGACGTCCGGCTGCCAATTGAAAATCTGTTCCCAGTTGGTGAAGCGGGGAATACCGGTATGTGCTGAAGGCGGGACAAGCGGACCGGGACCCATGTATGCAACTTCTGCACCGAGGCGGCGCAGGATGGTGCTGGTGGAGCGTGCTACACGACTGTGCAGGATATCACCGATGATAACCACTCGCCGCCCGGCTACATCACCGTATTTTTCCTTAATGGTAAAGGCGTCGAGGAAAGCCTGACTGGGGTGAGCGTGAGCGCCGTCTCCGGCATTGATGACGGCAGCCTTGCAATGGCGCGCGATAACTGCCGGTATGCCGCTGTTTTTATGGCGCACGATGATGTAGTCCATCTTCATGCTCATAAGAGTGTCAATCGTGTCGTGCACACTTTCACCTTTCACGACTGATGAAGTTGAAACGGTGAAGGTTGTGACATCGGCCGACAGTCGATGAGCGGCAACTTCAAAGGATGAGCGAGTGCGGGTGCTGGGTTCGTAGAAGAGAGTGAGAACTGATTTTCCCTTGAGAGCCGGCACTTTCTTCACGCTCTTCGTGAAGATGTCTTTCATTGCCGAGGTGCTTTCGAGAATGGTGTGAATATCCTCGTCGCTCAAGGCTTCAATGGTAATCAAATCTTTACGCGGATTCATGGGACAGATTGAAAGACAGTGTTTACTCAGTAAGTGATATCTTCTTTGCCATCAATATCAAGTAAATGTACCCTCACATCAGCCGGGCACTCCGAAGAAAGATTAAAAGCGACATAATCCGGCTGAATGGGCAGTTGACGACCGCCTTTGTCAGCCAGGCAATGGAGCTCGACCCGAGCGGGGCGCCCGTATTCCCACAGCACCTCCAGCGCGGCACGGGCGGTTCGCCCTGTACTCAGCACATCATCCACCAGAATCAATGTGAGGTCATCCGTAGAGAAGGGGAGATGGGACGACCTGAGCGCCGGGCGATTTCCCCGCAAACTTAAATCGTCACGATAGAGGGTAATGTCGATGGCTCCGTAGTGAGCGTGACAGCCCGCATTCTTTAATCTCTGCACAAGTCGCTGAGCAAGAACATCACCGTGGCTGACAATGCCCACGATGGCCAAATTATTACAGCTCTGCCCGGCCGGCCCCTGCAGAATGTGGCGGGTCCAGTTATCCAATGCCCTCTCTATTTCGCTGTCTGTAATGGTGGGCATGGCAGGAAAATGATTAGTCGGCGAGTTTGATGATGCGATGAGCTGCCATGGCAGCATTTATCGGGGTTTTCTTGTGCAGGCCTACTGTTGTGGCCGGAACCCCACCGGGAAGCTGAGATATAGCAAGCAGGGCATCCACTCCGTTGAGCGGTCCGCAGGGAACAGGTACACCGATAACAGGCAACTCCGTATTCATAACCACAACGCCGGGTAGTGCTGCGGAAAGACCGGCTACGCAAAGCAATACAGCTTTGGTGCCATCGGCTTCAAGTCCCTTAAGATACTCGATAAGAGCAGGTAAATCCCGATGGGCCGAATAGATGACTTCTTCGTGCTCCACGTTATTCTCCGCGAAGTATTCACGTGCGGGCTCCATGAAGGGGAGGTCGCTCTTGCTGCCGTAAATAGTGATAACTTTCATGCTTGCAGGAATTGTAGCACCCTTTACCTCTACCTGCAAGCAAATTTCATGTATGCAGGTATGATTTCTCTTTGTTTTTGAGCGAGTATCTCAGGCGAGACAACCCGGGCAATTACGAACGAAATGTCCGGGGGTCACTTCTTTCATCTCCGGGACTTTGTCCGTCAGGCATAATTCAGGCTTGCCGATGATGTTGCGAGGCATGAAAGAACAGCCTTTAACCGGACTTCTGAGTGTGGGCGGAAGCCCGGGGATGGATTGCAATCTGCTGCCTTTGGAATGGGTGCCGGGAATGGAGGCCATGAGGGACCGTGTGTAGGCGTGCAGGGGGTGGGAAAGAAGCTCTGACGTAGGGGCACTTTCTACCGTGCTGCCGGCATACATAACCTGAATGCGATGAGCGTACCGGCGAACAACACCGAGGTCATGCGTGATGAGAATAATGGCGGTTCCGAGTTCCTGTTGTCGCTCTTTCAGCAGGTCCAGGACCTGCTTTTGCACAGTTACATCCAGAGCTGTAGTTGGCTCATCTGCAATCAGAAATTGAGGTCTGGTGATGAGAGCCATGGCAATCATGACGCGCTGCCGCATACCGCCGGAAAACTCATGTGGATATGATTTTGCCCGTTTTTCTGCGTAAGGTATTCCGGTACGGGTCAGTTCTTCGATTGCCAGTTGGTGAGCTTCTTTTCTGCTTAACCCTCGGTGAATGATGAGAGGCTCTGCCACTTGATCACCGATGGTCATGCAGGGATTCAGACTGGTCATCGGGTCCTGAAAAATCATGGATATTCTGTTACCACGCAGTGATGAAAGCTCTTTTTCAGGCATAGATAAGAGGTCTTTACCATCAAAACGGGCCGAAGAAGAAGGACTGATATAAGCCGGCGGACGCGGCAAAAGCCCCATGAGCGCAGAACAGGTTACGGATTTGCCGGAGCCGCTTTCACCGACAATGCCGAGCGTCTCGCCACGGTGCAAATCAAAGCTGACATCACTGACAGCATAGTTCACTCCCGCTCGCGTGCGGAACTCTACACTCAGATTTTTTACACTCAGTATCGGTTGCTTGTTCATCTCGGTCAGCTAGACGGCATTATATCTTCTTGCAGAATTGCCGTCAAGCGTCCTGTGTATCAGCTTTCTGTCGTATCCGCCACCATGGCCGGAATAGCATGACCATTGGAAATAATGTGCAAATGAGTGCCGGGACGAGTGTGGGGGTGAGTAACATAAGCGAGGGCCACTCCTTTGTTATCGCTTGGAGATTCAGCACTAACAGTAATAGTGCCGACCTTTTGCCCCTCTTGATTTTGCACTTCGCTGCCGATACGAATTTCGGGACAGGCCTCGGAACATTTCAGGGTAATAAGGCGACCGTCGGGTGAGGTTGATTGCTGCATGATTTGAGCGCCCTCGTATTCTTTACGCACAGAACAGAACTTTTCAAGTCCGACATGTTTAGGGGTAAGGCCTAAGCTGTCACGAGTAATGTCGTAGCGGCCACGTTGAATTCGCAAATATTCGCGAGTTCGTAACCCGCAGGGAATAGCTCCCTTGGACATCAATTGTTCAAACCAATCAATCCCGTGTGACGCGGGACAGAATAATTCAAAGCTGTCCGCAGCCACAAGTCCTGCATGGGTGAGGAAGCAGCGCTGTCCTCCGTGACGAAAGATTCTGAACTCACCGGGATGCGGGAAATCCGGGAGTTGCTGCACCTGCTGAAATACTTTTTCACTCTCAGGCCCGCAAAAGGCGATAGCACAATAATCGTCCGTTAGATTAACAACTTCAAGAGATTGTCCATGGAAAAGTTTGTACAATTTGTTGTATGTTACGTCAGCCTGAGAAGCCGAACCTATGAGCAAGAAACGCCCGGCACTTTCGCGGCAAAGTGTAATATTATCCAATATCACTCCGTCTGGGCGGAGCAGAAGTGTTTGTTGCAGATGTCCGTCGCAACAGTCTGTAATATCATTGCTGAGCAGAGAATCGAGGCTCTGGGCAGCTCCGTTTCCCTGTAATCGGAACTTGCCGAGAGGAGAAATATCAAACATGCCGCAGGCTGAGCGGGCAGCGGAATGTTCATCGATGAGGTTGCGGTACTGTCGCGGCAACACCCATCCGGCTTCGGAGCCCATATCTGCTCCCAATCGGCGATGCACAGAGGTCAGCGGGGTTTCTTTCATAACCTCGCCATTTTGGCATATCCGCACTTATTCAGCAAGGAGTTAGCTCCATCCGTTATTCGTTCTGAGGTCCGTGCAACATTTTGATAAAGTTTCGCAGCGCTTCTGAACCATAGTAATCGTTCTCATGATGGCGACGAATGGCTTTGCGGAATCCATCATAGTCGAAAGACGGGGTAAGGTTGTTCATCAGGCGGGTTTCCGTCTGCTTAGTTTGAGCAATTTCATGCAAGGGGCTTATTTCCTTGATGAGTTTCGTCATGTGAACGGCTGCTTCATCTGCGGATTTCCGGTCGGCAACAGCAATCATGAGCCTTTGCATTTCAGAGAGATTGGTTACTATCTGTTGCATGGCCTTCTGTTGTTCTTCCGACGTATAAACTCTGCGGGACGCTGTGATATCAAACCATTGTTCCACCTGAAATGTTTTGTCTGCTTTCTGCAGGGTGACAGAATATACCAAATATCGACGTGAGCCATCGATTTCATTTTTTGTTGAGAAAATTTTCCAATCATCGAAAACGTTTACGGCAATATCGTTAGTGGCCAGATGACATTCCTGATAGTTCGTTTCTTTCATTATCCACGCGCTCTCCTTTGTCAGACCGGGACCTCCATCAACTTTTGCTCTCAGTTCAACGGGGAGCAGAGCAAAGTTTTTTGTGATTTCCGCCTTTATCTGAGCAACATCTTCTTCCGTAAGAGGGGATGGAAGAATGGCATCTTCGGGGCTGAAATTCAGTAACACTGCCAGTTTGGGCTCACCATAGAAAAAAGCATCTCTCAATCGGTTGTTCTCAGCGGCAATCCCTATCTGCAACACATTAACCGGAGGGCAATCAGCACTCGCAGGGGGCAGGGATGAGGGTTTGAGCGCCTGTAGCTGCTCGACTGCTTTTCCTGCGCCGGAGCAATCCTGCACGGCTGATAATATGCGAAGCCGCTCCTGCAAGTACGCCGAAAGACGCGACGTGTCCATTGGCGCTTCCTGTCGGATGTACGGAACGTCCGAATGAGTGCCCGGATCAATTTTGTCAAAGTCTATTTCCTCCTGTGCCACGGCGAAGGATATCAGTATCAGCAGAGCGGAGAGTGGATATTTCATATTCAATCCTTATAGTAATGGGCTTAAGCGATGATGTCAAGTTGCTTTTGAGTTTAGGCAGGGCAAACGCATTTCGATGTCGGGATTTCTTATTGACTTTCCGCTGTTTCG